>MHIM01000013.1:523-1964 GCA_001817505.1 Candidatus Buchananbacteria bacterium RIFCSPLOWO2_01_FULL_39_33 | reverse complement strand
GGCGCTGTTATGCGCTGTCGCGCAGCGACGAGCAGAACAGCGACGATAGACGCCGCCGTTATGACGCCGAGAGCGAAGCGATGGCGTCATAACGTATTGGTTTGTAAGACGTTTCGTTTGAACGGCGCAGTATAATCGTGCGGGGCACACCGCGCCAGCGAAAACGAAATGTACGCGAGCTGATTATCTTTGATTGGGGCGAGCCTTACAAACCGTGTTGTCGGTTGTAATTAAAATTTATTCATGATCCTTTTCCCAGTCGTAATCTTTAGGGCTAGTATAATCCTCGCCTTTTGTTATAACAATTTCCATCATAGTTTTGTCATCACGACGCCCTCTAAATATAATTTTGTCTACTTCTGTGCTTGTGCCAACAAGAGCAAAACCCATCTCTTGCAGTGCCTGACTAATTTCTTGGATTCTTTGGTCCTTAAATTCATCTGAAAAATTTTCAGCTAAAGGGGCATCATCGTCACAAGCTAATAGTTCACCCCTTCTTTCATGAAAGCGATCCGTTGGTTTTTTTGGCTCAGCATTTTTTTCCATGTGACTTCTAATATGCTCTGGAATTTCCCTGTTCATAGGTTTTGTGTTAAATTTTAATTATTTCCGACAACGGCGGCGGCTAATGCGAAGTGGACGCCGAGCCGCCAGGCTCGTAGCGGACATTTCGCATAGGCGCTGTTATGCGCTGTCGCGCAGCGACAAGCAGAACAGCGACAATAGGCGCCGCCGTTATGACGCCGAGAGCGAAGCGATGGCGTCATAACGTTCCAGCGTATGCGATGTTTTGCGTAGCGTAGCGGAGCAAAATGTAGGAGAGGGGCGAGCTGAGCCCCGAACCGCATACGCTGTGTTATACGCCCCGAGCGAAACGAAGTGTAGCGAGAGCGCAGCGGGGCGCGACTGAAAGGAGCGAGTTCAAAAAATATTTTTCAATCTGTGTATTTTGATAGGATTTTTATCCAATAGAATAAATTTGTTTTTTGTTTCGGATTTTGGGCAGAGGGGTTAGGGGTGAATGCCCAAAATCCGCAAATCCTTATTATAGCCCTTGAATCAGTTTTTTAAACCCAGCCGTATTAACAAAATAATTTTGGTTATTTTGTTTTAAGTTCTGTTTTATGTTTGTGAGCTGGTTCAATATTTTGCCTTTGTTTAGGTATTTTTTGTTTGCGAAAAGATTGAAATAAAGCCCGTCCAAAAATGAAATGTAGTGGATTTTAGGATTATTCTCACTTAAGCTAATGAATGATATCACTTCATTAATCTGCTTATCTTGTCCGCCGCCGCCTTCCTTCATATGCTTATGCTCCACGATAAAGATGTCATTTTTATGCTTAATCAAAAAATCAGGCATTTTTTGCTCTTTATTCTTGCTCCACGAAAATTTTATTTTACGATCAACCAGCAAGCTCTTAAAAAGTTTTTTACCTTTTTT
>MHIM01000013.1:0-512 GCA_001817505.1 Candidatus Buchananbacteria bacterium RIFCSPLOWO2_01_FULL_39_33 | reverse complement strand
TATATTTTTTATCTCCTGATGAAATAAAATTTTCTAGACTTTCGCCGTTAGCTTTTTTATACCCTGCTTTATCTAAAATTTTTGATACCTTATAAATTCCTAAATTTCCGCTTTCTTTGTGCGCTTTAGCATCTTTGCCGACTTGCAGGGTTGTCGGTGAATATCCGTATGACGAATATAGGTCATGTCTCAATTCAATATATTTATCAACGACATGCTTTATGATTTCAAGCTGTTCCGCAGGATTCAATTTATTAAAAAGGCTGTATGAAATATCGACAACCGGCCAAAAGGAGACAAACTCCGAATAATTAATGTTTTTATTTTTTACGATTTTTAATATTTTTTCAATCGCTTTTTTGATTGTCGCTTTGTTTTTATTCTTTTTTGCAAAATTATAGGCCGATATGCTTTCCAGCAAATCAAAATTTTTCTTCATCAAATCAGTCGGATTTTTAGCGTCCCTTGATATGATTAAGTTTCCGTTTTTCAGATAGAATTCATCAATAATC
>MHIM01000012.1 GCA_001817505.1 Candidatus Buchananbacteria bacterium RIFCSPLOWO2_01_FULL_39_33 | reverse complement strand
CCTCTTCCCTAAAATCTTCAAGGCCTCCTTTATCTTATCTCCGGTCTCGGTAGCTTTAACATGCGACAGCGCTTCTCGGGCTTGAGAAGCAGTATAGCCCAAACCCGCCAGAGCTTCAAGCGCCTCGCTGAATTGGTTGCTCCAACCGCCGGTTTTGGTTATTTCCAGACCGCCGATCTTATCCTTCAATCCGGCTACGATTTTTTGGGCGGTTTTCAGGCCAAGACCAGAGACCCGACTTAAAACATCGGCATTGCCGATATTGGCCGCCTCCCTTAAATCATCAATTCTGGCTTTTTGCAAAATATTTAAAGCGCTTTTAGGGCCGACGCCGGAAATGGAAATTAAAATTTCAAAAAAACCAAGTTCCTCGGCAACAGCAAAGCCGTATAAATCCAAAACGCCCTCGGCCACTTGGGTGTAAATAAAAACTTCTATTTCTTGACCGGTTGAAAGATTATTAATAAAGCGATCTAAAACATAAACTTTATAACCCACACCAGCCACATCAATGACCACAAAATTGTCTTTTTTAGGTATGGCGCTTTTATATTTTATCTGCCCGCGAAGATAAGAGATCATATTATTTTAGGAGTTTCTTTTTTCGGATTAAGCTCATCTTTACTATATCATATTTATTACTAATTTCCACCGAGTAAAGGTCAGTCGTTCCGCCGCGAATTTTATTAACTGACTTATGATTTTTATCAAAAAATTCCTTGAATTTTGTTTTATAAGTAGCGGCGGGAGTAATAATTTCCACTTTTTCTCCGGCCTTTAAGGCATTATGTGGCTTTATAATAATAATTTGTTTTTTTGTTTTATTGTTTTCTTGTTTTTTTATTCCAACCACCTCCCCGACAAACTCCCAATCGCTCATCGCTTTGGCAGTGGAAAATTCTTCCCGACCACTAGCTTCATCACCCAATAAAAATCCAGTGGTATAACCGCGGTTGTCAATTTTATTTAATTCTTGTTTTAATAATTTTAAATTTTGTTTTGGTGCTTTTTTGTATTTTTGTTTTTCTCCCACCCCCTCGGCGCTTCCTGCCTGCGCAGGCAGATGCGCCACTCCCCCTCGGGCAGGGGGAGATAACAAATCAATGGCTTGGCGATAAGCGCGAGTGACCACTGTCAGATAATAAATACTTTTGGTCCGGCCCTCAATTTTAAAAAAGACAACGCCAGCTTTAATTAGTTCATTCAAATGATCAATTAAATTCAAATCTTTAGAGTTCATTAGGTAAGTGCCCTGGTCATCAGCTTCAATCGGCATCATTTGGCCGGGACGCAATTGTTCTTCTAAATATATTTTATAATTCCAGCGGCAGGGTTGAGTACAGAGACCCAAATTGGCGCTGCGCTTGGAAAGCCAAGCCGAAAGATAACAGCGTCCAGAATAACTCAGGCACATCGCTCCATGGACAAAAACTTCCAAGGCCATTTTTGGAACTTTTCGGTGTATTTCTTTAATATCAGCCCAAGTCGCTTCCCGGCCTAAAATTATTCTCTTAACCCCCTGCTCTTGCCAAAATCTGACCGCTTCATAATTAAGCGTATTCATTTGAGTGGAAAGATGTATAGCCACTTTTGGCAATATTTTTTTAACCAGTTGTAAAACGCCGGGATCAGAAACAATAATAGCATCGGGCCGGTATTTTTTCAGTTGTTTTAAATAAGCCGGCAGTAATTTTAAATGCCGGTTATGCGCAAAAATATTGATAGTGATATAAACTTTTTTGCCTAATTGATGAGCGTATTCAATCCCCGTTTTAATATCTTTCAAATTAAAATCGGTCTGGGCCCGTAAGGAATAAGCCGGCAAGCCGATATAAACGGCATCGGCGCCATAAGCCAAAGCGATTTTTAATTTTTTCAAGCTGCCCGCCGGTGCTAATAATTCCGGCTTAATAACTTTATTAGTCATATGATAATAGCAAACTAATACTGGTTAAATTTTTTCTATCTTGATTTTTATTTCTTCGTCGTTTATCTTTATGACTTCGCCGGTATTATCAGTGGCTACAAATTCATCAGCCAGGACAGAGTTTTTTAATTCATTGGCTAATTTTTTATCAGTTAAAACTTTGATAATTTCCGGGTTGTCGCTCTGCCATAAAACCTTAATTTTATCACCGATAGTTAAACCTTGGTCTTTTCTTAAGCTATTAATTGTTCTGATTAATTCGCGCAATAATCCTTCCGACCTCAAATCTTTAGTTATCACCGTATCTAGTTCCACCTCCTGGCCGAGATCCTTAGCAAAAACCACGGCCTTAACATTCAATTCCTCTTTAATTAGACCAAACAATTCTTCTTGTTTTTGCTGGTTTAAAAATTTAAAACCAGCTAATAAAGCTGAATCATTGATAATTGAAAATTTCAGCGAAGCCAGCGGTTGCCTGATTTTTAGGCCGGCTTCGGCTCTTTTAGCTAAGCCCAATTCCACAATTTTCCTGACACCGATCATTAGTCCGAGAATTTTTTGGTCGACTTTAGCGGCTCTTGGCCATTTGTCCAAATGAACCGACTTCAGCGGCCCGTTGGCCTGTTGATAAACCTGCTCAGCTAAAAAGGGCAAAAAGGGAGCCATAACCTTAGCCAGTTCGATTAAAACGAATTGGCAAGTTATCAGGGCCTGTTGTTTGTCGGTCTCATCACTGGATTTAAAACGTTCGCGGCTGCGCCTTAGCCACCAAGTGGAAAATTCGTCAATGAATTCTTGGAGCGGCCGGACAGCTTTGGCCAGCTGGTAATCATCCATTGCCCTGGTTACATCTTCAATTAATTTATTCAGTTTAGCTAACAGCCATTGATCCAAAATATTTTTAGAATTATTACTCGATTTTAGAGAAGCAACCTCATAAAGCTTATAAAATTTCAAGATATTATTCATCAACATAATCACTTTCTGGAAGATCTCTTTGACGCCGCTTTCGGAAAAATTCAAGTTTTCCGCTATCATAACCGGCGAAGACAAAAGATAAAACCTTAGAGCATCAGCCCCGTATTTGTCCATTATCAAGTCCGGTTCAGGATAATTCTTCAGACGCTTGCTCATTTTAGCGCCGTTAGCTGACAAGACAATGCCGTTGGCAATCACGTTTAAAAAAGCCGGCTGATTAAATAAAGCCGTAGACAAAACCATTAAAGTATAAAACCAGCCGCGGGTCTGATCGACGCCTTCGGCGATAAAATCAGCTGGAAAAGTTTTTTTAAATTTATCTTTACTCTCAAAAGGATAATGGAATTGGGCATAAGGCATGGAACCAGATTCAAACCAGCAATCCAAAACCTCACTGATTCTTTTCATCTGGCTTTGACACTTCGGACACTCAAACCCAATAGCATCAACCACATCTTTATGTAAATCAACGGTTTTTTCGGCCAACTTGATAACATCGGTATTTTCCGGCATGGGTTTTTGGAAAATTTCTCCATTTTTAAGGCCTAAGAGTCGGCCATTTAAAATTCTGATATTATCGCCATGAGAAACCAATAAGATATTTTTACCTTGGTAATCTTTATTTATTGCCTTAAAAAGATTGAACATCCTTTCTGCCACCTGGCTAACGCTTTCACCATCAGGAATCTGGTAATTATTAACAGTTCGCCAGTGAGTCAGCATTCTTAAAGCGGCCTCATTATTATCGGGCCGATCTTGCCACTGGCCCGGGTCAACTTCATTTAAGCGAGAGTCAAATTTTAATTCTCGCTCCAATTCTTTGGCTAAAATTTCGGCTGTTTGTTTACATCTTAAAACTTCCGAAGAAATAATTAAATCAATTTTAAGATCCTTTAACTTTTTAACGGCCTGCTCAGTTTGTTCTTGGCCCCAATCGGTTAAAGGATATTTATTAAGATTATTACTAAAAATGGCTTTAGTGTTTTTTTCCGATTCGCCGTGGCGGATGGCGTAAATATTAATATTATCAATCTTGTTTTTATCCAATTCTTCAATGGAACCGACCACTTTAATCTCCTGGCAATTTTGGCAGCGCCAAACCGGCAAGGGCGTGCCCCAAAACCGCGAGCGGGAAATTGCCCAATCGCGCGCTTCTGCCAGCCAATGGCCAAAACGACCGTCTTTCAAATGCGCCGGCACCCAATTAACCTTTTTATTGTTTTTAATCAGGTCTTTTTTGAGAGCAGTCACCTTAACAAACCAAGAAGAGGTGGCGTAATTTAAGAGGGGCGTATCACAGCGCCAGCAGTGCGGATAACTATGCTCGTATTCTTCTTCAGAAAATAATAATTTTTTAGCTGCCAAATATTTAATTATGGTTACATCGGTTTTCTGGCTATTTTCTTTGGGCTTGACTTCCAAGCCGGCAAATTCTTTAGCTTCGGTTTTAATCCGGCCAGTTAAATCAACATGTTGGATGAGGGGCAAATTTTTTTTCTGGCTCAGGGCCAGATCTTCCTCACCAAAGGCCGGCGCAATATGGACAATGCCAGTGCCATCAGTTGTTGAGACAAAATCAGCGCTGACAATAGTATAAAGATTTTCTTTGTGTTCAATATCTTTATCTAAAAAGTAATCAAAGAGGGGTTTATATTTCTTGCCCACCAAATCCTTACCCTTAAATTCTTCTATAACTTCATATTCCTCATCTTTAAAAACTTTATCAACCAAATCTTTAGCTAAAATAAATTTTTCTTCACCTTTCTTGTTTTCTTGTTTTCTTGTTTTCTTGTTTTCTTGAACCAGCACATAATCAATATCCTCGCCCACCGCCAAGGCCACATTACCAATTAAAGTCCAAGGAGTAGTCGTCCAAGCCAAAACATAAGTGGGAATATTCTCCCCCCCTGCCGGAGGGGGGGGTAAGGGGGGTGGGAGCAATTCAAATTTAGCAGTGACCGCCAAATCCTTAATATCTTTATAACCTTGAGTCACTTCAAAATTAGATAAAGTAGTTTCACAGCGGGGGCAAATATGCATGGCCTTATAACCCTCATAAATCAGATCTTTATCGTAAAGCTGCTTAAAGACCCACCAAATACTTTCCATATACCAGGGCTCCATCGTGCGGTAATCGGCTTCCATATCCACCCAGCGGCCCAAACGTGGAATGGTTTTTTTCCAAATATCGGCATACCTTAAAACGCTTAAGCGGCAGGCGGCGTTAAATTTACCAATACCTAAACCTTCAATATCTTTACGGTTAGACAAATTCAGTTCCTGCTCAATTAAATTTTCCACTGGTAGTCCATGGCAATCCCAGCCCCAATGACGCTCAACATAATTGCCTTTCATGGTCTGATATCTAGGTACGACGTCTTTTATTAGACTGGCCACCAAATGGCCATAATGAGGCGTGCCGGTGGCAAAAGGCGGGCCGTCATAAAAACTAAAAACCTCACCATCTTTGGTGGCAGCCAAACTTTCTTGAAATATCTGATTGTCCTCCCAGAATTTTTTGATTGTTAATTCCTTTTCAATTAGAGGATTATTTTTTTGATCAGTCATTTATTTTTTATGAGATAAAAACTTAAATACATTTTACCAATTTTAGCTATTTTAGTCAACACAAAAACGGGTCATTAGCCCGTTTTGATGAATTTTTTTATTCCTCCCAACTGATAGCCTGAACCGGGCAGGCGGCCAGGGCTTCGTCTATTTTATCTTTATGTTTTTGGTAATCAGCTGGCTGAACAACGGCCATCATTTTATCGCCCTGGTCCTCAATTTTGAAAACTTCCGGACAAAGCGCCTCGCAAGTGCCGCAAGCAATGCAAGTTTCACTGATAACTGGTTTCATGAATATTTCAATGATTATTATTTAATAGTAGCTGGTAGTTTACCAGCTTTTATCTTTTTAATCAAGGTTAGAGAATGAAATAGTTTGGTAACTATTTCAAGGTCTGATTGATTTTGGCGACTAATTTTGAAGGGGTGTAATCGGATTTAATTAAATATTCTTTAGCACCCAATTTAAAAGCTCTGGTAATTTCAGTTTTTTGCGTTAAATTGCTGAAAACATAAACTAAAGTGTTTTTGACCGTTTGATCACACTTAATTTCTTTTAAAACCTCATAGCCGTCTTTTTTGGGAATTATTAGATCAAGCAAAACCAAATCGGGTTTTAATTTTTTAACAGCGCCGCAGGCCTGAATGCCGTCCTCTACCACTTCTACTTGAAAACCAGCCAGTCGTAGCGCATCGCTAAACAGACCGATTAACTCCGGCTCATCTTCAATTAATAATATTTTGTATTTTTTTTGCATACCTAAATTTATAACTTTAATCAATTAAGATAATGATTGGTGGCGGCTAACCAAAATAAATTTTACATCTGATTGGGTGATTTTATCCCTAAAACCGCCAAACCATTTATCAAAACTATTCTGATTGAATCAATTAATAATAATCTGGCCTTGCTTATTTCCTGGGGTGAGTTGATAATTGGAATTTTTTGATAAAAAGTGGAAAACAATCTGGCCAGCTCAAATAAATACTGGGCTAAGCCGCTGGGGTCGTATTGCTGGGCTGATTCGGCAATTACTTCGGGAAAACTGGCTAGTTTGAGTAAAAGCTCCTTTTCCAACTCGGTTGTTAATTTGGCATAGTCAATCCGCTGGCCTGGCCGAAAACTGGCTTTTTTAAGGACGCTTTTTATCCGGCTACAAGTATATTGTATATAAGGACCGCTGAAGCCGTCAAAGTCCAGGGCCTCATCAATATCAAAAACAATAATGCTGTTATTGCCAACTTTTAGCATATTAAATTTTATAGCCGCCAGAGCTATCTGGTCAGCTACTTCTTGAATCTTTTTTTCCGGCCAATCATTATGCCTTTTTTGGGTTTCTATTTTGGCCCGGCCAAGAACTTGATTATAAAAATCCTCAAATAAAACAACATTGCCCCTTCTGGAAGCCATCGCCCCTGCTTTTAAAGTCACGAATTCATAGGAAATATGGATCATTTTGCCGCCCCAACCGATAATCTCCAGGGTTTTAAAGAATTGCTTAAGATAAAAACTTTGCCGGCTATCAACCACTATAACACTCTCATCAATTTTAAATTTTTCAAATTTCAGCTTGGCCAGCGCCAATTCTTTGGTGGCATACAAAGACGAGCCGTCTGACTTCAAAAGCAGGAATTTCTTCAAGCCGTATTTTTCCAAATCAATTATCACCGCTCCTTCTGATCTCTCGGCTATTTTCCTTGCCAGCAGATCTTCAACTATCTTTTTGCCCGGCTTGGCCATTTCACTTTCATAAAAAACCTGGTCAAATTTCACGCCTAATATTTTATAAATATCATTAAAACTGTCTAAGCTCCATTTTCTGGTCTGCTGCCATAAAGCCAGCCATTTTTTAGCGGCTCCCTTGAAGGCCCGGGCATCGCCAGCTTCCAATTGACGCAGTATTTCGTCAACTTCCTTCTTATATTCCTTATTGGTCTCTACTTTCTGAGACGCTGCCGCGTAGATCTGGCCCAGGAATTTTCCTTTATCGCTGGGAATTTCTTTATCTTTATAGAATTTATCGTAAGCCCATAAACATTTGGTGACGTGCGCTCCAGTATCACCGATATAATTGACAGCCATGACTTTATGGCCCATGAGTTTTAATAAATTAACCAAGCTATGGCCTAAAATGACATTGCGGGAATGGCCGATATGAAATTCCTTATGGGTATTGGGCTGGGAATACTCCAACATAATTTTTGTCTGGCCCGATTTAAAAGAACCATAAGTAGCTTGATATTTTTGAATCTCATTAATGACGCTTTTGCCAAAAACAGCTGGATCAATAAAAAAATTGAGATAGGGACCGATATTTTTTATGGCTTTAATGACTCCGCCTGGATTTATTTTACCGGCCAACTCCTCAGCTATTTTATTCGGCGCCTGCCTGGTTAATTTGGAAAGATAAAAACAAGGCACAGCTAAATCGCCCAGCTGCCAATCCGGCGGTCTAGTCACTTCCAAATTAGTTAAATCAAAATCCTGTTCAATGGCTTGAGCGACTAAATCAATTATTTGCCGTTTGATTTTGAAAATCGTGTATTCCATTAATTTATTCTATCCCAAAATACTCAATTATTCAAATAAAAATAACCGTTTCTAAAAAGAAACGGTTATTACTTTGAACTGATTCAATCTTGAAATCAATATCCCAAAGGAATATTCTTAGTGCCAACATTGCCGGCCTGAGCCATTAAAAACCTACAAAACTCTTTTCGGCTTCGATTGCAAGTTTCACTCAACAGCTTTAATAAATTGCTTCTAGCTGCCGGTTCTATCCAACCGCCAAATTTGATTAAATTATGGACATCGGCATGAGAAACTTTCAAGAATTGAGCCACCTCCAGGGGGTCTAAGGAATGGCTGGCAATAAAAGCGTTGAAATCCACCGATTCTGGCAGAGGCGCTGATTTGGCTTTAATCACCTCATTAAAGCCGTCTGCGACTCGCCGGCTCAAAATATATCTTTCCTCACCCACGGATTTTCTCCTTTTGATATCAAGGTACAGTTTACTAAAACCTACGCTTTAATTTATAATACCCTCTAATTTACTACCAGCGCGGTCTTTTGTCAAGAGTTGAAAATTTTTTGTAAAAAATCTATAATATTATTAATTATGCCCGAGGCTAAACACAACTTAGATAAAATCCGCCATTCCACTTCCCACCTCCTGGCTTATGCCGTCAAAGAAATTTTCGGTGATGTTAAGTTCGCCATCGGCCCGACCATTGATGAGGGCTTTTATTACGATTTTGACTTGGGCCGGGAAACTTTTTCTACTGATGACCTGGAAAAAATCGAAAAAAAAATGGCTGAATTGATTAAGCAAAAACTGAAATTTACCAAAACTGAAACCACTATCAAAGAAGCGCTTAAAAAAACTACCGACCAGCCCTACAAACAAGAGTTAATTAAAGAATTGCAAAAAGAGGGAGAGAAAAAAGTCAGTTTCTATCGGGTTGGCGAGTTTGAGGATTTGTGCCGAGGGCCGCATGTTGAGAAGACCAAAGAATTGGGTCATTTTAAGCTTCTAAAAATCGCCGGCGCTTATTGGCGCGGCGATGAGAAAAACAAAATGCTCCAGAGAATTTATGGCACGGCTTTCAATACCAAAGATGAGTTGCAAAAATATTTAATAATGCTTCAGGAAGCGGAAAAAAGAGACCACCGTAAATTAGGCGCTGAATTTAAAATTTTCATCCAAGATGATGATGTGGGACCGGGCTTGCCTCTCTGGCTGCCCAATGGCGCAGTTTTAATTGAGGAATTGGAAAAGTTAGCCAAAGAAACTGAAAAAGAAGCTGGCTATGTCCGCGTTAAGACACCGCATATTTGCAAAGAATCTATGTATTTAAAAAGCGGACACTTGCCTTATTATGCCGACAGTATGTTCCCGCCAATGGAGGTAGATGGAATCAAGTATTACCTTAAACCGATGAATTGTCCGCATCACCATAAAATCTTCGGCTCTGAACCGCGCAGTTATCGTGATTTACCCCTAAGATTAGCTGAGTATGGCACCTGCTATCGCTATGAACAAAGCGGAGAATTATTCGGCTTAATGCGCGTGCGTTCCATGCAAATGAATGACGCTCATATCTATTGCACCGAAGACCAATTTGAACAAGAATTTATCGCTGTCTGCCAGATGTATCTGAAATACTTTAAAATTTTTGGCATTGAAAAATATGTTATGAGATTTTCAACTCATAGTCCCGAGGGCTTGGGCAAAAAATACGTTAATAACGCCAAGCTTTGGCAAAAAACTGAAGCTATGGTTGAAACGGCTCTGAAAAAAAATTATATTCCTTATGTCAAAGTGAAGAATGAAGCGGCTTTTTACGGGCCGAAAATTGATGTGCAAGTTTGGAGCGCTATCGGCAAGGAATTTACCTTAGCCACTAATCAAGTGGATTTTGCCATACCTGCAAGATTTGGTTTGACTTATAAAAATGACCGGGGTGAAGAAAAAACCCCGTTGTGCATCCACCGAGCGCCGCTGGGCACCCATGAAAGATTCATTGGTTTTCTAATCGAACATTATGCCGCTGCCTTTCCTCTCTGGCTGGCGCCAATTCAAGTCATAATTATTCCGGTTTCAGAAAAATATAACGATTACGGCAACCAGGTCTTAGAAAAAATGAAAGCCGCCGATAGTCGAGCCAAAATCGATAAGTCCGACGAATCTTTAGGCAAACGCATCAGGACTGCCGAAAAACAAAAAATTCCTTACATTTTAGTAGTGGGTGAAAAAGAACAAAAAGAAAAAACCGTGGCAGTGAGAAAACGTGGCGAGGGCGATCAAGGCTCGAAAAAAATTCAAGATTTCATTAGCGAAATTAAAGAAGAAATAAAGAATAAGAAATAGGAAATAAGAAATAGGAAATAAGGATAAACTATAATTGTTGTTTGCGATTGTTTTGTGACTTGATTAGCTTATTCAACATTTTAGAAATGTCAATGAAATATCTAATAACAACCGAAAATTCTTCTTTGGTAATTATTAATCTTTCTAACATTAATCCAGCCCAATGTCGTGACTCTAAAAGAGAACCACGAGCATTATAATAAAATTTATTTTTATCTAAATAATGAAAGCGCCCATATCCTTCTGCGATATTGGCGCTTATTGAGTCGGTACTTCTTATAAATTGATCACCTATTATTTTTTTCTGTTGCCAATTTAATCTACTATAAATATTCCAAGCAAAACTACTATATTTTCTCGAAACAACATATACTTCTAAATCTTTTAATTCTAAATATTGTGACTTTTTGTCCATAATTTCTTTTTTCTTATTTCCTATTTCTTATTTCCTATTTCTATTCAATTTTCTTGATTCATAATTCTTAATTCTTACTTCACTTTTTTCCCCCTTATCTCTTATTTCTTATTTCCTATTTCCTATTTCTTATTTCTATTTAATTTTCTTCACCTTACTCTGATCAGCTATCGGCAAACTGAAAGAAAATTTGCTGCCCTGATCCTGGCCGGCGCTTTCTACCCAAATCCGCCCGCCCATATTTTCTATGACCATGCGGGCAAAATAAAGCCCTAAGCCCGTACCCTCGGTATAGACCTGCATCATACCCTTGCCCCGGACGAATTTTTCAAACAACCTGGGCAAGTCCTCTGGCAAAACGCCGATGCCGGTATCCTGGCAAGAAAAAACCACCGATTGGCTTTCTTGATGAAGCCCGATAATAATGCCGCCAGTCTTAGTGTATTTGATGGAATTGTCAATTAGATTAGAGATAACCTCTTTGATTTTTTGAGCGTCAACTAAAACTTGGGGAATGTTGGTAGCCGGCAAAAATTCCAATTTCAAGTTTTTTTGGCTGACTTTTTGTTTAAAACCCTCAACTATGGACTTGGTTATTTCCGCTAAATCAGCGGGTTTGATATTAAACTCCAAATGACCGGATTCAATGCGTGAGAGATTAAGCAAACTCTCCACCAAACTAATCAATCGTTCATTAGATAAATAAACTTTATTTAAATTGTCCTTAATTAATTTTGGGACTTGACCAAAATTGTTTTCTAACATCATCGAAACATAGCCCTTAATAACCGTTAAAGGAGTGCGTAGTTGATGCGAAGCAATTGATAAAAACTCTGATTTGGCTTTATCTAATTTTTTCAATTCTTTATTAACTCTTTTAAGGTCTTTAGTGGTTATTTGCAGATTAACGGTTAATTTTTCTATTTCCTCGCGGCGATTGACTTCGGTTAAAACCGATTTAATCAGCAACAATATAAAAACGAGGGTTAAAATAAACATCAATATCCTAGACATTAATTCAAATTGATCTTGAGCTTCAAAAATGTAAAAGACCGATATAACCACTATAAAAATAGAAAATAAGATGGTGGTGATAATTTTCACATCCATTAACCGCTCTCTGACCAAGGCATAAGCCACAAAAGCTATCCAGATAACTGTTGAGGTTTGGCCGATCCAATCAAGACCGAAATAGCCGAACCAGGGCATAAATAAATTAGTGCCGAGCGCAATTATCGAGGAAGCTAACAAGCCAATAAAAATGTATTTTAATTGAGTTCTGATAATTCCCGAAGTTTTAAAGATATCAAGAAAAAGATTTAACAGTGTCCAGATAAAATAAAGAGAACTGGTCAGAGCGTAAAAAAAGAACCAGCGGCTAAAAATAATCAAACTTTCAGCTCCCACCACCGGCTGAAGGCCGCTAATAATAGTATTAGTGAACAAAGTCAGCAGAAAAATAATAATTGGCGGCAGACAAATAATAAAAATTACTGTTTTCTTCCATAATTTTTTCTGGTAAGGAAAAATAAAAGTAAAAAATAGAAAAAACAAAGGTATAAAAATAGCAATAGCAAAAAATAAACGGACTAAAATCAAAGCTGTTTCCAGTTGGGCAATATGACGGTAAACAACAATAATAGCCGCCCATAAAACCACATTAAAAACCATCAAACTAAAAATAGTATTTGATTTTTTGACTGGACGCTGAATTAAAATAATAAAACCCAAGATTAGATTAATCAAGCTGACAATGATTAACGCTATGTTTTTTATATCCATAAACTAATTTTTAATCCCCAATTTTTTAATTTGATTTTTACCGATTCCGGGCAGACTAAAATAAAATTTATTACCCTGATTCGCTCCGGCGCTTTCTACCCAAAGTTTTCCACCCATTTTTTCTATAACCATTTGAGAAAAATAAAGACCTAAGTTGGTATTTTGAGTTAAGGCAGTAACGGTTTTATTTTTTTGAATAAATCTATCAAAAAAATCAGGTAAGGCCGGCGCTAAAATATTTCGGCCGGTATCCTGGCAACTGAAAACTACTGATTGGCCTGCTTGATATAATCTTAAAGTAATAGTGCCATCATTGGTGTATTTAATAGCGTTGTCTAATAAATGGGTTAACACTTCTTTTATTTTTTGAGCGTCAGCTAAGACCTGTTCAATATTTTTGGCCGGCAAAAAATTCAATTTTGAATTCTTTTCTTTAGCTTTTTCTTTAAAGCCGCTAAGCAAGGGTGCGATTATTGCCACCAAATTAGTGGGTTTAATATTAAATTCCAAACGACCAGCTTCAATACGCGAAATATTGAGCAAACTCTCCACTAAACTTATCAACCGTTCATTAGCCAAATAAATTTTGTTTAAATTCTCTTTGATTGGTTTGGATATCGGGCCAAAATTGCCTTCCAGCATCATAGACACATAGCCCTTGATAACAGTCAGCGGGGTGCGAAGCTGATGGGAAGCGATGGATAAGAATTCCAGCTTGGCTTGGTCCAATCTCTCTATTTTGTTATTAGCCACTTTTAAATCCTTGGTTACTTTTTGCAAGTTCTTGGTCAAGATTTCCATTTGTTCGCGACGGTTAACCTCCCTTAAAACTAATTGGATTAATAAAATAGAAAAAATAACAGTGATTAAAAATACTGCAATTCCTAGAAATAATTCTGTGAGAGAAGAATAAAAAAATACTTTAACAAAAGTTACAATTACTAAAAAACCGGAAAATAATTCGGTAGCAATAACTCTAATGTTCATTAAATGATGTTTAAAAATAGCATACCCCATAATTATGGGGTAAAGAAAGACGGTTAAATTCAAAAATGGATATAAATTTATGTTAAAAACTGGTAAAAAACTCAATGTACCTCCACTAAAACCAATTATGGTAGCTAAAAAAAAATATTTTAATTGTACTTTTAAAATTCCATGAGATTTTCTAAGAGCTTGCCATAATTTAATATGGCTGAAAAGAACAAATACGATAAATAATACAAAAAATAAACTATATAAAAGTCCGGGAGAGGAAATATAATAAAACTGATTAAAAACCAGCCTAACTTGACCAATAAATAAATCTGTAAATAAATTGAGATACAAAAAAATAACTCCTAATAAGTATAATGCCCATATATACCAGCCTATTTTTAATTTCAAAAACTCATAAACAAAATGAGTAAAAATTATGGGAATAAAAATAACACCAATATAACCAATCCTCCACCAAAAGATTGCTATTTCCGGATCAGCGGTACTAGCGATTTTAAATACGCCAATACCCCAAAAAAACACGGTAATACAAAAAATACCCCAGATTCGATGAGATCGTTCACTGCCTTGCACAAACATTAAAAAAGTCATCACACTGCAAGTGACTACAATAAGTAATCCTGATATAGCAAATATATTCATGATATTCTTATTTCCTTATAATAATATCATTTCACAGTTAATTTAAAAAGCCCGCACTGATCTAAAATCAATGCGGGTTATTAAGTTATTGTCTTTCAACAATATTAAAATATTCAAGCGATTACCATCAATAGAAGCGCCTGGCGCTTGTTCATCTCTTCTAGAGTAATTTCTATTTTTTTAACAACTATGCTGCCAACCGGCATAATTGGCAACCCCAACCACCAGATTTGGGATTCTACTTCAAAATTAACAACTTCAAAACCCCACAACACACCCTGCGCATCTTGACAGGTAATAAGTGGTAGAAGATAAAAATCTAAAGTTGAATCTCTCCATCCCCAAAGACGAGATAGAGCTAATGGAACTGTTGTTTTCCAATAAGTCATCATTTCCAATGAGGGAAATTTAAACCATTTAAAAAGAAACATTTCACCAGCCTGCTCGACTATTGGCATGTGCATATCAATGAGAAAAAATTGACCTTCCGGTTTAAGGATATTAATCACTCCTTCAAAAACCCTAATAGGATTATTAATGCCGCCAATCCCAAACATCTGAGTAATAATATCAAAAGTTCCAGCTGGGAATTGTATTAGATCTGATGTCTGACTAGAAGATAAATCAGAATAAAGATCCATAGCGTCACCGCGAACAAATATTGTCTTAATATTGCAATCAACTAACTTCCTATTTTGTGCATGTTGTAGCATTTTTTGATTATAATCAAGGCCAATCACTTCGGCTGGAATATTCCAAATGGCTAGTTGGCGCAAAATTTCACAAACAGTCAGTCCTGTACCAGTACAAAGATCAAGAACATTAAAAACATCTGAACGATTTTGACTTGTACGTAAACGACCAATCGTAACAACAGCTGCTGCTGCTTTTCGCCTCCAGTTAATATCTGCTCCATGAGTGGTAAGATGGTGCTTACCATCATAAGTATTTGCTTCTCGATCATATACACTTGCCACTTCTTCCCGAGAAAGATTACCAACCTCACCCTTTCTGGGACAAAGAAACAGTTTAATGCCACTACAAATTAAGAATTGTATAAACTGCAAGCACCAATATTTAAACCAACCACATTCTAGACTGGGTTTATCAATTAAATAACGAGGAAAATATTTATAAATATCAATCGAAAAAACTCTATTACTCTCTAATTGAAATAATTTGATAACTCCATCAGCAATTACATATTTCATGACACCTCCTTTTTATCCATTATTTCCTGTAGCCAAAATTTTCTTGAATAGCATATTGAAGCATAATCTTGAGAAACTGCAAATCCACAATTGGTGCTGGAGTTAAAGCATCAGAGATAAACACTGGCTCATAATTGATGTATGGCCAAAAACGTTCCAATTGGCTATTGATGGTGGTTTGAATATTGCGCCAAAAGCTAGTCATCCCAACATTAATATTGCCAGTTAAACGTTTTACATTCTCAATTCCTAAAATGTCAAAAGAGCGCTCAATGACCCAAGCTACTTTCGGTGGATCAGTACTTACTACATTATAAGCTGTGTTCCACCTGGCTGTTTCCATTAGATCGGTCATAGCTGAAACTGCCCAGTTAACCGCTACCAAGTTAAGAGTTGATTCGCGAGAATAATCAATACAGAGAGGTTGGGATAAAATCAATATTCCTTTCTCGGTAAATTCAAACCCTTCAACTCGACACTGCTCTGGGTTAAGAGCCCATTTTTTAGATAGATGCTCTTTAAGTTTGAAAAACCCAGAAAAAAATCCATAATAGCCATTAAAGCCGTGGGTTACGCCGTCTGATAGACGGCCGACCACAATACTTGGACGCCAAACCATTGACTTGCCGCTGTGCCAATCAAGTACCATTTTTTCTGCTACTTGTTTGGATTCTTCATAAGGATTGCGGGGTATCTGGTTTAGAGTATAAGCCGTGCTATCATAACAAAAATAATTCACCGACAAAGCTTTAGCTAAAGTTAACATATTAGCGGTTCCACCAATATTAGTGGCCATAATCTCATTTTGCCATTTGCGATCAAATTTAATTGAACCGGCATGGTGAATTACGATATCAACTTCTCCCCTTAATCTGTTAATAATTTCCCAACCAACACCAGCTAATGGTTGAGTAATTTCACCATTAATAATTTGAACTCGAGAAGCTATATCTTGACCGACTACAGCAGCTAATCGCTTAAATCGATCAACTTCATCATTGCCCCGAACAAGACAAATAACTCGATAGTTTCGTTTGAGCAGTTCTAAGAGATGCATCGATCCAATAGCACCAGTTGTACCCGTAATTAATACGGTTTTTCTGATATCCATACAAACACTCCTTAGTTGGTTTGTTCTTGGTTTAGATTGTTAAGGTACTAATGAAAGTGTACTATATTTTAATATTTTGTCAATCATAGCACAATAAATAATCTATTTAATTAACACTACCTTGGGTCTGGAGTGCCAAAAAGATCACCTCTCTTTCAGCGTTTCTGCCATCTATGGCTGGGGTGAAAATGATGTTGAACGCGACTTTGGCGTTCTTTATCCCGGCCAGTATGAGGCAGAAACCCTGACGGTCTCTGCTCAAATCAGCTGGCAGTTCTAAATTTACAACAATACAGTAAACCCGCTCTAGCTCTAGGCCAAAGCGGGTTTTAAATTTTAAATAATTTTAAATTATGAATTTGACTGTGGTCTAAAGACCGCAGTACCTGCCTGCCGGCAGGCAGGTCTGGGCAAATTCAGAATGACTAGTAGAGACGGGGCATGCCCCGTCTCTACTGCTGACAATATTTTTTCTCATACTGGCCTTCATCCCCTGGCTTAAAAGCCAGGGGTATTCGGCCAGCAACATTATAAAACATTCATTGTATGTCATTGCGAGCAGGTTTCTCACTTTGTTCGGAATAAACTCCGCAATCCCATATTAATATCAAGTAGAGACGGGGCATGCCCCGTCTCTACTGTATTGGCCATGACAACTAAAAAACATAGGGTTGCGGAATTTAGCCAGAATCTATAGTAAATCACCCGCCATGACAATTATTTTTGGTTTTACGATCAGCAATTTCCTGACTTAATCTAATCACCTCGTCAAAATCATCTCCAGTGGAAATCCGATTACGCTTAATGATTCCGCATTTTTCGCACCGGTGAACTAAAATCCAATTCTGTCCTTCTTTGTATAAATCCACTGGCTTCATCAGGTCGTCGCATTTCTCCAGGCGATCACCAGGGTTAACGTCAACATGCTTAGACCACAAACACTTCGGGCAATGATTGGTGTAACCAGTGCCCTCAACTGCTCTACCGCAATGCTCGCAGACAAAATTTTCTTTTTTCTTAGTAAATTTTTTCATAAAATAAATATTTTCCATTATACCACCCAAATCCCAAAAAACAACAGCCATGAATAGCCCAACCTTAAAAAACTAAAAGGCGGTAAAAACTGATATAATAAACAGGTAATTTTATTGTCTTAAATCAAGATGTTATGAAGGGAACCGGATTCAACGGGGACGGCTCTGTTTTGAGCGAAAAAAAAATTCCTCCGCTGGCAGCTTTGGCTGTTTTAGCCATAATTTCCCTATTAAGCGCCGCTTCAATTATTATTGAAAGCAGAGATAATACAAAGTTTTTGTCATTTTTAAAAATAAACAAGCAGGTGATTTTATCAGAAACGAGCAATTCTCCTTATCCCCAGGCCTTGGCTACTCCGTTAAAAGCCAAGGGGATTTATTTAACCGGTTATACTTTTTCCAATCAGAGAAGACGGGAAGAATTAATTAATTTAATCAAAGAGACCGAATTAAATTCCCTAGTCATTGACCTAAAAGACCCGGCCGGCAAATTCATGTTCCCGCCTTTTTCAGAAAAGCTAAAAAATTGGCCGCTTTCACCAGTAGCCAGGTCAAGAGTTGATTATCAGAATATTTTAAATCAGTTACAAAATGAAGAAATTTATACTATTGCCAGAATCACCACTTTTCAGGATCCGACAGCAGTAAAAACATTTCCGGCTTTAGCTCTAAAAAATAAATCTGGCGGTGTTTGGTCTGATTATAAGGGCGTTACTTGGCTCGATCTGACTAACCCCGAAGTTTGGCAATTAATAGTTGAACAAGCTAAAGAGGCGGCTTTAATCGGCTATGATGAAGTGCAGTTTGATTACATCCGCTTTCCTTCCGATGGCAACATTAAGCAAATCCAATATCATAATTTTTCTGACAGCCAAAGAAGATATGAAATCATAACCGAATTTTTCAAATATCTAAAATCAGAATTAGCGGAACTGCCTATTCCTTTGTCTATTGATTTATTCGGTCTCACCTACCAAAGGCGAAATGATCCTAATTATGATTTGAATATCGGCCAGCGCTTAGTAGATGCGGCTCTTTATTTTAATTTTATTTCGCCCATGGTTTATCCTTCGCATTATCCGCCCGGCTACTTATCTTTAGCCAACCCAGCCGCTCACCCCTATGAAGTGGTCAATCAGGCGCTGAAAGAAGGTAAATTGATTTTAGAGACAGCGACCAGTTCCATTGCTACCACCCGCCCTTGGCTGCAGGACTTTGATTTAGGCGCCGATTATGACGCTAAGATGGTTAAAGCGCAAATCAGAGCAAGTGATGAAAACCAAACTGCCGGTTGGCTTTTGTGGAACGCAAAAAATGTTTATACCCGCGGCGCTTTAGAGAAATAAATATAAGTAAATAAAAACGCCAGCTATTAAGCCGGCGTTTTTATCTAAAAAATATTCAATTTAATAAAGTGTCAGGGCGCCATTTTTATCACCAGTAGTTAAAGTATTTTTCTTGGTTTCGCCTTTTGAGCCATAACCATACATAGTGTTATTTATATAGCTACTCTCATATTCATCATCAAGTCCGATAGTATGGCCAAGTTCATGAGTTAAAATATTTTGAGCGTCATAAACGCCGCTGTAAGCGCAGGTCTGATCAGTCGGCCAATTATTAGGATTAGACCAATACCAAGTAAATTTACTGTTCATAACCGTATCAACTTCAACTAATTCCCCGCTAATATTATAATACCAAACATAAGAAACCGCCAAAGCCGTACCCGGTGTCCGTCCCCAAGCGATAATATTCTGGCTGTCTAATTGGGCTTTATTTAAAGTGGTGTCTTCCCCTCGCTCAATGGCAACTAAATTATTAATAGCTATAGACCATTGATTAAAAGCGTTATCAGTAATAGTCGGCAAGTTGAGAGAGCCGACTCCGGTTGGAACATTATTTAAGTTTAATCTATAAACCCAATGGGCCGGCATTTTCCAACCGGCGCCAGCTACCACTGCTGGAGAATCAGGGTCAGCCACTGAAGTTGAAGCGCAAATTTCTGGCGGAACTTGAGTAGTTGGTTTGCCATTATTATTATTTTTAGCCGACTGATCAACTCTTGGTTCATAAACAAAAACTTTTAATTTTAAATCGGGTCGTCCTAAAACATCATAAACACCGGCCTGTTCGGGAACTACCTCTTGGGCTGGCTCTGGCAGATTAACAGCTAAAACAGCGCTGATACTGACAAAAAGACCGGTAATCAAAGAAAAAATTAAGATTTTTCTAAATAAAATCATATTTTTTAGTTATTTATTAATTAAGATTATTTTACCTTAAAAATAACCATTTGGCTATCGGATTGACAAAATTTGTCAAGTATGATAGACTGCGGTTGTCTTATTGAGATGAAGGTTCGCACCAAAACCGCTTAGAGGAGGATTCGACCAATGATGATAGCCACGAGAACATTAAAATCATTTATTTTAATTGGACTGATAATAATTATTATCAACTGCATCAACTGTGCTACTGTGGCGGTTGAAAAAGCGGCAGTCAGAACGCGAACTTTGTGCTATTTCCATGACCATTACCTGGCCATTGACTTAGTAAATATCTCTAAAAGCGAGCAATTTGACGCTCACTGGTATTTTGCTGGCCTCTCACCTGATTTCAAACAGTTTATCAAAGAACAATTGCCATTTGTTAAAATCAGAGAGCCAGAAATCCGCGATCTAATATTCGTCAACCAAGAACGAGAATTGCTTTCGGCCTATCGACTGTGGTTCAAACTCCAAAACAAGCCGCTCACTCGCGAGGATCGCGAGGCAATGGCTAACTTTGATCGCCGACTGGCCTCAAGCCCACCCCCGACAGAATACTATCAATTGATCAGCCAGTTCCCGTGGCTGGATGTCAACCATCTGTCGGTCCGGGACAAATTGTTCTTAAACCAAATCGGAGACGAAATCGCCACGGCCATCATGGCTGTCGGCTAATCCGTTAAAGAACACAAAAAGGCCGCCATCGAAAAGAATAGATGGCGGTCGTTTTTTTATTCCCACTGTTAAGATGATTAATCGTTACAGAAAGGCAGGCCGTTTGAATGATGTTCGCAGGTACCAGTAGGACAGCAACGCTTAAAATTCACCTTGTCGCCCGTGCCCTGACAAAACTTTTGACCCACTGCTATACAGGCAGTTTCGTCTTTGGTTTGACAAACGGGAATATTACCAGTTTCACCATCATTTTTGCAGGAAAGATTAGGAGCGGCAGTACAACACGACAATTTACCATCATCAGTTTTACCGCAATAGCTAGACATTTCTTCAGTACAAATTCCTGGTGCCAGACAAACTGCCGTTTCGGCGCCCAAAATCGTGGATTTTCCACAGACTGAATTAAGGGGACAACAGGTGTTGCGTTGGCCAGCAGCACAAAGTTTGCCTTTTGCTGCTGGACAACTATTAATAGTGGCTGAACAAAACTTTTTAAATAGGTAAGATTTGCACTCTTCGCCGCTTTTACAATAGAAACCGCCGCATTTAGTGGTATTGGCTGGACAGGAGTTGTCTGCCTTGGTTAAATCACCTGATTGGTAACAATAATTAATATTGGTACAGCCATAGTTGGCCGTACAAATTTTCCCCGGGCAGAAAGAACCGACTTTTTGTAATCTCCAACGTATGGGTTTAGCATTACACTCAGCCCTGGTCAAATTATCATACCGAGCCACCGGATTATTGAAACCATTGAGAATGATACAGCAACCCCTCGACTCTGATTCTAACGGGCAAGCCACCCCGCACTCGGCATAATTTTGGCTGCAACTGGGATCGCTGGCAGTGCAGGCCTGGCATTGATAAGAACTGCATTTATATTTTGACAAGGCCTGGACATTACAAGATGAAGAACAGCTATCAAGAGAATTATAACAACCATCAGTTCCTAAAGTGCAAACAGTTGGAGTACAGCTATAATTAGGACTACCTGAACACTTGTAAGTCGTATAGGTTGTAACTGGAGTTGACGCCGCGCAGTCGTTGGCCGCATATTTAAGACAAACATCACCAGTGGTATAACAAGGTTTATTGCCGCTGGCGCATTCGGCTTCGGTCACTGTCGCACAAGCCGTAGCTGAACTGCAACGAGAGGCGTAGCGAGTGATGTATGAATAACAGACATTGCCGCAGCTATTTGAATCACCGTAGCAAATTTGACCAGCCGGACAGCCAGTAACCAATTGACAGCGAGTAGCGTCATTGGGATGGCAAGTGTAAAATGTGCCCTCCTTTTGCCATTGGACCTTGACGGTAAAGCTGCCAGAGTTATCACTATATGGATCATCGCAGAGTTTTAGGTGCAGACCAGAGCCATCATATTTCCAGGCCACGGAATTAGGTGTGCCAGTGATGGTGTGAGCACTGTTCAGGTAAACGTTGCCAGTGACCGAAACGGCTGGTTCTTGCTCAATACAGCCACTGGGGGCTTTGAGGATCTTTTCAGTACCATTAGATATAGGGTGGTCTGCAGAAAACAGGAGTCGCCCGTATTACCAATCACCGTATCAAAACTGTCTAAAATACCATTGCTCAAACACCAGCTGGGTGTAGTACCGGACAGCTTGGAAGCCGGACCTAAAGTGGTTAAAGTTACTATTCCCACTCCAACGGCAATTACCGCTGAAATAATTAAAAGGACTGCCACTCTACTAACAGTTTTAGTGCCCTTTTTAACTTTAGTTATGGGGGGCATAAGTTTTTTACAACTTATTTTTTAGTTATTTATTAATTATAGTTATTGTATCCTAAAAATAATAATTTAGCTATCTATTAAATTTATCTGAAAATCTTTGGATTGATTTTAATAATTTTATCATCGCCTTCATTGATTTGGCCTCGGTCGTCTTTGTTGGAAGTGCTGATATAAAAAAACTTGTCAGGACTTAAAACCAGGGCCCTTAGCCGGCCATATTCTTTAAAAAAATGGGGAGTTAATTTTTGAGTAATGATATTAAATTCATAAAGCGCCTCGCCTCTTAGACCGGTGAAAAAAATACTATTGTCCCAATAAACTGCCCCGGCTGGCGCCCAGGTTTGATTAGCACCGGATTGGATAATGGGGGCTATCATTCCAGCTTTAGTTTCCGGTCCTTGGATTATCGGCCAGCCATAGTTGCTGCCTTTTTGGATTAAATTTAGCTCATCGTAGCCGGATAACACTCCAGAACGGCCATGTTCAGTGGCCCATAATTGGTTCTTATTATCCCAAGCCAAACCCTGCGGATTGCGGTGGCCATAAGAATAAACGGCTGTGCCATAAGGATTATCTTCCGGGATTGAGCCATTGTCGTTTAAGCGCAGAATTTTCCCGCCTAAATATTTTAAATCCTGGGCCTTATCGCTCTGGCCGGCATCACCGGTAGTGATGTATAATTTTTCATCTGGGCCAAAAGCTATTCGGCCACCGTCGTGAAATTGGGCAGCGGGTATATTGTCAATAATAATTGTTCTGTCTTCTAATTTATTATCAACCAATTTATAGCGCTCAACACGGTTCACTAAAACACTATTGTTTTGGGTAGTTAAATATAAATAAAGCCAATTATTATTTTTAAAATCAGGATGAAGTGTTAGTCCCTGTAAGCCGCCCTCGCCCACAGCTGTAACGCCTTCAATTTTAATGACTTTTTTAGCTTGGCCGATTTTCAATAAATTGCCGATTCTTTCAGTGACTAATATTTCTCCGGTTGGCCAGAAAGCTATTTCCCAGGGGATGGTTAAATTATCAACTATCACTTCAATATCAGGAGTTTTGATTTGATTTTTGGAAAGGCCAAGTTCGTCATTAGGGTTGATGGGTTGGAAAAATAATTTTTGGATCGGGACTCTTAAAAAATATAAACTACCGGCTAAAATTATAATAATTAAGATGATTATGAGGATTTTTTTCATACTGTCAGTATAGCAAAAATAAAATAACTTGCTAATTGCCAAGCAAAAAATGGAGATATTTTTTAGCTAAAAAGACCCGCTGATTCCCCAGCATAACTTTACATCAAAAATAAATACTCAGCGTAAGCTGAATATTTATTTTTGATGTACCGCCACGGGGAATCGAACCCCGGTTGCCAGGATGAAAACCTGATGTCCTAACCACTAGACGATGGCGGCATAAACTTTGATGATATTAAAAACTAACTGATGTCCTAGTCCTGGGCAGCGCTGAAGGCTCGCCCTTGCTCGCCTTTAGCGACTCTCGCTTCGCTCGCTACTGCCCCCGTCGCTTCGCGACCCACTAGACAACGGCGGCATGATATTTGATATAAAAAAACGGTTAATAACTAACCACGAGAATTATTATATTGTATTTTTTTAAAAAAGTCAAGGTAGTGATTGATAAAAAATGCTTATTTTGATAACATTAATTATCAAAATAAGCCAACCCCCAATGATTAAAAAGAAATCATTTGTAATCTTAGCTATTGAGACCTCCTGTGACCCCAGTTGTAGAAGCTTCGCTTCACAACGGGGCAAGACGATGAATTTAACTGTTTATGAAAAAACAAAATAAAATTTTAACTATACTAGCTATTGAGACATCATGTGACGAAACATCGGCTGCTGTTATTAAAGTTAATGAAGATATTTTTGAGGTAGCGGCTAATGTCGTTTCTTCCCAGATTGATATCCATAAAGCTTATGGCGGAGTGGTGCCAGAAGTAGCAGCGCGCGAACATGTAAAAAATATTATTCCAGTCATTATAGAAAGTTTAGAAAAGGCCGGCGTTACTTCTAAAGATATTGATTTAATTGCAGTTACTGCCGGACCGGGCTTAATTACCTCTTTAATTGTCGGAGTAGAATCTGCCAAGTCACTTGGTGTGGCCTGGAATAAACCGGTAATGCCAATCAATCATATTTATGCGCACTTAGCGGTTAATTTTTTATATTTTAATCTTCCCCCAGCCCCCTCCTTCAAACCAGGCAGGGGAAATAGCCGATTCCCCGTCATGGCTTTGATAGTTTCCGGCGGACACACTGAATTGGTTTTAGTGGAGGATTATAATAAGTTCAAAAAAATCGGCCAAACCGTTGATGATGCAGCTGGCGAGGCCTTTGATAAAGTCGCTAAACTGCTTAACTTGGGCTATCCGGGTGGACCAATTGTCGCCTCAGAGGCGACAAAAATTTCAAATTTAAAATTTAAAATTTCAAATTTATCTTTGCCGCGGCCAATGATTGATTCTGGCGATTTTAATTTCAGTTTTTCCGGTCTGAAAACCGCAGTTTTATACGCCGTGCAAAAAATGACCAAGCAGGCAATCAAAAAGCGAACACCGGAAATTTGTCATGAATTTCAAGCGGCAGTCGTTGAGGTTTTAGTCAGAAAAACCATTAAAGCAGCCAGCCGATTTTCAGCCAAAACAATTTTTTTAGCTGGCGGGGTAGCGGCTAATAAAAAATTAAGGCAGGAATTAGAATCAGCTGCCAGAATTCAAAACTTGGAATTTTTTGTGCCTCAATTTCAGTATTGCACCGATAACGCCGCTATGATCGGCCTGGCCGCTTATTATTTAACCCAGGAAAAAATGCCGGCTCTGGATAATTGGCAAAATATTAAAGCGGACCCTAATTGGGAACTTGAGTAGTTGAAAGTTTGCAAGTTATAAAGTTGAAAGTAGCATTATAATAAATTATCTTTTTAAAAAAAACTTTATAAACTTTATAAACTTTTAACTTTATACTAAATCTATGAATAAAATAATCACTAATTCTGAAAAAGAAACCTTCGAATTTGCTAAAAATATCGCCCAAACTCTAAAAGGCAGTGAAACGCTTTGTCTGATTGGCGATTTGGGCAGTGGCAAAACGGCTTTTGTCAAAGGCCTGGCCAAAGGCCTGGGAGTAGCCGATATGATTACCAGCCCGACTTTTGTTTTAATGAAGAATTATGATGTAGAGACGGGGCATGCCCCGTCTCTACGGAAGCTGGTTCATATCGATGCCTACCGTTTATTAAGTGGCAAAGATTTAGAAGCGATTGGTATCAATGATTACCTGAATAATCCATTATATATCACCGTGATTGAATGGGCTGATAGAGTACGCGCTAGCTGGCCGAAAGATTGCCTTAAAATAAATTTCAAAACTCTAAGAGGGAATAAAAGGGAAATTATAATTCATAAAACCTAAAACCTGAAACATAAAACAACACCTGTAACAGCGTTGTTTTAATTAATGATAGGCTTCAAGTTTCATGAATTACTCCGCCACCCTAAAAACCTCATCCACTGAAGTAATACCCTCTAAGGCCTTAAGCAACCCATCTTGCACCATAGAAATCACCCCTCGTTCAACCGCCATTTCCTTAATTTCATTTTCCGATAAATTGCCTTTGATAATCGTGTCTTCAATTTCGCCTTCAATGGGCATAATTTCATAAATGCCGATTCGGCCCTTGTAACCCAGGCCCTGGCAGACATCGCAGCCTTGGCCTTTATAAAATTTTAATTTATCCAAATCAACTTTATATTCTTTCTTATCTTCTACCGGCAAAGCGCTCAAGAGCTTTTTGACTCGCTCTAAAGTTTCTTCGTCTAACTTGGTTTCGGTTTTGCAATCAGTGCAGATTTTTCTGACCAAGCGCTGGCCGATAGCCACGTTTAAAGCCGGCGCCAGCAAAAACGGCTTGGCGCCCAGCGCTAAAAATCTCGGAATGGTGCCGAAAGCGTCATTGGTATGAATAGTTGATAAGACTAAGTGGCCGGTTAGAGCCGCCTGGATGGCAATTTCCGCTGTTTCCAAATCGCGGATTTCGCCGACCATAATAATATCCGGGTCCTGGCGGACGATTGAACGCAGGCCTTTGGCGAAGGTGTATTCCTTAGTCACCTGACTTTGGTTGATACCAACTAACTCATATTCAATCGGATCTTCAATGGTGATTATCTTGGTTTCCGGATCGTTGAGTTTTTTTAAAATGGCATAAAGGGTGGTGGTCTTGCCTGAACCCGTCGGACCGGTAGCGATAATCAGGCCATTGGGCCTTTTGACTTCTTTCTCTAAAGTTTTGTAAGACCGACCCCTTAAACCCAATTCCTCAAAAGACAAGCTGACAGCTGAAGCTATCAATAACCTGATAACAATGCTTTCGCCAAAACCGGTCGGCAGAGCGCTGACCCTGACATCAACCCGATCATTTTTCAGAAAAATAGAAAAGCGGCCATCTTGGGGTCGATCAACTATATTTATTTTTAATCTGGCCAGTTGCTTAATGCGCGAAGTGATTTTAGGTCCGACTTCTTTGGCTAAAATAGCCACGTCATTTAAAACGCCGTCAATGCGATAGCGCACTTTTAAGTCCTTTTCTTCAGCTTCAATATGGATATCAGAAGCTCGGGATTTGATGGCGCCGGCAATGATTAAGGTAATTAGTTCAGTCATGGAAACATTTTTGATTTTTTCATTCAAATCATGAAAGTTTCTAATGTCCTTTTCAAATTTCTTTATCTCCTCTTCTTTAATTTCTATACCTTTGATGAATTTTCTAACTGCTGGCAGGGTTTCATAAATTTTTAAAGCGTGGTTAAAACTATTTAAAGATATCAGATAAGTGGCAACATTGGCTTGATACTTTTCTTTTAGCTCGGCTTCAAGGTTTTTAACTTCATTATTATAATCTACCGAGCCCAAGCGTATTTCCCGGCCATCGTTGAAAAAACAGATGGTCTGCAGTTTTTGCGATTGATCTTTGGCTAGAGTAGCCAAATCATCAGGACCAATGCTAAAACCCACTAAATTAATATAAGGCAAACCGATGGCAGCGGCTTGCCTTTCGGTTTCCTCTTCTTTTTCTTTGATAGTGATTTCTTTGATTTTTTCTTGGAGTTCAGAAGCCGTTGAGTCCTCTTTTTCTTTAGCCGATTCAGCTAATAAATCTTCCAATGACGGGCCAATAGCCATAATTTAATTATCTGTTTATGGATTAATTATAATTTCTTTGCAGTATTATTACAAGTTCCGACTAATTTTAAAACCGTTCCAACTTCGCCGGTCAGCGAAAAATCAGAACGGTTTTAAGGCCAGTCCTATTTTTTATTGAACGGATTCTTGAGATTGGGAGATTGGGCCGATAATCTGATTATTTTACTTGATGATTTACCAGCGCTTATTCGTTTAAATAAAAGCGTCCAAGACGCCCACTGGAAAGTGTTAACAATGGCAGTTATTAAAAAGATGATTACAGGGACTGCCGAAATTGATATAGCGCCGATAACTAAGATGAAGATAGCCGGTATTTGATAAGAATAAGTCAAAAACACCAAGGGGACTGCTAAAAACAAGGCAAAAATAAAAGCAGTTAGATAGGCCGCTGATAAATAGACAATAAAAAGTATAAAAGCCATTTCCAAAGATATCAGCCAATTGCCGATAAATAATTTCCAAGCTGATTTTAGGGCGGTGATAATTTTTTCTTTTTTTAGGATAATAAAAATTATCTGATACCTGATGACAAATGAAATCACAATCATAATCAGGGAAAATAAAATCAGTAAAATAATATGGATAACGATGCCGGCTGTTGGCAAGAGAGTCAAAAGTATTATTTCTTTGCCCAATAAAACGAAGACAATAAATAATATGGCTTTGTAAATCAATTGGACGGTTATGATCGGCCAAAAATTTTCCACTCCCGCCTCTAGGCCCTCATTAATAGTGGGTTTGGGATTCTTATCAATAATGGAATCAATATTTCTAATCAAACCGACTTGGGAAACAACTGCCAGCCAAATTACAAATAGGGCTATTAAAACAATGGCGACCAAGACCAAAATCAGCGAAATCAAATTAAGCGGAGCGTTAATTAACAGAGTTAAAAGATTTGACCATAAATCAGCCCCAGTTGGCAGAGTGTTCTGGATACCGGTCTTAAAACTTTCAAAAGCGCCCAGTATTAAGCCCTGATTACTCCCCGGTTTGAATATTATCCTCGCCAATAATTCAAATTCTCCGCTACCGCCCAAGACAGCGGCAAACAACCCTAAAAACCACAATGATTTAAAATTTTTAGTAATTTGCCAGGCCTCTTTTAAAATCGGCCTATAAAGCGTTCTCTCCTCCATATATTTTAAAAAGTTATTAATCCAACTGGTTGCTAATATTATAACATAAATTAAAAAATAAAAGAAAAAAGCGCCAGCCCTCTTTAAGGCCAGCGCTTTTAATTGATAAATTATTATTGGGATAAATTATTCTTTATCGGCAAACAAAGCATTGAACTCATCAGTTTCTATGGTCTCCTTGGCTTTTAAAGCGATCACGATCTTATCCAGGTATCTTCTTTTTTCCTTAATTATTTTTTCAGCCAGCACCGCCGCCTCATCAGTTAAACGATGAATTTCCTTATCTATTTCTTCAGCGGTTTTTTCGGAATAATCGCGTTGTTCGTGAATTTCCTTGCCTAAAAATATCAGTTCTTCCCTTTCACCGAAAGTCCTTAATCCCATTTTTTCACTCATGCCATATTCGGTAATTAGCTTTTTGGCCAACGTAGTAGCTTGGCGCAGATCGCTTTGGGCGCCAGTGGTAACTTCATTGAAAACAATCCTCTCCGCTACTTGCCCGGCCAACATCACGGCCAGATCTTCTAAAAATTCCGATCTGCTATGAAGCCGTCGGTCTTCAGTGGGCAATTTCAAGGTAAAGCCGGCCGCGCTGCCTCTAGCCACGATAGAAATTTTGCTGACCGGGTCGGTATGGGGCAATTCATGAGCCACTAAAGCATGGCCCGCCTCATGATAAGCAGTGATTTCTTTTTCCTTTTCATTTAAAATATAACTCCTTCTTTCCGGGCCCAGCAAGACCTTATCAATGCTGTGTAGAATGTGGTATTCGCTGACTTCTTTTTTATTTTCCAAAGCAGCCAAGATGGCCGCTTCATTAAGCAGGTTTGATAAATCAGCTCCGGAAAAACCGGGAGTTCTCTCGGCCACTTTTCTTAAGCTGATATTTTTAGCCAGCGGTTTTTCCTTGGAATGAACCTTTAAAATTTCTTCGCGGTCATTGATATCCGGCATATCCAAAGTCACTCGGCGGTCAAACCGGCCCGGCCTTAAAAGAGCTGAATCCAAAACATCGGGCCGATTAGTGGCCGCCATGATAATGACATTGGTTCTTGGGTCAAAGCCATCCATTTCTACCAATATTTGGTTAAGCGTTTGCTCCCTTTCATCATGCGAGCCGCCCAGCCCGGCCCCGCGTTGCCGGCCAACAGCGTCAATTTCATCAATAAAGACAATGCAAGGGGCATTTTTTTTGGCTTTATTGAATAAATCCCTGACACGCGAAGCGCCGACACCGACAAACATTTCCACGAATTCCGAGCCGGAAATGCTAAAAAACGGCACATTGGCTTCACCGGCTACGGCCTTAGCCAAAAGGGTTTTACCGGTTCCCGGCGCGCCTAAAAGCAAGACGCCTTTAGGAATCTTGGCGCCTAAAGCCAAAAATTTCTTGGGATTTTTTAGAAAATCAACAACTTCCACCAATTCTTTTTTGGCCTCTTTGACTCCGGCTACGTCATTAAAAGTAATTTTTAACTTCTTGTTAGGATTAAACTCCCGAGCTCGGCTTTGCCCGAAACTCATAGCTTTATTATTGGCCCCTTGGGCTTGGCGCATCATAAACCAGAAAAAACCGAAAATAAACAGAAAGGGTATTAAGAAAGGCAAGATGGCCACCGCCCAAAACTTAACTCCGCTCTCACTCTTAACATCAATGGCGATTTTCTTTAATTTGTCCGGATTGACATTATAATTCTTCAATAACGTGCTCAAACTTTCCGATGATTCCTTTTCCAATACCTGTTTGGCGCCACCAACTAAGGTGATATCCAATTGGTTTTCTCGGACCGTAATTGATTCGATTTTTTCCTCATCAATTTGAGCTAAAAGTGTAGTGACATTGACAGCAGCTGGTCTTTCGGCCGGCAAAGTGATGAAGCTTAAAATACTGGCAAACATCAAAAAAAACAAAAAAGCGATCAAGAATTGTTTAGTTATTTTTTTCATGACAAATAAGTAATTTTTTATTATAATCTAATTAGGTCTAATTAATATATTAATTATTTTTCCTTAAAATGTCAAACCAGTTCCAGCAATTAGTGGATGAATTTTGGAATCGGACGCTCTTTAAGTTCTGGCCAAAAGGTCTCAAGCCCAATCATCTAACTTGCTTAAGATTCTTTCTGATTCCGGTGATTTTGTATCTTTTAGCTACTGAATATTTCGGGGGAGCTTTATTTTTTTTCTTCTTGGCGGCCTTGACTGACAGTTTTGACGGTTCCTGGGCCAGGCAAAGAAAACAAATATCCGAATACGGAATTATACTTGATCCCTTAGCCGATAAATTACTGGTGATTCTTTCGGCTCTATTTTTATTCTGGCACTATCCTTATTTCCAGATTCTACTGATAATGGTAATAATCGATGTTTTAATCCTGGTGGAAAGTTTGGGGTTGGTTATCATCAATCATGATATCACCACGCCCTCAGCCGATTGGACCGGCAAAAGCAAGATGATTTTCCAGGTTATGGGTCTAATAACAATTTTCCTTTACCTGACAACGTCTTCGCCGATCTGGCTGCCAATCTCGCTAATCTTTCTTTATCTGGCTATCTTCACTGGCCTCCTTAGCTGGTTCAATTACAGCCACCGGTCATTGAAACTGATAAAACAAAGGAAATAATTAAACCAAATACTCCCGCCCTAAAAAAGGCGGGAGTATTTTTTAGCATCTATTTTTAATATCTGCTTGACTTTTTATCTCCGGGCATCAAGTTCCGGTCTTGGTTTCGGCTTTAGCTTCTTCGGTTTTCTTATCCTTCTTGGTTTTTTTAACCGCTTTATCTTTAGATACTGGCTTTATTTCCTTTTTAATTTCCTGGTCTTTTGATTTTTCTCCGGCTACTGCCACTAAGCCCGCCGGCCTGTCTGAATCGCTGACATTTTCTTTTTTCTTCTTTAAAGCCGGCTTTATTAAGCTTAGTCCCAGCCGATGGTTTTTCGGATCCATAGAAACAATATAAAAATCAATCTCATCGCCGGCTTTAGCTACATTCTCCACATTGCTAACCGGTTTCTCGCTAAGTTGGGAAATATGCGCCAAACCGTGGATGTCTTTGTCTAATTCCACAAAAAGACCGAAGGGATTGGCTTTGAGAACTAGGCCCGGGACCTTTTGTCCAATCTCATACCTATTGGTAATTCCTTCCCAGGGATCTTTTTGCAATTTTTTCATTGAAAGAAAGATCTTAGAATTTTCAATGCTGATTATTTCCGCTTTGATTACTTCGCCAACTTTGACAAAATCAGACGGATTATCAATTCTTTTCCAGGCAATTTCAGAAATATGGATTAAACCCTCAAGTTTGTCAAATTCTACGAAAATTCCGAAATCGGTAACTGCTGTTACCACACCTTCAACAACCTGGCCAACTTTATATCTATTAATAACATCTTTTTGGGTTTCTTCCCAAGCAGCTTTTTCCGAGACAATCAATTTATCTTCATTTTCATCGGTATCAATAATTTTCACTTCAAACTTCTGGCTGACATAACTTTTAAGTATCTCCAATATCCTATTTTTATCGCCGCCGGGGACACGAGGGTAGTGTTCCGGAGATAATTGGGAAACAGGCAGAAAGCCTAGAGTACTGCCCAACTTGACCATTAATCCGCCTTTATTGGCATCAGTGATAATGGCATTGATTATCTGGCCGCTCTCTTCAACTTTTTTAATGTCTTGCCAAGCTCTTTGCCGGCCAGCGTATCTAAAGGATAATTCCACCTCGCCATTTTCATTTTCCAATTCTAAAACAGTTGCCTCTACTTCGTCACCGGGTTTTAAATTCCTATATTCTTCCGATTCGCCATAACATTCTTTGCCGCGAACCAGACCGGTAGCAATGCCGCCAAGATCAATATAAACCTCATTTTTACTAGCCGAGATCACAGTTCCTTTAACCAGATCACCAATTTTGGGCAAATTAAAATACTGCTTATCCTCAAGCAGTTTCTTAAATTCTGATTCTTTTTTAACTCCAATCGCCATTATTTTAATCCCTTAACCTCCGGTGGTTAGTCTTATCACCCATCTAGGAAGCCCTGCTTTTTATTTATTAATTTCCTGCCCTAAAAATATAGAAAAACCATTTTGGGGCAAATTGCAGGTGGTTATTTAACTTTGGTCAGTTTAACAAACAAATTACTGCTTGTCAATACTTTAAAATTTTCAACCTCTTGACATATTAATCTAAGAGTGATAGACTGGAGATGGTAAAAGATTGGACTTTTGGCTGATTTAGTCAAATAGCCAATAACCTACTAAAGTAGTAGTTATGTATAGAAATAAAGTCGAATTTCTCATAACTAGTGCGAGCTAATTCACTTCATTTCTAAATTCATGCAAGGAACAATCAAAAGGCTGACTGACAAAAACTTTGGCTTTATTAGTCAAGGCGAAGGACAAAAGGATTTGTTTTTCCACGCTAATGAACTTGACGGGATTGAATTCTCTGATCTTCAAGAAGGCGACACTGTCTCTTTCGAAGTCATTGACACCCCCAAAGGACAAGCAGCTGTCAAAGTCAAAAAAGCTTAATATTTCTTTTTAAGAAATAAGAAAACCGTCCCGATAAATCGGGACGGTTTTTTGTTTTATAATAATTGACAGTTAATAAATTATTAAGTATTATTACCGATGGTTTAAAACCAAGGGAGATGAAGATGTTATGAAAAGTATTATGTCCGTCAGAAACGGAAAAAAATTACTGATAATCTTTGGTTTGGCCTTTAGCTTGAATTTAATTTGGGAAAATCTTCATTCCTACTTATACGTTCATTATCAAGGCGGAAAAATCACTGAATGGATTCTGTTGAAAGCCGCGCTGTTTGATGCGATTTTTACCACTCTCTTGGCTGTAATTTTTATAGCAGTCGGTTATTTTAAAAATCGGCTTTGGTGGTCGCTGGTTATCGGTATTATTTTTGCCGTTATTTTAGAGCGCTTCGCGCTTTCTACTGGCCGTTGGGCCTACAACGATTTGATGCCAATCATCCCACTTATTAAAACCGGTCTGACACCGACTCTGCAATTGGGCTTAATTTCTTTTGGCCTTTATAAATTCTTAAAACTTGATAAGAAATAAATAACACTCGTTAACTTCAGCGAGTGTATTTGTTTTGAGAACTACTTACCGGTTTTATTTGCTGGTTTTTCATTTTTTTAGTATAATATAGTGAGATAGTTACAAATCTATGCTTGATAAAAACCAAAAAAATGCTTTAAGCCAAAACGAGGAAAAGGCCCGTGATTTTTTCCTGTCCAGCAGTTTGCCGGAAAATGACAATTTTGCTGCCGGCGAGGGTCAACTAGCCTGCGATGTCTATCAAGATGAAAACAATATTATCGTTAAATCAGCCATGGCCGGTGTCGACCCTAAAGACCTGAGTATTTCCATTAGCAATGATTTGCTGACTATTCGCGGCTATCGGGAAGAAGATAAAGAAGTGAAAGAAAGCAATTATTTCGCTCGTGAGGTCTACTGGGGGGCTTTCAGCCGCTCCATTGTCCTGCCCCAAGAAATCGACCAAAATCGCGTTAAAGCCACCTTAAAAAAAGGCCTCCTGACCATTATCTTGCCTAAGAAATATAAAAATACTTCCATTGTAGTTGAATCACTTGAGGATTAAAATGCCTATTAATTTCCAACCCCAAAAACATTTAAATGACCTTAAGGGTGTCATTGAAAACAAGATTTACGCAAAAATAAAAAGGCGGTGGCTAATAATTACTATTATAGTCGCTGTTTTTGTTATAATGCTGATTTTGAGCTCGGCGGTTTTGGCTTATGAGTTAAAATACCAAAATAAATTTTTCCCCGGCAGTCGCTTGGGCGATGTCGGTTTGGCGGGTTTGACTTCTCAAGAAGCCCTGGCGGTTATCAATCAGCTGACGGAAAAATTGGAAAAGCAGGAAATCAGAATAATTTACAAAAACAACGGCAACTCTTATTTGAAAATTACTCCAGCCATTGATGCTTTAAATGATCCTGACCTGTCACGCCAGCTTCTAAGATTTGATAATGCCAAAACCATTAAAGAGGCCTTGGCTTTCGGCCGCCGAGGGTCCTGGTGGCAAAACCTGATTACTCAAATAAAAATGCTTTCCCAAGATAAATATTTTGAAGCCAAGTTTTCTTTGGATGAGTTAATGATGAGGTTACTGATCAAACAAGGTCTCTCTGAATTAGAAACTATTGCTCAAAATCCAGTCATTAAAGTTGATTGGCAAGGCAATGATTATAGGCTGGAATTTTTACCAGAACAGGCAGGCGTTACTATAAACTATGATGATGCTATTGCTAAAATAAAAAATAATTTGAGTCAATTAAAAAATGAACCGATAGAAATAGAAAAAATGCCCGTCAGTCCTTTGGTACGCTTAGCCGAAGTGATCAATAAAGAAGATTTAGTCAGGCAAGTTTTAACCACCACCACGCCAGAATTATTTTATGGCGACCATAAATGGCCGCTAACCAAGCCAGATCTTGGCTCAATGCTGGAATTTCAAAAAGGCTGGTCTGCCCGGCCGGCGCCGACCGGGCCGGCAGACGACAATAATAATATTATTGTCGGCTTAAATCAAGAAAAATTTGCCGCTTGGCTCTTGAAAAATATTTCCTCCCAAATTAATATTGAACCTAAAGACGCGACTATTGAAATCGCTGACGGCAAAGTCACTAAATTTGAGGTCCATCGCGACGGCCAGACCGTTAATTTGGCAGAGACCTATAAAAAAATAAACCCTTATCTAAACCAGGGCAATTTAAAAATAGAAATAGTAGTTGATACCACCTCGCCCAAAATCCTGACTGAAGACATTAATGATCTGGGCATCAAAGAAATAATCGGCACTGGCCATTCCAACTTTACTGGCAGTCCGGTTAATCGGCGCCATAACATTAAAACCGGCGCTAATAAATTGCACGGTATCTTAATTAAGCCGGGAGAAGAATTTTCGCTGCTAAAGGCCTTGGGAGAAATTGATGGCGAACACGGTTATAAACAGGAATTGGTGATCAAGGGCAATAAAACCGTGCCTGAATACGGCGGCGGTCTCTGCCAAATAGGCACTACCGTTTTTCGCGCAGCTTTGGAATCTGGTTTACCGATTACCGCCCGGCGCAGTCATTCTTATAGTGTCAGCTATTATTTGGAAAACGGCCTGCCCGGTACCGATGCTACTATTTACAACCCGGCGCCTGATTTAAAATTCATCAATGACACTGGCAATTATATTTTAATTCAAACCAGAATTGAAGGCGATCATCTTTATTTTGATTTTTGGGGAACTAAAGATGGCCGGAAAATGGCCAGAACCACGCCTCGGGTTTGGAATTGGGTGGCGCCGCCGCCAACCAAATATGTTGAAAGCACCGATATACCGGTCGGCGCCAAAAAATGCACCGAAGCCGCCCATAAAGGCGTTGATGCTACCTTTGATTACACTATCACTTACGCTAACGGTAAAGTTGATAAAACCACTTTTACTTCCCACTATAAGCCCTGGCAGGCGGTCTGCTTAATCGGCGTCGAGACTTTGAGTCCGGATAATGCCACCACTACCGATGAAATTTTAATCCTCTAAAATGGAAAAAATAACCATTATTAAAAAAGACAATTATTTGGTTTTAATAAAGAATAGTATCGGCGGCACGACTTGGCGTCAGGCCTATGGCTTAATCAATGGCCGGAAAAAAAATCTTACTCAAAACGGTGATTTGGCCTGCGCCTATTTTGTTTCTTCAATTTTAAAAATTTTTGATTTAATAGGCAATTTGCACTTAACAGTAACTGGTACCATAAAAGACCTGGAAAATTCCGGCTGGGAAAAAATAACAAAAAACAAAATTTCGCCTGGTGATATTATCATCTGGCAGGCAAAAAATAATCATCAGCATATTGGTTTCTATTTGGGCGATAAGAAAGCCGTTAGTAATGATTCTAAAACTGGAAAAATAAAAAGCCATCATTATACTTTTAAGAATCAGAGAGAAATTGAAGAGGTCTGGCGACATAAAATATAATCTCAAAAACAAATCCACCCCGATGTGATATCGGGGTGGATTTTATAATATCCACTAATCTGTAGGTCTATTAATACTTAGTTGGGCTTTTATGGCCAGGCAAGAAAAATTCTGCCAAGCAGTTTTCGAGCCGAAGCCCCAAAAGAGCTTAGAAAAATTCCCATGCTTGTCGTGCCTAGCCGTAGCAGCCCACCTAAGCGTAATTTCCGCTCTGGCCTGCGCCGGCAGGCAGGTTCGCGGAATGAGAAAAAGAGATAAAAACTTTCTCAAATGGAAGGTGACAAATTGTTTTTGTACAAGACCTACAGATTAGCAAATACTATCCACGACCCTGCAGACAAGAAATTACTTAAAGGAAAAATTCCAGTCGAAACCAAAATAATCCTTTTTATAATTCCTATGCTTGTCGTGCCTGCAGAGCTGTGGATATTATTTTTAACATTTAACTTATAATTTTAGCAAAATTAATCTTTAATGTCAAGGGTTTATATTGAAAATAAACAAAAAATCGCTTATTTTAGCGAAATTTTCCATAACCACCGCCAGTCATCAATAATCCAGTGGCATTATATAAGAAATTAGATTGATTATCAACTCTTAGTTATCCATATATTATTAACACCTTACTTTTGCTGTTTCTGCCGGATTTTATCTCCACTTGGCTTTTAGCCACTCCCCAATATTGGGCTAAAACTTCAATTAATTGCCGGTTGGCTTGCCCGCCAATAGGTGAAGCAGTGAGTTTGATTTTATAAATATTATCAGTTATTTTTTCAACTTTAATTTCTTTGGCATTGGGTTTAACTTCAATAATGATTCTTTTGGCTGTCATACTTAAATATCTTCTAAAACTTTTAAATCCAAATTTTTGGTGGTGGTGTCAAAAATCGCAAAAGTCGCTTTTTGAAACAGGCCGCCCAAAGTACCAGGATTGGCTAAAATTGTTTTATTGATATTTTCTATCCAGGGTTTATGGGTGTGGCCGTAAAAAACTAAATTATACTGGCCACTTTGAGCCAGCTTCTTGGCTCGTTCGGGAAAATGACAAAAAGCGATTTTCATTTTTTCTCCCCCGGCCTGAAGGGGGATATCCCGCCCTATTTCTATTTCACCTTCATCGCCGTGCAAAGTGACATTTTTAAATTCAGCGCAAATTTTTTTCAGTAATTTTCGATCCGAGACATTGCCATGAACTAAATGAATCGGCCCAGAAAACATTGGCACCATAACTTTTTTTATCATTGAGGGAGCTGAAACATCGCCGCAATGGATAATGATGGCAATTTCATTTTCATTGGCCCAAGCTAAAAATTTTTCCGTATTAACAATATTATCATGGGAATCGGATATTATAGCTATTCTCATATATAAAAATAGAAAGGAGTGAGATATATAAATATTAAGGATACAAGATACAAGTTACAGATAAATATCAAATTTCAAATTCTAATATTCAAAATTTATTTTTAATTATTTTTTGATATTTAATTATTGGTTATTGTATCTTTTTTGTATCTTGTATTTTGTTTCTTATTTAATTATTTCTTAATTTTTTCAAAATTTCAATATCTTTTTTCCTGCCTGCTAAGTCAGGGGTTTCTAAAATCAAATCAATTTTTTTGGCTTTGGCAAAATTTACAATCGCTTGAAAACCGACCAAGCCGATTTGGCCCTGGCCGATATGCTCGTGGCGATCTTTTTTGGCATTTAATTCCACTTTGGAATCATTGGCGTGAATCAGTTTTAAATTTTTATAACCTAACACTTTATCAAAATCGGAAAAAGTTTTTTTGACTGCCGCTTCAGCCCTTAAATCATAGCCGCTGGCAAAGGCATGGGCGGTGTCAAAGCAAATTCCGATTTTATATTTTTTCAATTCTTTGGAATTGATGATTTTATCTATTTCTTCATAAGTATCGCCGATAATAGCGCCGGCGCCAGCCGACATTTCAATCAGTAATTCAGTTTTTCCCTGATAGTCATTCAAGACTTTTTCTAAGCCCTCGCAAACTAATTTCAGTCCCTTTTTTTCTCCCGCTTCCTTGTAACTGCCGGGATGAAACATTAGAGCTTTTACTCCCAAAATATTGCCCCGTTCTAATTCAGCTCGGATGACGCTGATTGACCCATAATAAATCCGGTTATTTAGTGAAGCAAAATTAAGGTAATAAGGCGCGTGAATATAAGCGGCCGCTTGGCCGTATTTTTTCATATTGGCTTTAAATTTTTGACCAATGGCTTCAGTCAGCTCTTTGCCTTTACCGCCTTGGGGCGGACGGGAAAAAAATTGGCAGCATTCGCCACCGATTTTTTTAGATCGCTCTGGCGCTAAGGTAACATCGCCAGCCGCCGAAATGTGTGCGCCTATATGCATATTGAAATATTTATTCCCCCGCAAAAGCTGTCTGACTGTAATAATTAAAACCAGCTTCTTTTAATTTTTTACCGCCGCCTAAATCCGGCAGATCAACAATAAAAGCCAGTTCTATTATTTCCCCGCCCAATTTTTTGACTAAATTGGCCGCAGCCAAAGCGGTGCCACCGGTGGCAATCAAATCATCAATGATTAAAACTTTCTGGCCGAGAGTAATGGCATCTTTGTGGATTTCAATAACATCAGTGCCATACTCTAAGGCGTATTCCTCGCTTTCCACTTCGGCTGGTAATTTGCCTTTTTTTCTGACTGGGACAAAACCCTTGTTTAACTCATAAGCCAGAGCGCCGCCTAAGATAAAACCTCTTGAATCTATGCCGACAACAACATCAATGTCTTTATTTTGATAACGCTCTAAAAAATTATCCAAACATAATTTCAAACCGATTGGGTCTTTTAAAAGAGTGGTAATATCGCGAAACATCACGCCCTTTTTGGGCCAATCAGCGACCGTGCGGATTCGGGATTTGATGGGCATATCTTTTCAATTTTTAATTTCCAATTTTCAATTTTTAAATAATTTTTAATTTCTAATTTTCAAATAATTTTTAAATTGGCTTCTTGAGAATGTAATGTAAATTGTAAATTGAAAATTCTTATATTCTTATTTTATTAATTCCCTAATTTCCTATTTCCTATTTCTAATTTCTAAATCTTGGGAATCACCTTGATTAATAATTGTTTAACTTTTTCGGCATTGGCTTTCATGGTTTGCATCACCATCTCAAAAGTTACCGGCGCCTCACTTTCCTTCCAGCAATCATAATCGGTGGACATAGCTATGGTCTGATAGGGAATGTTAAGCTCATTGGCTAAAATTACTTCCGGGCAAGTGGACATATTGATAATATCGGCGCCCCAATTTCTAAACATTAAACTCTCGGCTTTGGTAGAAAACCTTGGTCCCTCAATGGTAATGACAGTCACCTCGCTGTTGTAAGCATAGCCCAACTCATCACAAGTGTTACGTAGCAAGCTACGTAACATAATGTCATAGGGCTCGGACATGGGCGTATGGATAACTTTATCGGTAAAAAAAGTCAAATGGCGCTGGCGGGTAAAATCAATAAACTGATTGGGAAAAACCAAGTTGCCGGGCTTGATTTCTTCTCGAAGAGATCCAACGGCGGTAGCAGCCAGAATATGAGTACAGCCCTCATTTTTTAGCGCCATGATATTGGCTAAAAAATTAACTTTAGTTGGCATAATACTATGCTCCTTGCCATGGCGGGCTAAAATTACCACTTCCACTCCTTCGATTTTTCCGATAGTTAAAGCTGATGAAGGACGGCCGAATTTAGTGCCCACTTCTTTGATTTGCGGTTCTTTTAAAATCTGCGGATCATCCAATCCTGAACCGCCAATGATGCCGATTTTCGACATAAATAATGATGATTTAATAATTGAGATACTTTAATTTTAGTAAATTTGGGTGTTTTTGGCAATTTTTACATTCTTTGAAATATCTTCTTTTTTCTAACTTTTATTTGTCATTGCGAAAGAGATCAAGCGATTGAAGCAATCTCATGTGTTTGAAGTGTGATTGCTTCGTTCCTCGCAATGACAATAAAAAACCAAATTTTTCATAGGCTCGATTTATTATTTATAATAATTTATAAATAAATAGGCGAGCATTTGAAAAATTTGGAGAAAATAATAAGTAAAATGAGTTACAAAGTTTTAATTCTCCCCTTGCCAAGGGGAGACGAATCCGCCAGTTGGCGGAGACAGAGGGGTTTGCCTAAAACTTCGGCCAACCACCCCCAACCTGCCTGCCGGCAGGCAGGCCCCTCCTTGGAAAGGAGGGGAAAGAATTTTACTTGAAGCGCCAAATTTTTCATCGCTCGGAGTTTTGTGCCACTTCTTCTAAAGAAGTGGCAAAAAGAAATATTTGCGGCCAAAAGGTTCCAGAAGAATTTATTTTTTCTAAAAAAGGTGGCAAAAGAATACTAGAAAAAAAAGTATGAGTAAATATTAAGTTAAAAAAAACCGCTCTGATATAAAATCAAAGCGGGATTGTTTGGTTTAGGCAGAAATAATTAAATTGTGCTTTTGACAGAAGCGAATCACCACCGCCATGGCTTCTTCGGGCTCAGTCGGCGTTCTGCCATCCAGATATTCTTCCTGGCGGCACAAATCACCAATAACTTCCAATGCCTCTTTCTTCCCTCTGGCCCAATAAGCATAAGCATCGCGGGTATCGCCGTAAAGAAAATCAGTTGACTGCAGAGCAAAAAGCAGTAAAAACCAAGTTAACATATCCTTCCCGGCCGGAGAACTGTTGGTAAAATCAAATCTGACTTCAGCCGGAATATCGGGCTTAAATAATGGCTTATCGGGCGCTAAGCGCCGACCAACTTCATAATACCGCCTAATCTCTTCACTGGGAGAGTTTGATGTTTTGTCAGCCAAACGAAAAATTTCCGCCAGCGGAGAAACTGCCTCAAAAGGAAAATCATAACCATTGATAATCGGACAAACATAATCATGATGAATAATTAAATTATAGAGTACATTGGCAAAACCCGTGTCATCAGGATTAATGGCGGCCGCTAACTTCGCGCCAATTATTTCGTGGGTACTAAAACTAAATCCTAAAAATCTGCCTAAATCATGAAAAATGGAAGCCAAGAGCAGAGCTTGCCGAGCCTGGTTTCCGTCACGGCCGACTCGGTTAGCTTGCTCGACAGCCACCTTCCAAAGAAGAGACGATTGACTGATAATTTCTTGGCAGCGGTTCCAAACAGCTTGGGAATGACTTAGGCCGTGATCGAAATTAGCAAAAAAATCTCCAACAATTTCCTTTCTGCTTTCACTATTAAGTAAAACATTATGAAAACGTAACCTTTCCCCAGCCTTTTGAAGACATGATTTTAACATTTTGGGAGTTAATTCGCTGACATCATTAATATCAAGAATGGTTGTCTGTTTTCTTTGGCTCAAACTATTACCCTCCTTCGGCTGGTTGCGGTTGGAATGTTAAGGTGCTATGACCCAATATTTTTAGCACAATTAAATATTTTAGTCAATCGTTGGTGGCACTAATCACTGATTATTTCTTTTTTCAAAAATTCAATCACTTTTTTATTGCCCAAAACATTCCTTAAGTAATCCCGATAGGTTTCACTCGCCAATTGTTTTTTGATTTCTGGATTAGCCGGATAATTTTTAAGAGCGGCTTCAATTTCTTTGGCCAGTTCATCCTCACGCACTTCAAAATTTTTCTCTAAAAATATTTCTCTGGTCAAAATAGCAATTTTCACCCTTTTCTCGGCTTGAGGTTTAAACTCTTCCTTCAAGTCAGTTTCACTTTTATTCAAACTCTTCAAATAATCGGCAAAATCAAAGCCCTGGTCGATTAGACTGTGCTCCAACTCCTGGATCATTTTATGGACTTCACTGACCACTAAAAGATCAGGAATAGCCTCAAAATCGGCAATAGCCACCAACTTATCCAGCATTTCAATTTCTAATCTTTGTTCCTGTTTAATGATTTCTTCGGTTTCTAAATTTTCTCGGATACTATTTTTGAGTTCAGCCAGGGTCTGGAATTTATCGGCCGAAATTGACTTGGCCAGTTCATCATTTAACTCTGGCAATTCCACTTCATAAACCGCCTGACATTTTACCTTAAACTCGGCTTCCTTATCGGCCAATTTCTTGGCAAAATATTTTTCCGGGAATCTAAGCTGGAATTCCTTGGTCTTGCCGGCTTTTAAACCAACCAGCTGGTCTTCAAAGCCGGGAATAAATTTATGCTCGCCGATAATAATCGGATATTTCTGGTGCTGACCCCTTTCAATGGGCAGGCCGTCCAAAAAAATTTCAAAATCTATTTCCAGTTTGTCGCCAGTTTTAGCTGGCTGTTCTGTTAATTTTTCTTTAGTCCGCATTTTCCTGATATCGGCTAAAATTTTATTGACTTGCTCATCGCTAATTTTAATCGGTTCTTTTTTGATTTTAATTTTCTGATAGTCGCCGATTTTAACATTGGGCAAAACCGCGGCTGTCGCTTGGTAGACAAAAGGATTGTCGGGGGCAATTTTAACAATATCAATTTGCGGCTGGCCGATAGTGACAATTTTTTGTTCTTTTAAAACGTCATAATAAGTGGCTGAGATGATATCATCTAACGCTGCCTCTAAAATGCCCATATCACCAATTTTTTGCTTGATAATTTCATAAGGCGCTTTGCCGGGACGCCAGCCCTCGATTTTTATTTCCTTAGAAATTTTACTGACCGCTTTAGCCAAATAGGGCTTTATCTCCTCAACTGCCACTTCAATGGTTATTTCCACCTGCGACTTGGCTAATTTTTTAACCTCGGATTTCATAAAATATTTAAGTTAACAGAATAATTTTATATTTTAGTATAGAAAACATGGGATTGCTTCATTTTTCGCAATGACAATTTACTAAGCTTAACAAAAAACTGCCGAAAAATCAATCGGCAGTATTTGAGATAAAAATTATTATAACAATAATAGCGGCGCAATGATTATAGCAATAATCGCCATTAATTTTATCAGAATATTCAAGGCCGGGCCAGCCACGTCTTTGAGCGGATCGCCGATGATATCGCCGACTATGGCCGCTTTATGCGCCTCGCTGTTTTTGCCGCCTAAATTGCCAGCTTCAATAAATTTTTTAGCATTATCCCAAGCGCCGCCGGCATTAGTCATAAACAAGGCCAAAAGAAAACTGACTATAATTGAACCAGCCAATAGTCCAGCCAAGGACTCTTCACCCAACCAAAAGCCGACTATAACTGGAGTGGCCATAGCCAAAACCCCGGGAGCCATCATTTGTTTTAAAGCGGCTAAAGTTGAAATTTCTATGCATTTCTTATAATCCGGTTCGGCTTGGCCGGAAATTAGTCCGGCAATTTCTCTAAACTGGCGCCGAATTTCCTCAACTATTTTAGCAGTGGCCTGGCTGACTGATTTTAAAATTAAAGCCGTAAAAACAAAAGGCAATAAGCCACCGATAAGCAAACCGGCCAAGACCTGGGGACTGATTAAATTAATAATTTCCAAATTTATTATTTTGGCAAAAGCGATTAAAAGCAATAGAGCGGTTAAAGTAGCGCTGGTTATAGCCAAGCCCTTGCCGATAGTCATGGTAGTATTGCCCAAGGCGTCCAACTCTTTGGCGCGCTCTAAGGTTTCATTGCCTAAGCCGGCCATTAGCGCCAAACTGGCGGCATTGTCGGTTATCGGACCATAAATATTAGTGGCTAAAATCAGACCTAAGGTGGAAAGTAAACCAACAACTGCCAGAGCTAAGCCGTAAAAGCCAGCCAAGTCATAAGAAAAATAAATCACTATAACGGTCGTTAAAACCGGAATAAGGGAACTGAAAAATCCCAAAGACAAACCGGAAATTATATTAGCCGCCAAACCGGTTTGGGAGCTTTGGGCCAGTTTTTGAACTAGCCGCCTTTTATTGGAAGTAAAATACTCGGTTGAAAGATTGATAATCACGCCAGCCACCAGTCCGCTGGCTAAAGCGAAAAAAATGTTCAAATCGCCAATAGCGTACTTAATAACTAAAAATGAAGCAAGTAAAACCAGTAAGACAGCCAGCCAATTAAGGCTACTTAATAATAAAGCTAAACTGACTTTAAAAAACTTGGCTGACAAGTTGCTTAAAATAGAAGCGATAAGGCCCAGGCCGGCTATTAAGAGCGGCAAAGCAATGGCTTGAGAGCCAAAAAGCGGCAAAAAGACCACGCCTAAAACCATCGCTACCATCAGCGCATCAACATAACTTTCAAAAAGATCGGCGCTTACTCCGGCTACATCGCCAACATTGTCACCGACGCTATTGGCAATAGAAGCCGGATTGCGCGGGTCATCTTCCGGAATATTGTTTTCCAATTTGCCGGCCAAGTCAGCGCCCATATCGGCCGCCTTGGTATAAATGCCGCCGCCGATTCTGATGAATAAAGCGGCTAAAGAAGCGCCTAGACCAAAGCCGTAAATTACTGCCGGTTCCTTAAAGATTAAATAAAGCAAGGAGAGTCCTAATAAGCCCAAACTGGCAATAGCCAGGCCGGCCGCTGAACCGGCTGAAAGAGCCAAATCAAAACCTGAACGCAAATCTTTGGCGCAATTTTCGGCTGTCCGGCTATTAGCTAAAACAGTGATCTTTAAACCAATAAAACTGGCCGTCATAGAAAAAATCGCTCCTAAAATAAAAGTTAAAACTATTTGCCAAGAGACCATGGGCAAGGCGGCTAAAATTACCGCTATAATTAAAATAAAAATGGATAAAATAAAATACTCTTTAAAAATAAAAATCATCACGCCTTTTTCCAAGTAAGCAGAAATGACCTCAAGTCCTTGGCTGGCTACTTTTTGCTTGATTAGTTTAAAAACTAAAAAGCTGGCAAAACCAAAACCGCCAAGAGCGATAATAAGAGAAAGCCAAGTAAGTAACATAAATTATTGATGATTATTTATATTTTAATAATAAAACTAAAAATTTAAAAAATCAATCCCGCTCCAGAGAAAACTCGGCGCGGGATTTAAAATTTAAGCGGTTCAGTGTTGCTCAATATCTCCTGCCAATTAGGCAAAGTGCGAAACTCAACCGGCCGGTTAGCTTCCTCGGCCCGCGCTATCCCTAACTTCATGCCATTAGTAAGGCCCAAGTCAGTATAAACTACTGTTTTTTGGGCTCGCCGGCCCCAGGCCAAACCGGCTTTAATCCCTAATTTTCTTTCTTCAGGCACTTTATCTCTTAGAACACCGGTCTGGGTATAAAGCAAATGGGAAGCAAAGGGACACTCACCGCGCCTTAAAGAATCACGCAAGCAAGCCCTGGCATACTTGATATTTAGAGCAATCACCCAATCATTATCTCCGGCAAATGGACTTTCCACTAAAACCAAAATTTCCTTTTCCTCAAAATCGTCATTATCCATGAAACTCTCCTTTGATTAGTTTGACTAAATTACCTGGATTTTAAGTTTTAAACTTATTTTGATTATTGGTCGGCGGTCTTATCTTCGGTTGCTGTTTCAACTTCAACTTCTTCAGTTGGCTCTCCTTTCTTGGCTCTCTGCTGGCGGGGTTTTCGGGCTTTAACTTTCGGTTCAGCTCCTTTGATCTCCCCGGCCACTGGTTCAGCTTCAACTGCTTCAGTTGGAATTTCGGCCGGTATTTTTTCTGAAGCCGAGATAATGTCTATTTTCCAATTAGTTAGTTTTGACGCTAAACGAACATTTTGTCCGCCGCGGCCAATAGCTAATGACAATTGATCTTCTTTGACGGTAGCGATGGCTGATTTTTCCTTTACCTGATCAGGCCCCGATTCTTTGATTTCCACACTAAGCACTTTAGCTGGTGATAAAGCATTGGTAATAAACTTGACCGGATTTTCATCATAAAGAATGATATCAACCTTCTCGCCATTAAGCTCGCTGATAATAGTTTGTATCCGGCCGCCGCGCTGACCAACACAAGACCCAATCGGATCAATACCATCATCATTGGTCATAATAGCCACTTTTGACCGATTGCCGGCCTCTCTGGCTATGGCTTTAATCTCAATAACACCGCTGGCTATTTCCGGTATTTCCAATTCAAAAATTTTCCTCACCATTTCAGCGCTGGCCCGGGAAACAATAATTTGCGGCCCGCGAGCAGTTTGTTCAACTGACCGGATATAAAATTTCAGGCGATTGCCGACATTATATCTTTCACCGCTAACCTGTTCTTCTAATGGCATCAAAGCGGTAACCGTGCCTAAATCAACCAAGACATTCCGGCTTTCTTTCCGTTGAATACTGCCGTTAACGACCTGATGCTCCAGGACTTTAAATTCATCAAAAATATTCTGCCTCTCAACTTCTCTGATTTTTTGGATGATTACTTGCTTAGCGGTCTGGGCGGCCATACGTCCGAAATCACCGGGGACTTCCAAGGGAGTAATGATTTCATCGCCGACTTTGTATTTGGGACTGATAAGTTTAGCGTCTTTTAATTGGATTTCAGTTTTAGGATTAAAACGCCTGACTTCCTCCTGGCTCTCTAAACTTTCTTCAGTGATAAAAGATTTTTCATCTCTAACAGCTTCAACTTCTTTAATTTCTTTTTCTGCCTGTCCTTTTAATTCTGCCAATTCTTCTGCTGGCAAATCCTCCACTACGGTTTTGAAATCAAAAACTTTGACTTGGCCGGTTTTCGGGTCAAATTCAGTAATGATATTCTGCATTTTATTGCCGAAGTCCTTTCTGAAAGCAGCGGCCAGCGCCAGTTCAATAGTATATAAAACTGATTCCTCGGAAATATGCTTTTCTTGGCAAATTTGCTGGATAGCAGCTTGGATGGCTGATTGGGTCATATGGTTTAAAAAATAAAAATATAAAAATAATTATATTTGAATTTGATTTATTTATAATTAGTTAATTGCTTAGCAGCTAAGAAAAAATGACAGCCACCGGGCTGTCATAATCATCTTTTTCTAATCTGTAATCAGTATATCACAGTCAAAAATATTTGTCAATACTGGCTACTCACATCCTTAAACCATTCTATTTTCGGTTCCCGGTTACCGACCAGTTCCACGCTGATAATATCCAAACGCCAAAAACAATTAAAATTTTTTATTTTCAAATATATTTTAGCCGCTTGAAGCAAATGATTAATTTTTTTCCCGTCAACTGCTTGCTCCGGATAGCCATATTGTAGTGATAAACGGGTTTTGACCTCACAAAATAAAATCTCATCTGCCTGCCGAGCAATGAGATCAATTTCTCCGTAGCGGGTTTGAAAATTCCTGTCAATTATCTGATAACCGTTTTTTTCTAAAAATCGGCCAGCCAGATCTTCACCTAATCTGCCGATTTTAGAATTATGTCCTTCCATCAATCAATGATTATTTCTTCTTGGGCAGGTATTTATTGAAGTCATTGGTCCTCTGCAACTTTTCCCTGGCTGGGGGAATATTTTTAATCTGATATTTTAAAATAAGCGCCAGCCAAAAAACCAAACCCAGCAGCCAAACCAACAACCAAAATCTGGCCGAAAGAACATAAACCCTCTCATAGCGAAACCAAGTCAAAATCACTCCGATAACTCCCAGGGTCAAAAACATCAGATGATATTTTTGCCATAATTTCTTGGAAAAAGAATCGCCTCGGCCGATTTTTTGAATAACTTTAAAAAAAATGCCAGCTATAATAACCGCTCCAAAAATCGCCAAGAGAAAATAAACCGTGTTAAGAGCAATAGACGGCTGCAAACTAAAAAATCTTTCTAATTTGAAAAAATTGGTTAAATCCAAGGGCATAGAGGGTATAAAAAATTAAAGCTACCAGTTCCTTCTGTGGAGAAAATAAGAAAATGAGAAATTAAATTTTATATACTGTCATGGCGAGGCCAGCAACATTATAAATCCTAATAAGCTAACAACACTACTTTACAAAAATCAAGCCGAAATGGTACGGACCAGCTTGAAAATCCTCTAAGAATTTAAAGCCGGAGTTCTGGGCTAATTTTATAGCCTCTTCTTTTTTAATTCTGTCCTTGACCGCCGGTCCAAACGGAGCACTGACACTTGACCAGTCAATCACTAATAATTTTCCACCTGGTTTGGCTAGCCGGTAGGCCTCCTGAAATACCACCTCGTCTTTAGCCGATTGAAAAAGCATATTGATCAGCATAGTCAAATCCAAACTGTCCGCGGGGATCTTGGTGGCGCCGACCATCTCTAAATTGGACCAAACCGTTTTAATATTATTCAATCCTTCTTGCTTAGCAATATGTTCCACGGATTGCAGGACTGATTTTAAAATATCAACAGCGTAGACCGTCCCCTTTTTGCCGACAATTTTCGCTGCTGGCACGGAAAAATAAGCCAAATTGCCAACACCCAAATCGCCGACATTCATTGCTTCTTCCAGTCCTACTTTTTCAAAAATATTAACTTTAATAAGCTCATTGCCGCTATTAGCTGGCATAGATTTAGGGCTATTAATTAATAAATTGATTATAGCAATCTTAAAATAATGATTCAATCAAATAAATATCCTGACTGGCTGTTTTGGTTATTTTTCCAGTTGAATTTTAGCGGTCTTAGCAGTGCCCACCAGCTCGCATTTGCCCCAATCAGGGACAGTTGAGCCGCCTTCTTTGGCAATAATATATTTATAAGCGCCTAAAGAGGCCTTGGCGCCTTCGCCAGCCGAGATGACAATTTGTTTATGGTGAGTATCAGTGCAATCGCCGGCGGCAAAAATGCCGGGAGTAGAAGTTACGCTCTGGTGGTCAATAATAATTTCCCCCCAGTCATTTAAATCAACCACGCCCTTGAGCCAATCGGTCTTAGCTTCATAGCCAATTTCAATAAAAACCCCGTCAACCTTTAATTCTTCAATTTTTTTATTTTGAGAATTAACAAGTTTAACCGCCTTAACTACCATATCACCCTTAATTTCAGCAATTTCCGTAAAACAATAAACTTCAATATTTTTGAGACCCTTAACTTTCTCCAATATATGAGGCGAAGCCCGAAACTGATCACTGCGATTGAGAACATAAACTTGCTTGGCGATTTTAGACATATATTCAGCTGATTCTACGGCTGAATTGCCGCCGCCAACTATGGCTATCACTTTATTTTTAAAAAGCGGGCCATCACAAGTGGCGCAATAAACCACACCGCGACCGGTAAATTCTTTTTCGCCGGGACAGCCAAGTTTTCGCGGGGTTAAACCAAAGGCCAAGATGATTGATTTGACTTCGTAATCGGTCTGATTGGTTGAGGCGATAAAAATATTATCTTTACTTTTTATTTCAGTTATTTCATTAAAATCAAAATCGGCTCCCCACTTAACGGCTTGGTCTTGCATTTTAGTAGCCAAGACCAGGCCATCAACCAAATCGCAGCCGGGATAATTTTCTATTTCATTAGTTAAGGCCATTTGGCCGCCAATGGTCAAAGAAACCACCATTGTTTTTAATTTTCTCCTGGTGGCATAAATTGCCGCTGTCAGCCCAGCTGGGCCGGCGCCGATAATCAAAAGATCATACTGCTTCTTCTCTGGCATAGGTATTATTAAATAATAAATCAAAATCTTGTAAGAAACAAAGTCAAACTTATAAAAATATAAAATTATGACAAAATTTTCAATTTCTAATTTTCAATGCCTGCCGGCTTGTCTGCCGTAGGCATGGCCGGCAGGTTCAAACAATGACTTAATTTTATAATTTTAAAATTAAATAATTTTTAAATTGTTTTGAAATTGAAAATTGAAAATTTTAAAATTCTAATTGATAGTCACTAATTTCCGATTTCTTAATTTTTTATAATTTACTCAATTTATCAATCAAATTATCTTTGTTTTGCACCCCTACCATCTTTTCAACTTCCTGGCCGTTTTTAAAAATTATGATAGTCGGAATAGACATCACTTGGTATTTTTGAGCTGTTGCCTGATTAGCCTCAACATCCAATTTGCCCACTTTGGCCTGGCCGCTGATTTCTTTGGCCACCACCTCAATAATCGGGCCTTGTATTTTGCAGGGTCCGCACCAATCGGCGTAAAAATCAACCAAAACCGGCAACTGGGCTTTTAAAACCTCGGCTTCAAAATTTGAATCGGTAAAAATTACTTCAGGCATAATAATATCAAAAATTAATAAATTAAAAAATTATTATAATGATTATCAATCATTATATTAATCATTTAATTAATTGTATCAGATCCGCTAAGTTATTTCAAAAATCATGATCTAGACGATTTCTTAAACGAATCGTCTTGGTAAAATAATAATTTTACAAATGAAAAAGGAGAGGCGATGTTCTGCGCTCTCCCCAAGCCTGGAACTCTTAAGACCGTTAACGGGTAACGGGGTCGGCTCGCTAAAGGATGGTTTTCCAGCAGCGGCTCCATTTTGGCTGGCGCCAAAACTTCCTGGCCTCCCAGCTAAACTATACAATAGCTCGCCCCTCATAGAGCCGGTCAGAGAGAATCGAACTCTCTGAACTGCCGCCAAGAACCGTTCCCAGGCTTAAAAATCATTTTAAGGCATTCCCCAAAAAAGTCAAGAGGCAGAATTATTCTTTTGGTAAATTACTTTTTATTTTCTTAATAATTTTAGCCAGCTACAAAATTTTAGCGATACGAATATAACCGAGCTATTAACCTTAAAATCACTTTTAATTGATTGTTTTATTAATTTTCAGGAAAAATATCTAAAATTTATTTATCTTAATTTAGATAATATAGTCATATTTATAGGACATAAAGATACATAAAGATAAATAAAAGATAATTAAAGATAATAAAGATAAATAAAAGATAATTAAAGATATTATATTGACATTGGAGGACATTTTTTGATATACTAATAATAGGTATTTATAGGCCTGTGGATAAATATAGTCCGAAAAATATGGCAGGTTATGATCTGCTAACAATGGAACAGGTAGCTAAAAAACTTGGGGTCTCCCTCAAGACCATTTATCGTTGGATTGATAGCGGCGAATTACCGGTAAGTTACGTTGGAAAACGGACTTACCGGATTTTTGAACGCGATTTTATCAAGTTTGTTTATGCCAAACAAAAAAAAGCTAAGAGGAGAAATAAATAAATATGCCATTTCTGGAAATAGAAAAATTTAAAGGAAAAAGCAAAATCATCAGAAAAATGATGACGGCTTTAATTCTGCTTGTCGTGCCATTTATAACGGCGGCGTTTTGGTTGTGGTTTGATTCAACTAAAGCTGATATCACCAGCGCCGCCTTAGGCATCAACCAACAAATAACTTATCAAGGCAAGATAGCCAATTCTTCCGGCGTTTC
>MHIM01000011.1 GCA_001817505.1 Candidatus Buchananbacteria bacterium RIFCSPLOWO2_01_FULL_39_33 | reverse complement strand
TCTCTGTATTACCGCTGCTGCTGGCACAGAGTTAGCAACCCCTTATTCATTAGGTACCGTCAAAAGTTCTTCCCTAATAAAAGACCTTTACACCCCGAAGGGCTTCATCAGTCACGCGACGTCGCTCCATCAGACTTTCGTCCATTGTGGAATATTCTTAACTGCAGCCTCCCGTAGGAGTCTGGGCAGTATCTCAGTCCCAGTGAGGCGGGTCGTGCTCTCACACCCGCTACTCGTCATTGCCTTGGTAGGCCGTTACCTTACCAACTAGCTGATAAGCCATAGGTCTCTCTCGAAGCGATTTACCCTGTATCTTTTCCATCAAAGCATTAATTATTAACAATCAATGAAGGCGAAGCCGCCTCAACGGCTCGTATCATCAACTTAAAATAATTAATCAATAGAAAAGAAACAGGGTGAATCTTTACTCGCCAGACATTTGTCTAGCGACCACATCCGGTATTATCCCTCCTTTCGGAGGGTTATGCCGAACTTCGAGGTAAGTTACCAATGTGTTACTCACCCGTTTGCCATGGGTCTAAACCCATTCGACTTGCATGCCTTAGACACGCCGCCAGCGTTCATCCTGAGCCAGGATCAAACTCTCAAATAAATGCATCTAGATTACGGTCAGATGCTAACCGTTATTTACCCCGTTAAATAGCGTTAAAACGCTATATTTAACTGGGGTGTTGCTTACCGAAAATCGGTAATAAAAAAATGTTTAGGGCTCACGTTGTTTTTAATTGCTTTTCAATTGTCAATTTACTTTTTCTCTTCTTTTTATTCCTCCCCTTTCTAAGGAGAGGTCTGTCGGCCTAAGCGGGCAGAGAGGGGTTGGCCGACAGTCGGCAACCACCCCAACCCCTCCTTGGAAAGGAGGGGAATTTATTTAGAAAAGAAAAAACAGAGGGATCCAAGTTTTAGCCCGTTAAACAATCAATAATAAATATTATTTAACTGGGCTGGCGAACCACCAATTAATATTGGTGAATCTTTTAGATACCACTGTTTTTTCTCTTAAAACAAAGTTTTTAAATTTGGTTTGAGAATGGTTTGTTGTTATTGATCTTAACTAACCTTAATTATATTCCATTTTTTGACCTTTGTCAAGGGTATTGCCAAGAAAACAAAAAAACAAGAAAACAAGAAAACAAATTTTTTAATTTTGGCTAAATTTAGATAAAAATTATCAAGGTTTAGAAATAATTTGCTTTATTTTAAATAAATCTTAAAAAGTAATTAACAGCATATGCACATCGGCCTTTGACCTAATTTCTAATCTACTGTGTAGAGATGGGGCATGCCCCGTCTCTACCAAACGCGCAATGTCTCTATAAATTAAATCTTAATATTAATTGGATTATTTCTGTCTCTATCCCAAAATGGTGGATTGTATTTTATATACCACCTGATTTTATCCAATGATTCTGAATCTAACTTAATAATATGATCATAAAATCGTTCCTGCCAGGAAAAATTTGAATGACCAGATTGATGAATATGTTTAGTACAAGCGGATTTAAGTGAGCCGACAATATTAGATAATGAATGCCGTGTAGAGACGGGGCATGCCCCGTCTCTACTTTGATCCAAATGATTATCAATTTTTATAATCGCATGCAGATGATTAGGCATAACGATAATTTCATCTAAAATACAATTGGGATAATGCCTGGGCAAGGCATACCAATATTTATAAACCATACAACCAATTTCCGATAAACCCATGATGCCCCGTTTTACTTCGCCTAAAAAACATTTTCTATTTTTAATACAAATCGTAAAAAAATAAAACCCGTCAGCGCTATAATCATGGCTAGGCAGACGAGTGGAATTAACCAGATATTTATTTTTAAAATAATTATGATTCATCTTATATTTATCAAAGTAGAGACGGGGCATGCCCCGTCTCTACAAAATGCGCAATGTCTCTACTTCTTATTATTTAACATTTTTGGCTTTCTTTTCCCGCCATTTCTTGATCTCGCCATGATGGCCAGAGAGCAAAACTTTGGGCACACGCAGATTTTTATTTTTGTATTTGATGACTTCCGGCCGGGTATACTGCGGATATTCCCAATAACCTTCGCGCGAAAAAGATTCGTCTTTGACTGATTCCTGTTTGCCGACAAATCCAGGATAATGCCGGGCGACTGAATCCATAATCACCATGGCTGGCAATTCACCACCAGTTAAAATATAATCGCCGATAGAAATTTTTTCATCAACCATTTTGTCAATTCTGGCATCCACGCCTTCGTACCTGGGACAGACAAAAATCAACTGGTCATATTTAGCCAGACGTTTAGCCTCCTTTTGAGTGAATTTTTTACCATTGGCCGCCATTAAAATTATTCTGGTTTTGTTTTTTAATTTTTTAGACCCCCTCCCAACCTCCCCCTTCTTAAGGGGGAGGGAAAGAGAAAGAAGCGCTTTCATCAACGGCTCAATTTTAAAAACCAAACCCACTCCGCCCCCGTAGGGTTTGTCGTCCACTGTTTGATGTCTATCAGCAGTCCATTGCCTTAGATTATGCATCTTGATTTTTAAAATCTTATTTTTTTGAGCGCGTTTAAATAAAGATTCATTAATATAAGAATCCAAGATAGGCGGAAAAATTGTGATAACATCAAATTGTTTCATGATTTATATGATAAAGTAAAAATTAACTTTTGTCATTAGACATAAAAACTCTCCGATATAACATCGGAGAGTTTTTATTATAGTTATAGTTTAAAGTTTTTTGGCAAATGTTATATTTCCAAATCACCTACAACATCGGTATCCACGCGCTCTTCTCGATGAAAACCTTCTCGATTAGAATCTTCTCGGCGCGGCCGGCGTGAGCCACCTTCTGGTTCATTAATTTTCAAATTGACGCGAGCATTATTTTTAGCACCAATGATTTTGGTCAAGGTTCTAATTGCTCTGGCGGTTTGGCCTTGCTTACCGATGACATAACCGATATCGGAAGGATTAACTGTTAAAGTCAAGAGAACGCCTCTCTCATCAACAGTCCTGTCGACCTTCACATCTCCAGGATTAGCCACAATCTCTTTAACGATTGCTTCTACGAATTTAACATCTTGTTCCTGAGCCATAACTTTCTTTATGCTTTATTTGTTAAATATTGGCCTCCAAGTTGCAGACTAAATGCAACTTTTCCAGTCCTTTTTCAGGCCAATAGGACTATAATCAAGTTTAGCAAACTAAAATATTTTTGTCAACTCCTTAAAAATTTACCGACCAGCCGGTTTTTAGAGAATTAATATTAAAGATAAAATAAAAACAGACGTTGGTAATCAGCCGTTTTTATTAAAAATATTACTCATCAGTTTTTATTGCTTCGGTACTGGTGATTTCAGCCGGTTTGACTTGAGGTACTTCAGCTGGAGCAACTGGAGCCGCTGCCGCTTGAATTTCTTGATTCTTTTTAGCGGCTGCTTCTTCGGCTTTTTGTCTGGCGATTTGGCCTTGCTTTTTTTTACCTGGTTGGGATTTGGAAGCTCTAACCTTATCCGCTTTAATAAAACCCAAATCAATTAAAAGATTAAAAATAGTGGGGGTCGGCTTAGCGCCTCGGCTCAACCAGTATTGTACCCTGTCTTTTTTGATATCTTTTTCTTTGGTATGGGGGTTATAAGTTCCTAAGCCCTCTAAATAAGCGCTGCGCGGATTTTTGCCTTTTTCCATAACCGCCAAGCGATAAATAGGATACTTTTTTTTGCCGATTCTGACAAATCTTATTGATAACATATGAAATTAGCTTAAAAGTTTATAAAGTTTCCGCCAGAGGCGGATATGCCTATGGCGCAATAAAGTTAATTGTCAACTGTTAAGTGTTAACTGTTGATTTCAGCACTTGACGGTGTTGGCACCAGATTAGCATGAATTTTATAATACGTCAAACGTCATCACAACAAGTATCATTCCTTGGCTATTTTTTCCGCCTGCTCCAATTTCAAGCTTAAAAGCCGCGAGACACCGTCACCTTGCATGGTAACGCCGTAAAGCACATCAGCTCGCGACATAATCGTCCGATTATGGGTGATGGTAATAAACTGGGTCTTATGGGCTAATTCTTCAATAATATCGCTGAATTTTCTGGAATTTTCCTCATCTAAAGATGCATCTACCTCATCAAACAGAATAAAAGGTGAGGGATTATTGGAAATAATCGCGCAAATTAAGGCCAGGGAAGTCATAGTTTTTTCCCCGCCGGAGAGCATATTAATATTTTTAATCTTTTTACCGGGCGGGCAGGCCTCAATATCAATGCCCATATTAGCCAAAAAAGATTTATCTTCAACCTGGACTTTTTTCCTTTCTTCTTTGGTCTTGACCAATTCCAACCCTTGATCATGGCCTATTTCCCAATCAGCTATTTCCTCTTTGGCTTCCTCGGCCTCGGTGAGTTCTTTCTGAACTAAAGTTAGCTTGGCAATACCGCCAGCAAACAATTTTTTGAAAAATCGGGAAAAATCACTATTGATTTTTTTAAATTCACTCTCAAATTGCTGTTTGATCAGTTTATCCAGCTCCCTAACCACTTTTTCCAAATCTTCAATGGCTTTCGCCAGATCAATGCTTTGGGAAGATAAAAAATCAAATCTGGATTTAATTTCCGTATATTCCTTTTCCACCTCCGGATCAGTACTGCCGATTAAAGCCAGCTGTTTTCTGCTCTTGTCTATTTTGGCTTCCAACTCGTTTAAATCAATCTCGCCAAAATCAGCGCCGGTCTTGGGACGATAATTTTCGCCCAGATCCTGTCGCATTAGGGAAAACAAATCTTCTTTTTTAGTTTCCACTTTGGCCAATTCAACTTTAACCTCATTGAGGAGATTTATTATTTGATTTAAATCAGTCTGCCGGCTATACATAATTTGCTGCCAAGAAAAAATCTCTTTTTTCTTTTTTTCTTCTTCAGAATTAAACTGATCAATCTTACCCCTGATTACTCCGCTGGCCTTTTCTATTGATGCCAATTCTTTTTCTAATTTTTGTTTTTGGCTTGTCAGTTCAGCCGAAAATTCTTTTTTTTCATCAGGCGACAGCCGGTTGGCGCTGAGATCACTTTCAATTTTATTTTTTTCTTTTTTAAGCGCCGATAATTCGCTCTGGCAATCTTTTATTTGGTTGTCGGCGATTTTTATTTCTACTTTCAAATCATTCATCTTGGCCATCAAGCCGTCACGCGCCTTATATTTGGCCTCAATATCGGTTTTAAGAGCCGACAACTCTTTTAATCTCTCTGGTCGGACAATTAATTTATTATCACTTAGACCGGTCCAAATAACTGATCCCTGGCGTTTATAGCCGCCCTTAATAACTCCAGTTTTTTCAAAAACATCGCCATCTAAGGTCACCATTTTTCGGCTACCAATACCTTGGGCTCTGGCCTCTGCCAAGTTATTGACCACTAAAGTGTCGCCTAAAATCAGTTGGAAGACCTTAGCAAACTTACGGTCATAGGAAATTAAATCTATCGCCAGGCCTAGCCCGCCGCCATTTTTTTCTGCTTGAAATTGATGAGGTGAATAATCCTTTAATTTATTGAGTGGAAAAAATTCCAGTGGAGCCAAATGGTTGGCTTTAAGATAGTTAATGCCAGCCATGGCTGTTTTATCCGATTCAACCACTACCGCCCACAGGCGATTGCCCACGGCTGTAGCCAGCGCGGTTTCATAGCGTTTGTCTATTTTGCCCAAATCACCAACAGTGCTGTAAAGACCGGGGATTTTATCTTTGGCAGCTAATATTGATTTAATTGACTCAAAAAAATAGTTATTTTTTCCGCCGTTTTTTGTCTGGTAAAGCTCTTCTTGAATTATTTGAAAATTATTCTGGGCAACGGTCAATTCATTATTAATCTTATTGATTTGATCTTCAAATTCGGCCAAAGTTTTTTTACCGGCACTAATTTTAAACTGATGACTAGCCAAATTGCCGCTGATTGCTGTCAACTTGTTTTGTAATTCATCTTTCTTATTCTCCAGCCAAGCCAGATTTTGCTTGCCGATTTTTAAATATTCCAAAGCCAATTTGCCCTTGATTATTATCAATTCCTTTAAAACATCGTTTTTATCTTCAATCAGCCGGTTATATTCTTTCTGCAGCTTGTCAAATTCTTCACTGCGGCTGATTTCTTGGCTGAAAGAATTGAGTTTTTGCTGGCTCAATTCTATTTCCTGTTCTAATTTTATTCTTTTCTTATCATAAGAAGTAATAGCCATCACCAATTCTTTATAGGCGCTATCAAGTTCCGACCATTTATAGCCATAATATTTATTAAATAACTCCTTGAGCTCGGCTTCAATTTCTTTTCTTTTGCTAAGACGGTTAACCTGGCGAGTTAGCATTTTTAAATGCGGTTCCAATTCTTGCGCCAAGCTCTGGGCTTGAAATAAATTTTCCCGTGATTTTTTTAATTTATTAACGGAGCGATCACGCCGGATCTGGAATTGCTTGACCCCAGTGGCTTCGTCAAAAAAGTCCTTTCTTTCTACTGGCGAATAATTGACAATGCGATCAACCAGACCTTGGCCAATGATACTATAAGTATTTTGGCCGAAGTTAGCTTTAGCTAGTAACATAATAATGTCAAACAAGCGGACTGGATTTTTATTAAGTGAATATTCGCTTTCACCATCACGGTAAAGTTTTCGGGTGATAACTATTTCAGTATAATCCACTGCCGCCGACCTGTCTTCATTATTCAAATATAAAGAAACTTCAGCTAAGCCCAGAGGAGATTTTTTAGCCGAACCAGAAAAAATTATATCGGTTGATTTTTTGCCTCGCAGTAATTTCAAGCTCTGCTCGCCCAAAACCCACCTGATGGCATCAACAATATTAGATTTACCGGAACCGTTGGGGCCAACAATAGCGGTAATGCCATCAATTTCTTTTTCTAACGATTGGCCATCAGGCGCCGCTACTTTAGACAAGACCTTATACTCCCGACCTGGAGCCGGAAATTCTAAAATCGTTTTATGGGCGAAGGATTTAAACCCCTGGAGCTCTATTCGCTGTAAATACACAGTGGTTAAAAGTTATAAAGTTAAAAAGTTATAAAGTTTGCTTTAATTTTAACAAAAAAAATAGATATTGACAAAAAACCTGTTTTACGGTAAAATGCCAAGTTGGCTGAAAAGCCGACCCGAACATTACAACTGGCCAATCACAATCAACCAGGAGAAGGCGAATGAAAAAACCAGAGCTGATGAAACCAATGGCGGTATTTCTGCTCATTATTTTTACTGTCTTAGGTAGCGGCTGCGCTACCACCAAACAAATAACAGATAAATTGCCCAGAGCCATTAAGCATCCCTTACAAGAAACCTTCCGTGGTAACCAGCAGAAAAATAGAGAGCCATTTCCGGTCAATAACCAGATTGATTACAGCGATTATGACCAAGAATTTCAGTATGACATTGTCGGCAACCGGGCTTATCGCGCCCAAGAAGAAGTGCCATCAGAAGAAAATGTACAAAAGGAGGGAGTGGTCGTTGAAAGCGGCCATAAAACTTCAATTGATCTGCCAGGAGCCGAAGAACTGCCCATTCCCGAATTGGGGGCTAAGGGCTTTAAAGACGGTCAAGGCAACATAATTGTTATTTATCCGGCCAGAAATCCCGCTCCTGATTTAAAAATTCTGTTGGAAAAATTCCTAACCGGTATTGAAGTCAGCGAGTTTCCCAATCAAAATAAACTGTTAATTAAGTTCCCCGAGAGCAAATTGGCTAATCCCGACTTTCTCAAGCAATTAAGAGCTACTATTGATCATTTGGATGAACCGGCTACGATGATTAGAGTAAAATTCAGCGCTTTTTACCTTTGGCTAGACAACACTTACAACCGGGAAATGATCATTGATGCCTTAAAAGACGGCATCCAGGCCTTTCACTTCAATCTGCCTAGCAGTTATGACGCGGACCAGCGCCTAACCACCGGTGTGGCCGCCAATCCTTTCTATAACCTTCAGGGCTGGCATGATTTTACTTTTGAGGGCTCAATCGGCTTTTTAGATAGCGTAGGAGACATTGATAGTTTAATATCGGTGGATGTTCTAACCGCCAACACCAAAACTTTCACTTATATTGACCAATTGAAAGTCCCTTATCCTAATTACATCCTAAGCGGGACGGTAGCAGTTGAGGTCCTGGCTTATGAAGATGTGGGTCCGGATTTAAAAATCACTCCCTTTGCCAATGAAAATGGTTTTATTACCATTAAAATCGAACAGGCCAAATCGGGCGAGGTAGCCGCCCTCTTAGAAAAAACCCAACGGCCAACTTTTAAAAAAGGTGACTTCACTTCTGAATTCACCGTCAGAAATGGCGTGCCTTATGTGGCAGCAGTTTCACTGTCAAAGCGCTTCCACTCGGTTGACCGGGGCATACCAGGCATTAATAAGATACCATTTCTTAAATCTTTGACCAGCTCCTTGGTAATGGAAAAAAATCAAAGTGAATTGATTATTCTAATTGAAGCCAGAATCGTGCCCCGCGACAGCTTACTGGGCACAACCGTTTCAGCACCAATTAGAAAATATTAATTGGAAGTTGATAATATCAGACAAACAAAGCCCCAGCCGCTTTTTTAAAAGCGACTGGGGCATTTTTTAGGTGCGGTTTTCTCCCAACCGGACAGTAGAAAAAGTCACTTCACACCGAGGAAAACAAATAGTGACGAATTTGCGGTGGTTTCTGGCATCACCGGGATTAATAATCATCACCTCTTGCTGTTCTTCAAATAAAGCATCGTGAATGCTACCGCAAATAACAATATCAATATGCCGGTACCTTTTTGACTGATCCCTGATCAGGTCAATCATTTCCACTTCGGTCTTACCATCCAAATCAAGGCCGAGCTTGTGTTGAATTAAAAAATAATGGCTGCAAATTTCCAAAACCGGATTATGACTGGGAATTAAGTGCCAATTAGCCGGCTTATCGGACTTATCAGCGTCATCAGACAAAAGATTATAAAAAACCTGGAAATTCTCTAATTCCGGCCGGCCGATATCAGCCGGACTAAAACTGCCGTCAATTATTACTACTGAAACATCTCGTTCCCTAAATTCAATAGCCAGCTGGCACCAGAATTGGCTATCCCGATCAGAGATATTGCCGGTATCGGAAATAATACCGACCGTCTGAGGTTTAATATTAGTCACGGTTTGCGGTAATCTGGTAAAAACTATTTCACCATTGACAGTGTTGACTAAGGCATATTCATAATCAAAGAACATCGGCCAAACCGAACCGGGATTAATCCAAGAAAAACCGCTGCGTTGGATTAAAAACTGGTGGTGAGTGTGGCCGGTAAAAACAAAGCGGACACCGTCATAAACTTGATTAAGCAAATTAATAAACTCATTAAATTTAGGAGCATTTTTTAAAACATCAGCCGAGCGTTCATGACCAACATAAACCACTACTTCGCCTAAATGAACGATACGATTGGCAATGGCTAATTTGCTGGCAATGGTATTGGCCATCACTTCATTCATCTTGTCTTGTTCACTAATCATGCTGTTGCCCGGTCTGGTATAAACCCAACCGGGAGGCGGAAAAGTAAAAGCCGGATCAAATTGCTGTTGCCTGGTCAAAGCGCAAACTACCGGCAAACCGCTAAAAAGATCGGTCCTTAAATGTTGTTTTTCAATATCGCCTGGATTAATGATCATCTGCGCGCCGCGGTTTTGCAAATCCCGGGCAATTTTAAAAATAATGGATTCATCAACGTCGTGGGTATCGCCCATCACTCCCAGTAACATTTTTCTGTCCTTTTTGGTTGGTTGTAAAGTTCAAAATTCACTCCTACCTTAATATTATTTTCTTTAATTGTCAACCTTAACGTAATAGGCCAATAGCTTGGCAACACCTTGGGGTATAATGGAAGGATTAAATATAACCCTTAAATAATATGCCTTACACTGT
>MHIM01000010.1 GCA_001817505.1 Candidatus Buchananbacteria bacterium RIFCSPLOWO2_01_FULL_39_33 | reverse complement strand
ATGGCGATCGTCCTTTGGTTCACCGGCTTAAGCGGATCTGGAAAGAGTACTTTAGCAGAAGCGCTTAAAAGAGAGTTAGAATCCCGTGGAAAAACTGTAGAAATTCTCGATGGAGACGCGGTACGGGAGAAACTGCATAAAAATCTTGGTTTCTCAAGAGAAGATATCAGAGAAAATAATCGTTTGATAGCGGAACTGGCTGCGAAATCTTCAGCGGAAATTGTCTTAGTGCCAGTCATCTCTCCTTATAAAGAAGACCGCCAAATGGCAAGAGAGATTATTGGGGGGAATTTTATTGAATTGTTCATACATGCTCCTCTTCAGGAATGCATTCAAAGGGATGTTAAAGGTTTGTATAGAAAAGCGTTGGCCGGAGAAATCGATAATTTCATCGGCATTTCTGATGCAAATCCGTATGAGGAACCATTAACTCCAGATCTCACGATCAACACCGCTGATCTCTCTGTAGAGGAAAGTGTAACTCTCCTCATGCGCCAGTTGCAAGAGAAGAAAATATGGGATTGAAGAGTGCCATAAATTTTCAAACTTGAATCCCGCGAATAAAATATTTACTTCCATCTGGATTTATTCTTGCAACTAACGTATTCCCATCATACACATACGTAAAATCATACGAGCCAGTTGAATTTACTACTCTCATCAATTCTTTAAATGGCGTATACACAATCGTATTTGCAGAATCATTTCGTTTTATTTTCATTCTTTGTCCGTCATGATTGTAAGTGTATTCTTCCAAAAGTGGAGATGTGACAGTTGAGCCGTTTCGTACTCTAATTAATTTACCAAAGTTATCATACTCTCTATAATATCCATCTCCTGTTACTAAATTTCCACCCCCGCCACTCTGAAAGATTAGATTCCCATTCGGATCATAGCGATAGTCCCAATGTCCTAAATCAGGATCATCCATGCTGATTTTACAGTTTAAAGATTTTAGATTGGACTGGCTAACTAAGTCCAGATCAGCATGGTCAAGTCCACTTATAGTTTTTGCTTTTATAATCATAATTTCCCAAATCCCTCCGCAAGTAAAGTTCCAGTTACATATGAAAATATAATCACTATAAGCAAGTATATTATCCAAAACAGCCACTTTCTCTTTATTTTCATATAAATGGTAACTGCAAGCAATGAAAAAAATAAATCAAATAAAAAAGTTCCAGCAAATAGAAAGAACATCCATAAAGAATTTGGTATAAAAGATTTCATACCCAGAATATTATCCTCAAACAGGACTATCAATACAAATATCCACCCTAAAAAAAATAAATAATTGTATAAAAATATAATTAAGAATATAATCGCTTCAATAGGCCTTTTTTTGAAATATTTAAGTGTATCTAATCTCATTTTTTAACCTCATTTTTTCTTTTTTCCATCCCAGAATCTCTTTAATGCCTCTGCTTGGCTAGCACGTCCAGTACTACTTCCTCCGGAATTGGAGGATCCACGATTTATTCTTTCATAAGGCGTTAAGAAGAACTCTTGGTTTTGAGCGGCATAAAATTCTTTATTATAAGCGTAAGTCTTTATGGGCCTTGAACCTTTACGCTCTATGTCAATATCCCCCGCCTCAAGTGATTGAATGACAAAATCCTGCGAATTTCTCCAAAGAGCATAATAATCCTGCGGATTATCAATAATTTCTTTTGCTTGGTCTATAATTTTTCTTTCTTGGTCAGGAGTTGTTTGAATTACAAAAGAATCATAATAATTATCCGGCAGGGCTCCTTCAGCGGTTGAACCCGAAGTGGAGACATAGCTTGATTTGTAGAAACCTAAAGCAGCTTTGGAATAGTATGAAGCAGTCTTTAGATCAGATGTGTCTGGTCCCTGATCCGAGTAAAAAGAATAAGATTGGCTTTGTGTTTGCGCGTCAGGGTTTCTTACTACAAATGCGATGTGACCAACATCATGACCAAAAATAGTGGTTTCTTTTATCGCAACTACTACTTCTTTCCCATCTGGGTCTTTGAGATTGTAAGGATTATTTCTACTATAACTATAGTGATTCAATAACTGAGCATCGTACACATTTTGCATCATAGGATCCCATTGAATAAATAAAGCAGTGGAAGGATCATAATACCTCGCCCCATAATACATCTGCCCTGTTGCTTCATCATCAAACTGACCAGTATATCCTTTCACATCCAGATTACCACCAGATAATTCCTCTCCGTACGGTGTATAACTCGTATTCTCAACCACATTCCCATTTTGATTGGTAATAACACTCGTACTTCCCAAATGATCAGTGTGCTCATACTGCTTGCTCCCATCAGGATTTATCCTTGCAACTAACGTATTCCCCTCATAAACATAAGTGAAATCATACGAGCCAGTTGAATTTACTACTCTCATCAATTCTTTAAATGGCGTATATACTGTTGTATTGGCTGAATCGTTTCGCTTAATCTTTATCCTTTGTCCAGAATGGTCATATACATATTCTTCCAACAAAGCAGAACTAACACTAGACCCATTCCTCACCCTAATCAACTGCCCAAACTCGTTATACTCTCTATAATATCCATCTCCTGTTACTAAATTTCCTCCTCCTCCGGATTGTGAAATCAAATTCCCATTCTGATCATATCCATACAACCAAACACCTAGATCAGGATCGCTCATGCTTACCTTACGAGATAAACTGTCATAGCCAAACTGGAAAACATTACCTGAAGTGTCAGTTATTTTTATGAGATTCCCATTTGTATAATTGGTGTTGGAAGTAATATGAGACAGATTCAGTAGAAATAGTAAAGCATAAGTCATAGTCCTGCCCCTGCAAGTTTATTCGTAATATAGAGAGCTAGACTTAACAGCACAAAGGTGATTGTTAAATAAATTATCCAAAACAATTTTTTCTTCTTACCAATAGTAAGATATATCCTTAGTGCAAGGTAAGTGAACATCAAACTAATAACTATACTTGCTACTATTGGTTCTAAACTGCCTATTTCTCGGTAAAAAAACAAAATCAGCAGTGCCACAGGGAAAATTAGAGTTAAAGAATTTATAATGAACATAACTGTAAATCCTAGCAACTCCGCATTGCTTATTCTCTTCCGTTTAGCTATACTCCATCTAGATAAATACTTTTTCATTTTTTCACTTCTTTTTCAGTTTTTTTCCTTTGCCAGAATCTTTCTAACGCCCTGGCCTGCGAATCACGAGCAGAAGGAACATCACGTTCCTTTAATTTTTTAATCTCGAGATCAAAAGTTTTTGTTGGAGACCAATAATTCCTATCTACTTTATAACCACCGCTTTCAAGTATTCGCAAAGCATAAGATTCCGAGTCATGGTATTGAGGTACATAGGTCCAACGCCCTTTCTCTAATTTTAATGCTTCCTCGATCATCTTCTTGTCTACAGTCTCATCATGTTCTAATTTAACAAAATCGTCATATGTTTCTGGGAGCGAAATATGACCGGCTTTATCATTAATATCCTTAGAGAAATGAGACCTTTTTGCATTTTCAAAGATACTATCTACACCACTATTCTCAAAGAGGATCTCTTGTCCTATATTCGCCGGATCATCAATAGCAACTGCGTAGTGTCCCCATGGTCCAGCTAATGATCCTTCTTTGAAGATGATAGCTGCCTCCCGGTTTAAATACACCCTTGCGTTTTTTCCATCGGGATCAACTAGAACATAAGGATTGTTCCTCACGTAGGTATAATGATTTAAGAATTGTGGATCATAAATATTCTGTATTTCAGGATCTCCTTGCACAAACAATCCCATACTCGGATCATAATACCTCGCACCATAATACATTTGATTAGTTAATTCATCATCAAACTGACCAGTATAACCTCTAACTTCTTTATCTCCACCTAAGACAACTTCTCCATACGGCGTGTAACTCGTATTCTCAACAACATTCCCATTTTGATTGGTAATAACACTCGTACTTCCCAAATGATCTGTATGCTCATACTGCTTGCTTCCATCTGGATTTATCCTTGCAACTAACGTATTCCCATCATACACATACGTAAAGTCATAACTTCCCGTTGAGTTAACAACTCTCATCAACTCCCTAAATGGCGTATATACTGTTGTATTGGCTGAATCGTTTCGCTTAATCTTTATCCTTTGTCCAGAATGGTCATATACATATTCTTCCAACAAAGCAGAACTAACACTAGACCCATTCCTCACTCTCACCAACTGTCCAAAGTCATCATACTCTCTATAATATCCATCTCCTGTTACTAAATTTCCTCCTCCGCCAGATTGAAAGATCAAATTCCCATTCTGATCATACTTGTACAACCAAACTCCTAAATCAGGATTTTCCTTAAAAATTTCTAACCCGAATGAGCAGGAATCTGGTACATACTTAACATCGAGTGTGGACATTTTAAATAAAGAACCCCCATAATGTAAACATCATTAACACCGCAAATAGTAGAAATATCAAATATAATGCAATAATCAGTATAAAAGCCCCTTTCGGCGATTTAGTATTCCATTTTTCTTTAGTTTTTATGATTTTAGCAATAAATGCTGAAGTTAAGATCGTCAAAGTAGAAGCAATTAGATTAATCTCAAGTGAATTTGGTATAAAGAATTTTAATAAAATTACAGAAATCATTTCTGCTATTGCGTACATACCTGTATGAAGAGGGAAAATAAATGCCACCACATTTGATCTAAATATGAGCATAAGAATTACTCCGATTATAGAATACATCAAAAATAAAATATCGGGTGAAGTAATCTTAAATTTTTTTCCAATAGCTATCTTTTTCATCATTTTTCCTTCCTCCTGCATGAGCTAGCGTAACACTTAAATGAACCATAGCGCCCACCACTGCCCAAATTGACTGTTTTTCCACCATTGGAGACAACAGGAGCACCACCACTGCTGGAGAATCGATTAGAATATCTATCATGGGCAGTATTGGTAAGCCTTGCTGTCCAATATTGAACAACGGGATCAGAATCTATGCCGGTATGAGTGGAGTCAATTAAGAAATTATGTGCCCCGCTTAACTTTTCACCTTTCATTATTGGCGTATTTTCTTGGTAAAAATTAACATTAATACTCTCTTTAGGTACATTTTCACTAAAAAGTCCTTCGTGACTATCTTTATTTGAGTAAGGGTCTATCGTAATAACTAAATTAACAGATATACCTTCTTCCATCAATGCTCGCTGCAATTCCAATGCCTTTCCTGCACCCATGCTATGCCCGATAATAACTACTGGTTGATTTGCATTCTGTGATAATTGATTTTGTACAAATGCTTGTGCAGTACTTACTGCCGCATTGGGAGCAAAAACTTGGCTTGTCTGACGGACATCAGAATTTAATTGTTGATAAATCTGATTCACGCCGCTATCTGCAGATACTTGATCTTGATTAGATGCAGCAAATCCTTGAAATAAGACCGCAGTTTGTCCATTGGGATCAAATAATAAATATGGATTATTTCTAACATATGCATAATGATTTAGAAATTGCGGGTCGTAAGGATTTTGTAAGACTGGATCACCTTGTACAAACTGCGCAGTTCCTGGCTTATAATACCTT
>MHIM01000009.1 GCA_001817505.1 Candidatus Buchananbacteria bacterium RIFCSPLOWO2_01_FULL_39_33 | reverse complement strand
TAACAGTGTAAGGCATATTATTTAAGGGTTATATTTAACCCTTCCATTATACCCCAAGGTGTTGCCAAGCTATTGGCCTATTACGAAACTATTGACAAAAATTAATATTTTTGCTAAAATAGGATATTAAAACAAATTATGAAAATAGCTTTAATCGGACAAAAGGGCTTGCCCGCCAAACAAGGCGGGATAGAAAGGCATGTTGAAGAGTTGAGCATTAGATTAGCTGAAGCCGGTTTTGATGTCTCTGTCTACAGCCGGCCGTATTACTCCGGCAAAAATATCAAAGAATATAAAAATGTCAAACTAATCAATTTGCCGTCCTTAAACACCAAGCATTTTGATACTATCAGCCACACTTTTATTTCCACCATTCATGCTTTATTTAAAAACTACGATATCATCCATTACCATGGCGTCGGTCCGGCGCTTTTGGCCTGGCTGCCCAGAGTTTTCAAACCCCAAGTTAAAGTCATAGCCACTTTTCATTGCTTGGATCGCCAACACCAAAAATGGAATCGCTTTGCCAGATTGATGCTGGCCTATGGCGAAAGGGCGGCTTGCAAATTCCCGCATCAGACCATAACCGTTTCCAAAACATTGCAAAAATATTGCGAGTATCGCTTTGATAAAAAAACGGTTTATATCCCCAATGGCGTCAGCTTGAATAATCATCAAGCCAATGAAAATGTCCTGTCAGAATACAATTTGGAAAAAAACAGCTATATTTTCACCGCTGCTCGCCTGGTTAGGCATAAAGGCATCCATACCTTGATTGAAGCTTATAATAAAACAGCTACTAACAAAAAATTAGTCATTGCCGGCGAAGGCGCTAACACTTATGATTATGTCAAAGACCTGCGCCAATCAGCTGCTAGCAATAAAAATATAATTTTTACCGGAGAGCAAACTAATGGCAATTTAAGAGCTTTATTTGAAAACGCCTGCCTGTTCGTCCAGCCCTCGGAAGCCGAGGGGCTTTCTATCGCTTTGCTGGAAGCCATGTCTTACGGCTTGCCGGTGATTGTCAGCGATATAGAAGAAAATCTGGAAGTCGTTGGTAATTCGGGCTTGAAATTTAAAAATAAAAATGCCACGGATTTAGCCAAACAATTAAAATTCGTCCTGGATAATCAAACCGAGATGAGAAACGACGCCCGGCTGGCTAAAAAGGTCATTGACAAAGAATATGATTGGGGTAATATTACCCGTCAGACCATTGGCTTATACCGGCAACCATTTCATTCAATGTTGGCCGCTAAGTTAGTTAAAATGAACTTGAAATAATGAATTTGACTGCGGTCTAAAGACCGCAGTACCTGCCTGCCGGCAGGCAGGTCTGGGTAAATTCAGAATGACTGGTAGAGACGGGGCATACCCCGTCTCTACCGCCGACAATATTTTTTCTCACACTGGCCTTCATCCCCTGGCTTAAAAGCCAGGGGTATTCGGCCAGCAACATTATAAAATATTCCCATCCGTGCGGCTGAATTCTTATCAATTTGGCCGCAGCAATGGCAATATTTTCGCACTTTGACAAAACCCAACCAATAACCAAGCCAGAAAGGAAAGAAAAAATGGAAGCTTTTATGGGAAGTATGGCACTAATAATTGGATTAATTCTTATGATGTCCTCTTATACTACACGACCAGAACGAATTCTCTTTATGATCTTATCATCGATAAGCTTGTGTTGCGCCGCTTTTTCGTTTATCGAATTTGGAGAGAAAATATCTAAAGGATACCCAACTAATAATAAAGCATTGGGCGCTTATAATATCTATGAGATAGTTTATGCGGAGAAACTGTCTATTGCCGACCAGGAAACCGAAACCGGCAATGAGTGGATCACCTTAATGAGAATGACTAATGGCCAATACCGGCTATTTACTCTTGACAGCCAACCGCCAATCGGCCTAGTCAAGGTTAATAAAGACCGGCAACTTGAGCCATTTCCGGTTGAAAGCCAAAAAGCCGAAGCGTCAACTCAAGAAGTTGAGAATTCAACCCAACAGACAGCCAACTAAAAGGAGAATGAGCAATGATAACATTTGTCATGTTTTTAATAGGATTATTGCTTTTAATCATCGGGATATTTTTTTCTTTGGGGGGGTGGTTTGAGCAACACGATAAGTCACAATTAATAATAACAGGATCTCTCGCAAGTATTTTAAGTTTAATGCTAATATTCGCTTCTGGCTATATGACAGGTCAAGGATCGCCAAACTATAAAAGAGCATTGGATATTAATAGCGTCTGTGAAGTGATTTATACAGAGAAAGATGCCGACAATAGTCAAGAAGTAGAAACTAAAAGTCAATGGATCACTTTGATTAAAATGCCTGATAGCCAGTACCGGCTATTTACTCTTGACAGCCAGCCGTCAATCGGCCTAGTCAAGGTCAATAAAGACCGGCAACTTGAGCCATTTCCGGTTGAAAGCAAAAAAATTGAGGCGTCAACTCAAGAAGTTGAGGCCCAGACCAAATAACTAATCATATTTAGCCGAATCATCTGATTCGGCTTTTTTGTTTTCGTGTTCTTGTGTTTTCGTGTTATAATAAAATTAATAATTTAACCCTAAACTATGATCAACCAAAAGGACTTGGAAGAAATTTTGATGCAAAACAAGATCATTGACCAAAAACAACTGAAAAAATACAGTGAAACAACCAGAAAATCGCCAGGCACTCTGGAAGATTTGTTAGTGGAAGAAAAAATAATTGCTCCCGCCCTTTTATACGAATTAGCCGCCAAATTCTATAAAATACCGTTTATCAACCTCAAAAACAAAACCATCCGCAAAGATGTCCTGTTCTTAATTCCGGAAATAACCGCCCGGTCGCACCAGACCGTGGCTTTTGACAAGACCAATGACGAGTTAAGCATCGCCACTTTGGACATCTCTAATATAGAATTATTTGATTTTTTAAGCAAAAAAACCCAGTTGAAAATCAAATTGCATATCACTTCGCCGGAAGACATAAAAGAGGTCTTAAAAATATACCACAAAGGCCTAAGCGCCGAAATAAAAGAATTGGGCGAAGAAGAAAAGGAAAACGGTCAGGAAGGCAAGCCGGAAGAGTTGAAAAATTTAGCCCAAGACCTGCCGATTGTCAGAGTGGTTGATACGCTTTTGGAATATGCGATTTTAGAAAAGGCCTCCGATATCCACATTGAACCGTCGGAAAAGGAGATCGGCGTCCGTTATCGCATTGACGGCGTCTTGCGCAAAGTCATGACCTTGCCCAAATCCACTCACGCCGGCGTTGTCGCCAGAATTAAAATATTGGCCAGCTTGAAATTAGACGAGCACCGTTTGCCTCAAGATGGCCGCTTTAAAATCAAAACCAAAGAATACAAGGTCTCTTTCCGCGTTTCCATCATTCCAACCTTTGACGGCGAAAAAGTTGTCCTGCGCCTCCTGCCTGATGAAACCCAGCAATTAACTTTGGAACAATTGGGCTTTAACCCGGAATCGCTGAAAATCGTCAGGCGTAATATTGAAAAGCCGCACGGTATGATTTTAGTAACCGGCCCGACCGGTAGCGGAAAAACCACTACCTTATACACTATTTTAGGCGAACTCAATAAACCGGAAGTCAATATCTCCACTATTGAAGATCCGATTGAATACAAAATGAAGGGCATTAATCAAAGCCAAATCCAGCCCAAAATCGGCTTTACTTTCGCTACCGGACTACGCGCTTTCTTGCGCCAAGATCCTAATATTATCATGGTTGGCGAAATCCGCGATACCGAAACAGCCGATATCGCCATTAATGCCGCTATGACTGGCCATTTAGTGCTCTCAACGCTTCATACCAATGACGCTGTCACTGCCATTCCCCGCTTTATAGATATGAAAATACCGACTTTTCTAATCGCCTCCACTATCAATCTCATAATCGCCCAGCGGTTAATCAGAAAAATTTGCAAAAATTGCATTGTCAGTTATAATCTGGATAAAGCCGCCATGGCCCAACTGGGACAGCATTTTGATTTGAAAAAATTAGAAAAGTATCTGGTTGAGCATGGTCACATAGCCAAGACGCAAAGCGTTGAATCCATACTTTTTTACCATGGCAAGGGCTGTAACCAATGCGATAACAGCGGCTATAAGGGCCGAATCGGCATTTATGAAACCCTGGAGGTAACCGAGCCCATGGCTGAACTCATTCTGAAAAGGGCCTCGCGCGACGAATTGGAAAAGCTAGCTATGGAACAGGGTATGATGACCTTGGCGCAAGACGGATTTATTAAGGCCAAAAACGGCTTAACCACTATAGAAGAGATTCTTAGGGTAACCCAAGAGTAAATAATTTCAAATTACAGATTATAAAAAAAAATCATTAATCTTAAATCCATAATCCGAAATCTTAAATTGTTATATGAAAATAAAATTATTCCAAAAAATATCAGCCACTAATAAAATATTTTTATTGCAAAACCTTTCAGTCATGGTCAAAGCCGGCGTGCCGTTGGCTGATTCACTTAGCACCTTGGCCGAACAGACAAAAAATAAGAAATTGAAAACGATGCTTTTTGATGTCCAGAAAAAAATAAAAGAGGGCAAAAATTTCAGCGAGAGTTTGGAGCCATATCAAGAAAGATTGGGCGAGTTGTTCATCAATATGATAAAAGCCGGCGAGGCCTCGGGACAATTAGACCAAGTTATCAAGGAATTGCATCTGCAAACCGTCAAAGATCACCAACTGGTAATGAAAGTGAGAAACGCTATGACTTACCCGACAATTATCGTGATTGCCATGTTCGGCATTGGCACTTTTATGATTGTCTTCGTCCTGCCCAATATCACCAATCTTTTCCAGGAATTAGATGTGGAATTGCCCTTAGCTACCAGAATTTTAATCGCTATCAGCGATTTCATCCAAAATAATGGCCTGGCAGTGCTGATTGCTGTTTTGACAACTGTCACGGTTTTTATAAGAGCCATCAGCACTAAAAGGGGCAAATTAATTTTTGACACCGTCTTATTGAGGCTGCCAATAGTAGCTGGCATCATTAAAAAAATAAATCTGGCCAGGGCCTCAAGAAGCTTAAGCTCGCTGATTAAAACCGATATTACTATTATTGAGACCTTGCAAATAACTTCCAGAATTTTAGGCAATTCGCTTTATAAAAAGGCCTTATTAGAGTCGGCCGAGCAAGTAAAAAGAGGCAACAAGATGGCTGATGTCTTTAAAAATTATCCGAAAATTTTCCCGCCCAATATTATCCAAATGGTTTCAGTGGGCGAAGAAACCGGTTCCTTGGACGAAGTTTTAGAAAATTTAGCCTCTTTTTATGAGGAAGAAGTTTATAATACCATGGAAAATTTGCCGATTATCATTGAACCGGTTTTAATGCTGTTAATCGGCGCAGCGGTAGCCGGCATCGCTTTAGCTATTTTAATGCCGATGCAATCGCTGACCCAAGCAATTTAATGACCAATAAGATAACTAAAGAAAATCTTGGTTTCACTTTGATAGAAATTATTATGGTTTTGGCGGTTATTGCCTTAATTGCCTTGATCAGTTTACCGGTCTATCAAAACCTTAAACCGAATCTCGCCCTCAACTCGCAGACCCGAGATATTGTTTCTGATTTAAGATATGCCCAACAGTTGTCAGTGACTGAACAAATTAAGTATTCAGTGGTTTTTGACCAAGTACTTAATAAGTATAAAATTGTCAATGATGTTAGCGGCCAGATTGTCAAAAGCCAAAATATCAATACTCTAATCTCCATCCAATCAATTACCGGCTTAACCGCTGACACTGTTACTTTCAATGTGACCGGCGCGGTTTTAAAAAGCGGGCAGATTATTTTAATCAGTTCCAGCGGTGCTACTAAAACCATTTCCCTAAAACCTTCGGGCTATGTCAAAATTGAATAACCAAGGAATTACACTTTTAGAAGCGATGATAACAATCGTGGTGATTATGATCGGCGTTTTAATTTTAGCTAACATTTTCCCCATTGCTTTTAAAATTAGCGAATCAGCCAAACAAGCCACTATTGCCACTAATTTAGCCCAAGCCAAATTGGAAGAATTATTCTCTTTAAATTATGATAATATTGCCATTGGCGTTATTGAAGTTAAAGAGCGTTTGTCAGCCGACCCCAATAATTATTTGTATGACTACCAGCGAGAAACTCTGACCGAATATGTTGACCAAAATTTGCAAACATCAGTCAGTGAGACCGATTTGAAAAAAATGACCGTTAACGTCTACTATAAAAGTTCAGCTTTAAAAACAGAAAAAAGCGTTCAGTTAACATCTTTAATCAGTAAAAAGTAGCAATGTTTAAAAAACCGAATAATTCCGGTTTTACTTTGGTGGAAGTGATTATAGCCATTAACATTTCAGTGATTTTATTTTTAATCATTTCCTTGGCTTATTATACCAGCCAGAACACTTACAAAAAAACCGATAGGCGAGCAGAAATCACCCAAAACAGCCGAGTAATATTAGATAGAATTATCAGGGAATTAAGGCAAGCCCAGAGTGTTACCACCCCTCTGCCAGCCGATAATTCCAATCCAGCCACTTTGCCCAGCGAGATAGAATTTGAAGATGGCCATGACATTTCCACCATAACTTACATCCGTTATTATTTAAGCGGCACGAATATCAAAAGAGAGGTAGCTCGTTATTATTTTACAGAAGCGCCAACCGCTTATGTGCATTACTACGACACTAATCAATACGGCGATTCACCGGTCAAGGATTCAGTAGAAGACGAAATAATAGGCGAATATGCCACTGATTTAGAATTCTGGGGTAATAATTTAATCAACATCAATCTTTATTTAATTAAAAATTCAGAAACCATTACTATTAGCACTTCAATTTACGGCCGTAATCTTTAAGTCGGTAAATAATTATTTTTTATGCCACTCGACTATAAAAACCAACCGGGCTTTATTTTAATAACTTCCATTTTGGTGATGTCGCTTTTATTATTAACCGCCTTATACGTGGTGAATTTCACTATCACCGAAATGAAAATATCAGCCAGTCAATCAGTGGCCGCCAAGACCTATTACTTAGCCGAGGCCGGTATTAATGAAATAATCTGGAAAATACAAAATGACCCAGCCACTGGTCAGGCCTTTTTAAATGGCACTTTGAGTTCAAACAATGATATTATTAGAAATGGCGTTTTTGGCGATAGTCGAGCCGCTTACCAGGTGGCAGCCGTCAATACAGTACCGGCTGAAGCCTGGATTATCGCTACTTCCACTTATCAAATCGCCGGCAGTTCTTCTCGGCGAGTGGTCAAATATTATATCAGTCGAGCCACTGGTACCGACACTGAATGGGAATTCACCATTTTCGCCGGCGGCCGCGGCTCCCAGCAAAACGGCAATTTCACTTTTACCGGTTCTGGTTTGGTTTTAGATTCCACTGGCGGCCGCCTGCACGCCAATCAGAATCTTAAAATCCAGGGAGCGGAAGTTAGAGTCAATGATGGAGTAGTTTCCTCCAGTAATAATATTTTAGTGGTAGCCGGTGGGACCTTAACTTTGAATAACAGTTACCAAGACGCCCCCACTACTACCGTTGACATATTGCCAATAGATTTCAATTCCAGCGATCCCAATTCCTGGAAAAACCGAGCCACTGCCTTGGGCACTGTCTACACCAAAACCCAATTTGAAAATCTGCCCGATGGCACTATTTTAAATGGCATTATCTACGTCACCGGCGATGCCGAAATTATCGATAAAAATATGACCATTAATGGCGTTTTAGTGGCTGAAGAAGAAATCAAAATAACCAACTCCGGCCAAACTTTAACAGTCAATGCCGATCCGATTTATGGCGGCGGTCTGCTGGCCAAAGAAGATATTGATTTCATCACTTCCGGTGGCAACATCACCGTCAACGGTTTGATTTACGCCGGCGATGATTTGAAAATTATCAGTTCGGGCACTAATTTTTTGATTAACGGCGGCATGACCGGTTTTGATGCCGAAGTCACCACCAATGGCGGCGCTATTACTCTCAATTATGTGCCGGATAATTTTCAGCCGGTTATTGATCCGCTGCATAATCCCGTCTCACCGGTTATCCAAATTGACCATTGGGAGGAACAGTATTAAGTTTGTAAAGTAGAAAGTTTGTAAAGTTTATAAAGTAAAAAATCTTTTAAATAAATTATATTACTTGTAAATATTTGTTATAATTAAAGAAGTGAAATAAAAATATAAAATGTCTTTCTTAAATACAACAGAAGTAGCTTTTGGCTTGGACATTTCCGACCGAAATCTGCGCTTGATACAATTGGAAAAAATTTCCCAAAAAATAAAAATCCAACTGTATAACGAAATAAAATTGCCGCCTGATTGCCTGATTGGCGGAGAAATAAAACAGCCGAAAGTTTTTTTGGATTCGTTAAATAAGCTAATCAAGACCAGGCGGGGCCACGGCCAGTTGAGCGATGAAGTCATTAGCGTTCTGCCGGAAGAAAAAACTTTTTTCAAGGTAGTCAACACGCCCCTGATTCACGATGAACAAATTGAGACCAAAATCAAAGAAATTATACCCCAGGATATTCCCATTGACTTTAATGAGATTTACTTGGATTACCAGATTATTGAAAAAAACGACAATGGCCTGAATATCCTGGTTGGTATTGCCCCTAAAAATATCATTGAATCATACATTGAGATATTATCCCAGGCTAATTTAATCCCGACAGTTTTAGAAATTGAAGCGGCACCTATTTCCCGCCTACTTTTGGAACAAAGTCAAGATCAGAAGCCGCAAGTTATAATTGACATTGGCGCCCAAAGAACCGGTTTATTTCTTTATGATAAAACCGTCAAATTCACCATTAGCTTGCCGATTTCCGGCAATAAGACAACCCAGCATATCGTAGAAACTTTGGGCTTAAGTTGGGAAGAGGCCGAGAAAGCCAAAATTGTCTGCGGGCTGGATAAAGCCAAATGCCATGGAGCGCTACTGGAGATATTTTCCGATGTTATCAATGAATTAAACGACCGAATAACTAAAGCGATAAATTTTTATTATTATAATTTTCCCGAGGCTAAAAATATAGCCAGAGTATTGCTTTGCGGCGGCGGCGCTAATTTTATTGACATAGCGGTGGTCTTGCAGGAAAAATTAAAGCTGCCGGTAATCATCAGCAACCCTTTTGAAACCATCGCTAATCCCGATAAAACATTCTTTAACACCCAAAGATCCCAATCATTTATCACCGCCATTGGACTGGGTTTAAGGGGACTAAGACCGGATACTTTCCTATGATAATCATCAACCTCCTTTCTCCTGGCCAGAAGAAAGATTTAAAAATTAAAAGAATCTACACCGCCATAAAAGAATTGGTGATGCTGGTTTTGCTTTTCACTTTAATTATCGCCATTCTACTCTTAATATCAAAATATGTCCTGGACAACCAGTTGGCTAAATTAATAGAAAAGAATGCTTTAACTATTCAAGAAAATCAGGCAATTATCAACGAAATAAGTTCACTCAACTTTAAAATAGAAATTGTAAGCCGGCTACAAAAAGATTTCAAGAAATGGTCTGATTTTTTGATGGCCTTTAGCAACATCACCCCGCCCAATATTTCTTATAACCTGATAAAAATACAATACGAAAATGCTTCAATAGAATTGAGGGGTGTTGCTAAAAACCGAGACGATTTAATTAAGTTAAAAGATAATCTGAATAATTTTAATCTCCTTTTAAATGTCAACTTGCCTCTTAAAAACCTTTTAGCTAAAGAAAATAATGAATTCATCATTACCGCCAATTTGGCTTTAGATAAAATCAGATAACTATGATTTTCAACTATTACAAAAATAAATTTCTTATTAATACAACTGCCATCTTGTTATTTTTTACCTTAACAACGGCCTTTATCATTTATCCGTCCCTGATGGAAATAGCCAAAGTTAACCAGGAAATAATCAATGAAAGGATAAAATTGGAAAAAAAGTTAGCCTTGGGATTGAATATTAAAAAAATAATCCAAGATTTGGAAAACATTGAAGGGTCGGCCAAACAGCTTGATGATGCTCTCTTGAATAAGGGCCAGGAACTGGATTTTATCAATAACTTGGAATTACTGGGCTCAAAATACGGCTTGCAAGTAATAATCAATTCCGATTTTATCAGCCAAGACGGCGGCTTCAATGTTTCTAAAATAGAAATTCAGGTTACGGCTACGGGCAACTACCGGTCAATTCTGAAGTTTATAAAAGCCATAGAGAGTCAGAAAAATTATTTCATCTTAAAATCAATAGTATTTTCTAAAAACAAGAAAGCTGGCAGTTCTGACCTGACCGTTCAGCTGACTGGCGATATATATTTCAAAAAATGAAAAAAATAAAAATTAAAAATATAAGTTTTTTTAAGATAGTCGGGTATCTTTATCCGGCAACAATTTTAGCAATTGTCTTAGTTCTGCTGTTTTTAATTAGATTCTTATACGCTAACGTCTACCAAACGATTATTCAGGCGGAATTGATTACTGATTTAAGAAAAGAGGTGTCGGAACAAAACTTGGAAAAAGAAAAATTTGATAAAGTTCTGGAAAACCTCAATTGGAAAACAACCATAACTGGTGAGTTAACCGCTGTTGATCTGACCAAAGATCCATTTCAAAATCTGCCAGTTGGCGAGATACCCAAAACGCCCTAAAATAAAAACATAAAAATATAAAAAATAAAAATATCGCTTTTTTAAAAAAGTGATATTTTTATTTTTTGGTATTCTGGTATTTTTATATTTTTATATTTTCATTTAATTGGCGACATAGCCCTGAGCTTGGAAACTATCGGCCCAATTTCTTTAAGAAAAGCGTCAATATCGGCTTGGGTGGTAAAGCGGCTTAAAGTAACCCGCAAACTGCCGTGCGCTTCTTCCGGCTTAATGCCAATAGCCAGTAAAACGTGAGAGGGATCAAGTGAACCAGAAGAACAGGCCGAACCAGTGGAAACCGCTAGGCCTTTCTCGGAAAGCATTAAAATCAAACTCTCGCCTTCCGCGCCGGTGAAAATAAAGCTGGCGCTCGCCGGAATCCTTTTTTCCATTCCACCAGTGATTAAAACGCCACTGATTTTTTTAGTGACTTCGCTAACCAGATAATCCCTTAATTCTTTGATTTTTTTATTGGCTTCAGCCTTCTTATCCTTATCACTTAATAATTCTATGGCTTTGCCCAAGCCCACGATACCGGTTACATTATAAGTGCCCGGGCGGATATTGGCTTGCTGATGTCCGCCGAACATAATGGGCTTAAAAGGAGTGCCTTTTTTAAGATAGAGAGCGCCTAGGCCTTTGGGACCATGAATTTTATGACCCGAAAGCGACAAAAGGTCAACGCCTAATTTATTAACCTGGCAATCGCAGGCATTTAGGGCCTGGGTGGCATCGGTGTGGAAGTAAATTTTAGCCGGCTTAGCCGAAGAATTTTTTCTCTTCTGATTTACTTTGGCAATCAATTCCCCGAATTCAGCAATCGGTAAAACGGTGCCGATTTCATTATTGACATACATAATGGAAACCAAAACCGTTTCCGGCTTGATAACTGCCTCAAGCTGGCTAACAGTTATTAGACCAGCGCTGTCCGGGCTAAGATAAGTTACGTCCACTCCTCTTTTTTCCAATTCCCGGCAGGGCTCTAAAACGGCGTCATGCTCATATTTAGTGGTAATAACGTGTATTTTTTGATTCTGGACCTTGTTCTTGATGGCCTCAATAACGCCTAAAATAGCCATATTATCGCTTTCAGTCGCCCCAGAAGTAAAATAGATCTCTGCCTTATCACAGCCTAAAAATCCGGCTACCTGGGCCTGGGCGCGGTCTACCGCTACCCGGTTATCCAAGCCAGCATAATGCAAAGAAGAGGCATTGCCGTACTCTTCGCTAAAATAAGGCAGCATGGCTTTTAAGACTTCTGGGTCGACCTGAGTAGAAGCCGCGTTGTCAAGATAAATTTTTTTGGTCATATAAAATATTAATTTTCAATTTCTAATTCCTGCCTGCCGGCCGGCAGGCAGGTTCAAACAATTTCAAAATGATTAAATTTAAAAAATCAAGAATATAAAAATACAAGAATACAGGAATAATTAAATATTATTTTTATATTTTTATACTTTTATATTTTTAAACTTAAATTGCTATGATTTCTTTGACTTCCGGCACTTCTTCCTTAATAGCTTTGGCTACGCCTTCTTGCAAAGTAATCTGCGACATTGGGCAACTCAGACAGGTGCCTTGTAACTTAACTTTCAATACTCCCGACTGGTCATCAAAGGAAATAAACTCAATATCTCCGCCGTCCATTTGTAAATAAGGACGGATTTTATCTAATTGTTTTTTTATTTTTCCCACCATAAAATTTATGAATTTAAAATATTGGCTATTGAATACTGGATATTATTATTGTGTTTTACCGCCAGAGACGGATTCCAGTCCAAAGGTCGGTCAGGCGCCTTAGGTGAATATATTTTGATATTTTTAAGTTTAATATCTAATATTCAATATTTAATCATTCCTTATCTCTAATTTCTTATAAACCTCTAGTCTCAAAAGATCTAACTACACTTAAATATTTTTCTTTGGCCCCCGACTGGAATTTTTCTTTTTCCGCTGTTAAAAATTCATTAGCTAATTGATTTTGAATAGCTGGAGACAAAACATCGCTAGCCAGTGGATACAAAATATTGTCTTCTTTGAAAATATGATCTTCTAAAAGATAAGCATAGCCACGAGCATTGGCTAAAACTTTGTCCCGATTATTTTCTTCTAAGCCAATTTCTAAATTTTTAACAAAATCCCGGCCCAAATCATGTTCATGGAGCATTTGGTCAATGGGGTTGCAATGAAGAGTGACACTATCATCACACATGGCCTTAAATAAGATGTCCTCTTCTTTGGCATGGTGGAACTTATCGGCATAATTTCTGATGAAATCAATGGCCGTTGTGAAAAAATCATTATCAATTGATTGGCCGCTTTCAATGGCCTGGCATTCTTTTTTTATAGCACTAATAACTTTTAAAATGTTTTGGTGTTCATCAGTTAACACTTGGGTTAGTTTGGACATAGAAAATTAATGGGTTATTGTTTAGCGGTTAAATAATATTTTTTAATAAAGATGCTAAGGACCAGCAAATATGAAATATAACTGATGATTTCTATCAGTGAGGGATTACCATTATAACCAAAGAGACCTTTCAATAAGCCGCCCAACCAGCCATTTTCATGCAGTGCCGGATAACTACCATCGGGATTAAGGGCAGGATTGATATCCCAAACATGTTCAATAACTATGGGTATTAAGCCAGCTTCTTCAAATTCATGGATGCCATGAGCCACTAAACCAGCGGCAAATAAAATTAGCAAGAGGCTGGTGATATTAAAAAACATCTTGAGCTTAGCTTTCATTAAACCAGTAAAAACCGCATAACCTAAAATCACTGCTATCACTAGGCCTAAAACCGCGCCAATTAAATTATTATCTTGAGCCACTAAGCTGGCTGAACCCAAAAAAATCACTGTTTCTATGCCTTCTCTTAAAATAGAAATGAAGACCAAAAGAAATAAGCCAAGATCTTGCGGTTTAATAACCTGCTCGGCCACTCGCTCTTGCAATTGTTGGCTCATCTTCTTTTGATTCATCATCCACAAAATCATGGTGGTTAAAAGAACAGAACCAATTAGCATGGTTAGGCCTTCAAAAATTTCTTCAGCTCGGCCAGTAAAGCCGCCAGCTAAAACCTTGAACAACCAGGCACCGACTAAGCTGGCAATAATGGCTAAAACCGCGGCCAGCCAAACAGTTTTCTTATGTCTGGCTTGGCCAGTTCTATTGAGATAACCTATAATGATACCAATAATTAAAGCGGCTTCCAGGGTTTCTCTCAAAGCGATAATCAAGCTGGCAATCATAAAATTATAAATAATTATTTAGCGGCTTGCTCATAATAATCTTTAGCGGCGGCGGCCAAACCCTCATGAGCCAAAATAGAACAATGAAGTTTAGGTGCGGGCAAACCGCCTAATTCTTTGGCAATATCCAGCTTACCGATTTTTAGGGCTTCAACCAGCAACTGGCCTTTGGCCATTTCCGTTAGAATTGATGAGGTGGCAATAGCCGCGCCGCAACCCAAAGTTTCAAATTTAATATCATCAATTATTTCCTGTCCGGCTTGGTCTTTTTTAATTTTCAAGTAAATCTTCATAATATCGCCGCAAACCGGGTTGCCGACTTGGCCAACACCGTCGGCATCCTCAATCACCCCCTGATTGCGAGGATGATGGAAGTGATCTAAAACTTTTTCAGTATACATAATTTAAAAATATAAAAATATAAAATAATAAATCGATAATTGATTAGGCTAAATCAGCTAAAGTAAATTTTCTTAAGGTTTTGATAATATTGGCCTGCAGTTCATGCCAAACATTTTTAGTTAAACACCTGGTGGGCGTACAAACCATTTTTCTGGCACCCTCGGACATGCAATAAAAAACCGACAGAGGGCCTTCCAACGCTTCCACTATTTCAAACATATTTATATCCTGGGGCTTTCTGGCTAAGTAATAGCCGCCACTTGAACCCTTGGCGCTTTTAACTAAACCGTCAGTTTTCAGCTGTTTAAATAATCTTTCTAAATAGGGCTGGGAAATATGTTCTTCCTTAGCTATTTGCGCCAAAGACAGGGGGTTTTTTTCATCCGCCTTTAAAAGGGCTAACATCGCCCTCATGCCGTATTCGGTTTTAGTGGTGAACATCATAATTTAATTTTCAATTTCTAATTTTTAATTTTCAAACAATTAATGAATTTTAAAATTGTTTAGAAATTAGAAATTTTTAAATTTTTAAATTAATTTATAATTCCTACTAAATTAGTTGGCATTTACATTATAGCAATCTGAAAATACTTGTCAAGTGCCTAAATCAAGTGTTTAAAATAAAAATAGGTGGATAACTAAGAGACCAAAATTATAAATAACAAAACTCCAATCTGTATAGATTGGAGTAATTTTGCCAAAACTTATTCCTCTTTTTCCACTTCTTTTTCTACCGCCATTTCCACTGGTACTGACGAAAATGGCTTAAGAGATAACTCATGAACGCCTGGAGCGGTTAACTTATTAAAGGCCTTATATGTCCCCGGCTGGAATTCCTCATCCGGCTTGAAGAGACGAACAGTCCTTTCATCCGGTAGCCTGATTAAAACATCATAACTAACACCATCCTCTACGGCGTATAATACTTCATAAACACTGTTTTTTTCTAAATGGTTGTTACGGGCGGCATACCCTATGTTCTCATCTTTGACAGAAGAACTAATAAGTAATACGGCGGCAAGAAGAAACGTAAGACCTAAACTAATCCCCGCCAGAGCGTTAGAAGAATCTGTTTTAATCCAACTACCGGCAAATATAAATAATACTGCGGCGAAAACCAAAGAAAACAGTGCCATTAGAAACACAATCATCATCGTTTCTCCTCTTTCTTGGTCTGGCGTAATTGCCCGATTTCGACTGGTGTAAGTTGATTTATAAGGTTCTAAACTTAATGTTTAAGTTACATCAAATATCAATCTCTGTCAAGAGCCAGTCACCACCACCATCCTTTTGGGAGCGGTGCTCATTTGCTCGTCTGTCACCTCATAGTGCGACCAAGCCGGATTCCAATCATGGACAGCATCAATCAAGCGCTGATATTTATACCTGAAGCCATCTCCCCTTTTAGTGCCCACTTCATTGGTGATAAACTCGTCATTATCATAACCCCTGATAACCAACATATGATAAATCGGTCCAGGTGTGCGAAAATAAGGATTTTGCAGTTCCCGTCCGGCCGCCGGCACTATCACTAAATTGCCCCGGCTTAATTCATATTTTATCCTGTCCACACTCACATCTTCAACCACCTTAGCGTTAAGTTGATAATAATTTTTCAGAACTTGGGCAGTTTCAGCGGCGCTTAAATCAATTTTATAGCCATTTACTCCTTCCCAATCAGCCAACTTATAAATCTCCTCATCCATTATTTTCTCATCAAGCGGCTGATGGGAAAAATATTTAGCCGCTGTGATGATTGAGGCCTCTTCGCAGGCCTCTTCATGCAACTCATCCCAATTGGCAAAAGGCGCCTGGGGAGCAAAAGCCACTTTTAATTCCAGCTTGGCGGGTATAGCCACTTGGGCTGGCAAAGTAGTCTTAGAAGCGTCAGAAATATTATTATCGGCTTTAATAACAGGTAAAGTGCCAGCTGCCTGCTGTTTAACCTCTTCAGCCGGCAGATTGACAATAACCGATGGCGATTGTCTAAGGCAACCGGTTAAAAATAATAATAAAATAAAGATGACGACTATCTTATATGGCACAAGGCAATATTATTAATTTTTAATTGACTGTAATTATACACAATTTTGCCGAAGATGGCAATTGACTACTGTTGGAAAAATAGGTAAACTTGAATAATCGTACATTACATCAAGGAGGCGATCCAGATGTTTAAAAACTTAACCAACCACCGATTAACCAGAAGGCAGATAGATTATTACCTTCATCGAATTTATGGGGTTTTAAGAACCGGCAGAATTAATGTCGTTTTAGAGAGAATGAGAAAAAACCGCGGTTTAACCGATGGGGAAACTATTTGGTTGGATCCAGAAGATAGAATTTTGCCAACTATTATTCATGAATGCCTGCATGTTCTTTATCCTTTCAATAAAGGACAAAGCGATGAAACTCAAGAAAAATTGACTTTAAAATTAGAAAAAAGGATTGCTCGCAGAATGACCGTCAGGCAAATGAAAAAATTATTTCTTCTTTTAGCAGAACAACTTCAAAAGTCCAAACAAAGCCCTTCATTAAAAAGAAAAACTACCCCCGATTAATATAACTGGGGGTTTTATTATCGGCTAAGCAGATGACTTATTCCTTGACTTTTTTTGTCAGTTAAGCTAATATACCAAATATTATTATAAATAATATTCAAATATGGCACATAAAAAAGCGGGCGGCAGTACCAGATTAGGCCGCGACTCCAACGCCCAGCGGTTAGGCGTTAAATTATATGGCGGCGAAAGAGCCAAAAACGGAGCTATTGTTGTCAGACAACGCGGCAGTAAATATCGGCCGGGCAAAAATACCCGGCTGGCCAAAGACGATTCCATTTTTGCTGTTAGCAGCGGTTTAGTAAAATACACCAAGAAAAAAGTCAGAAAATTCAACGGTAAGTTGGAAAATGTTCAAATCATCAGCGTTGAATAACAACTATAAAAACACCAAAACCTTACAAGATTTTGGCGTTTTTATTTTTTTGTAAAGCCCAGCCGGCTTTGATTAACCCCAAAAATAAAGGGTGGGGGCGAAGCGGGCGTGACTTGAATTCCGGATGGAATTGAACACCGACAAAGAAGGGATGAATATTGGCCGGCAACTCAATAATTTCCACTAATTGGTCATCGGGCGAGGTGCCGGAAAAAAATAAGCCAGCTTCTTCCAATAAATCGCGATAATTATTGTTAAATTCATAACGATGACGGTGTCTTTCAGTAATTTCTAATTGACCATACAACCCAGCAACTACCGACCCCGGTTTTAAAACGCAAGGATACTCCCCCAGCCGCATAGTATTGCCGTATTGATTTTTGGCTAATTTTTCCGCTTGCTCTTCCATAACATGGATAATCGGGTCCTCCGCTGTCGGTTGAATTTCCGTAGTTTGGGCTCCGCTTAAGCCGCAAACGTGGCGAGCAAATTCAATTGAAGCCAATTGCATACCATAACACAGCCCCAGAAAGGGTATCTTATTTTCCCTGGCATATTTGATAGCCGCAATCTTGCCTTCAATGCCGCGCGAGCCAAAACCGCCCGGCACCACTAAGCAATCACAGTCAGCCAGGCCGGTTATCCTCTGGCTATCTTCGTAAGCATCGGAATTCAGCCAGTGAATTTGCGGCTTTATACCCCAATGCCAAGCGGCGTATTTTAAACTTTCAATCACTGAAATGTAAGCATCCGGCAAGATAAAATCACCGGTTTCAAAATATTTGCCGACAATGCCTATTTTGATGCCGGTTTGGGCGTTATTGATTTTGGCTACCAGTGTCTGCCAATCAGCTAAATTTATCGGCTTGATTTCCAAATTAAATTTTTTCAATATCTTTTCCGATAAGTTGTCTTTTTCAAAATTAATCGGTATCTCATAGACGATATCAGTATCAGGAGCAGAGATAATTTCCTCTTTATGGACATTACAAAATAGAGCGATTTTTTCTTTCCGTGGCTCATCAATCGGCCGATCAGCCCGGCCCAAAATGAAATCCGGCTGAAGGCCGGCTGAATTAAGCATTTTGACAGCTGTCTGTGTTGGCTTGGTTTTCATTTCGCCTATTTTAGCCGGCACCGGCAAATAAGAAACCAAAACGAATAAGACATCTTGCGGCTGGCTTAATTTCAGCATTCTGGCCGCTTCTAAAAATAAAATATTCTGGTATTCGCCGACCGTGCCGCCGATTTCAATGATAGTTATATCGGCTTGAATAAGCTGCGCCGCTTTTTTTATCCGGCTAATCACTTCCAGCGGTATATGAGGCACAACTTCAACGCATTTGCCGCCGTATTCCAAATTCCTTTCCCGCTCAATAACCGCCTGATAAACTCGGCCAGTAGTCATATAATTGCTTCGGTAAATATTGGTATCTAAGAATCTCTCATAATTGCCGATATCCTGGTCGGTTTCATCGCCATCATCAGTCACAAAAACCTCGCCATGTTCTAGCGGATTCATGGTACCGGCATCAAGGTTGATGTAAGGATCGATTTTCACCGCTGTTACTTTCCAGCCCCTGGCTTGGAGTATTTTGCCGATAGAAGCGCTGGCAATGCCCTTGCCTACCCCAGACATCACTCCGCCAATGACAAAAATATATTTTCCTTCGGGCATAATTGGTTATTTTTAACTTAACAAAAATCAACAAAAATAAAGGGTTTAAACCCCTATTTTATATTTACTAACCTTAGTCATTCAGTTACCACAATTGTTATTTCCGCCTCCAGGCCATGGTTAAAAACCACCAAGGCCGAGTATTCTCCCAATTCTTTAATTGGCTTCATTAAATTAATTTGCTTATGCTCTACATCAAGGCCTTTTTCTCTTAATTTACCGGCAATGGCGCTGGTAGAAATAGCCGAGTACAATTTACCCTCATTATTGGCTTTGGCTTTTATCTCTATAGCCAGGCCTTGGAGCTTAGTAGCTTTCGCCTGGGCTAGAGCCAAATCCTTGGCCGCTAGCTTAATCGATTCTGCCTTGGCTTTTACCAAATTATTGAGATTTTGAGCGCTGGCTAACCCAGCCATTTTCTGGGGAATTAGAAAATTCAAAGCATAGCCGTCAGCCACTTTTCTAATATCGCCAATATCACCAAGATTTTTTACCTTCTTTAATAAGATGATTTTCATTAAGTTAAGCTGGGCTGGATATTTAATAAAACTTGATTCGGCTGTTATTAAATAGCCGGCCTATTTCATCATCCTTAATAAAGATTATAAATTTGACCAATTACTTTGTCAATAATATTTCCAAGGCCTTAGCCAATTGCGGGTCGCGGTAGTTGTTATAATCGTCTTCAGTCATTTCCACTTCCACATCAGGCGTAATGCCATCGCCCTCAATGGAATTGCCTTGGGGAGTGAACCACTTAGCCACAGTCAGTTTTATGGAAGAGCCATCTTTTAAATCAATAAGTTTTTGCACCGAGCCCTTGCCATAGGTCTTCTCACCGACAATTGTCGCCCGGTCCAAATCCTGTAGAGCGCCGGCCACGATTTCCGAACCCGAAGCGCTGCCGTCATTGACCAAGACCACGGTCTTAAATTTATCTAATTTGGCCGACTGGTTACCAGCGCGATGCAATAATTCCTCCCCGCCCCGCAGTTTTTCTTTGACCACCACCTCCCCGTCAACCCATTCGCCGGCGATATCAATGGCCGCTTGCAAATAGCCGCCGGGATTATAGCGCAAATCTAAAATTATTCCAGCCACCTCGGGCTTTTTTATTATTTCAATTACAGCATCATTAAAAAGAGGTACGGTTTCCGAATTAAACTGCCGGATTTTGATGTAAGCCAGATTATTATCCTTAAATTCCAATTCCAAACTTTTGACCTTAATAGCCTCGCGGATAATGGAAATTTCCTGCGGTTTCGCTAAGCCGTCCCGATAGACAGTTAAAACAACTTCAGTGCCGCTTTTGCCTCTGATTAAACTCACTGCCTTGCTTAAACTCATCCCTTCGGTCTCATTGCCGTTTATTTCCAAAATCAAATCCTTGGGTTGTAAGCCGGCTTTAATGGCCGGAGAATTGTCTAAGGGAGCAATGACTGCTAAGATGTTGTTTCTTATGCCTATCTCGGCACCGATACCTTCAAACTTTCCATCCAATTCTTCGTTGAAGCCATCGGTATTTTCCGGTGTAAAAAAAACCGAGTGGGGATCGCCCAAGGAGCCAACAATGCCGGTTAAAGCGCCGTAAAATAACTGGGTATCGGGTATATTTTCCTCGTAAGATTCTTTTTTGACAATATTCCAGACATCCCAGAACAAATTAAAATCAACGTCTTTGGTCAGATACTCGGGAATTTCACCAGCCTGGTTTTTAACAAGACCAAGCGAGGTAGTGGCATTAGGGCCAAGGCCCTTGATAACGGACTGGCCTTTTTGGAAAGAAACATTGCCGCCTAAAGCCAAACCCAGGATAAAAGCCAAAACAATAAAAACAAAAGAGAGCCAAAAAGGCGCTTTAGCGGAATTGAATCGATTAAACGGTAGCTTAAAATTTAGCATTGGCTATGATCATTATTTTAATAAGATTATTGTAGCAGAAAAATCATTAGATAACAAAAACTAATCAAGAAAAATGTCAGATTTTAATTTCTATGTTAACTGGTAAAATCTCAAGAAATATGTAATAATATAGCTAATTTAAAACCCTAAAATAATGGAAAAATACCAGATAACCGGTAGCCAGCCTCTAACTGGTGAGATTAGAGTGGCTGGCGCTAAAAATGCTGCTTTAAAAATATTGGCAGCTTCTATTTTGTCCGATAAAATCTGCCGAGTCAGCAATATCCCGAAGATTGAAGACATTAAAAGAATGGCGGAAATTTTAGAAGATCTGGGTGTTAAAATGGCCTGGGGCAATTCAACTATGGAAATAGACCCGGCTGGCTTGAAAAAATCCAGTCCCGATTGGGAGCTGACTAAAAAACTCCGCTCTTCAATTATGCTGGCTGGCCCTCTTTTAGCCAGATTCGGCGAAGTTACTATGAGCCAGCCAGGTGGCTGCATTATCGGCCAGCGGCCGATAGATTTATTTTTAGCCGGCTTTAAGACCTTGGGCGCCGAGCTATTTGAACACAATGAGTCATTTACTTTAAAAGCCAAGAAATTAAAAGGCGCTAAAATTGTTTTGCCTAAAATTTCTGTCACCGTGACCGAGAGCTTGATGATGACTGCTTGTTTGGCTGAAGGCCTGACCACTATAATCAATGCCGCCATGGAGCCGGAAATTCCGGCTTTGGCTGATTATCTAAATAACTGCGGGGCTAAAATCAAAGGCGCAGGCACGCCTTGGATTACTATTGAAGGCGTGGATAGATTATCAGCCGGCGAATATGAGCTTATTCCCGATCGCATTGAAGCCGGTTCGTTCATTATGCTGGGGCTGGCTACCAACAGCCAAATCAAAGTGAGTAATTGCCGGCCAGAACATTTAGAAACAGTTTTAGCTATTTTAAAAAATGCCGGCGCCAACTTAGAAATCGGACCGGATTACATTGCCACTAAACCCAGTTTTTTACGTGGCACGGAAATCCAAACCCATGAATATCCCGGCTTCCCCACTGATTTGCAAGCGCCATTTACGGTTTTAATGACCCAAGCCAAGGGCCGAAGCTTAATCCATGAAACCATTTTTGAAGGCCGGCTTTTTTATACCGATAAATTAACCTTAATGGGAGCTGACATTATTATGTGCGATCCGCACCGCGTTATTGTTGAAGGCGGAACTAAATTAAGAGGTAAAAAATTAGAAAGTCCGGATTTGCGCGCCGGTATGGCGCTGATTATCGCTGGCTTATGCGCCGAAGGAGAAACAATCATAGATAATATTTATCAGATAGAGAGGGGCTACGCCCAGGTCGTGCCACGTCTTAAGAACATTGGGGCTAAAATAGAAAAAATAAGCGGTTAAGTCAGAATTTATGAGGTGGTTTGGCAAAATAAAAATCAAAAAAGAAAACGATAAATATAAAAATATAAAACTGACCACAGCTAATGATCTGGCTCTGCGGCGGACAATTTATATTTTATTTATCGTCATTTTTCTAATTGCCGCTCCTTTAGTCGTACTTTATTCAGAGGGTTATCGCTATAATTTAAAACGCGGTAAAATACAAAAAACCGGAATATTAATAATCAGTTCTCTGCCCAAGAAAGCTGATATTTATTTAAACGGCAAGGTGGTTATAGGCGATCAAACGCCAGCTAGATTAGAAAAGCTCCTGCCAGCTGATTATGAGATAAAAATCGCTAAGGAGGGCTACTATGATTGGACCAAAAAATTGCAGATTTTTGAGAATTCAACCACCTTTGCCGAAGAAGTGATACTTTGGAAAAATAATTGGCCGACTCAGCTGGCTTCATATGATATTATTGATTGGCTGGCTTCACCGGACAACCAAAAATCGGTCTTTCTCACCCAGAACCGAAAAATAATGGCCTTAGATTTCACCGATAAAAAAATTTCCGAGCTTCATCAGGCCGGCTATGACGATAATTTAAAAATTTTAAGCTGGTCTAACACCAGTAAGAAAATTTTGATTCAGGTCGGCAGTCAATATTTGGTGATTAATACTGAGCGGCCGGCTGATTCGCCCCTGGTTATTCCCAATAACGATTATTTCTTAATTAAGTGGGATTTAAAAAATGACAACTTGGTTTACGCTCTAAATAATCTCGGAGTTTATAAAATTGATTTATTCAGCCAAAAAACCAATTTAATTTTAAATAAAAAAGTAACTGACTTTTTGGTTAATAATGATTTGATTTATTTTTATTACAAAGATGTTATTTATAAGCAAAAAATTACTGATATCAGCCAATTGGAAATTATTGACGGATTAAAATGCTCTAATTGCCGCTTTATTAACCGGGACTTTGCCCGCTTGCTGCTCTTAGACCAAAGCGATCAGGAATTATTTATTATTGATCCCAGCACGAAAAATAAAACTATTAAACAAGCAGCGAAGAATGTCAATTGGCTCAAAGATGACACTTTTTTATTTTATAATGACTGGGAAATTTGGATTTATGAATTAGAAAAGAAAGAGCCAGAAATCATTACCCGAATCGGCGCTGGTGTTAGTCAAGTCCTGTGGCAGCCAGAGGGTCGGCATATTATCTTTATCAGTGACAATAAAATTAAAATTATTGAATTGGATAACCGTGAACTAAGAAATATTATTGAGTTATTCAATGGTCATAAAATAAATTATCTGACTTTAGATAATCGAGGACGCGATCTCTATTTCCAATCGATAATAGCTGATAAACCCTATTTAATGGAGTTGACTATTAGATAAACTTGTGCTAATCTCTTTTTAATGGACTTTAAAACCTGCCCCAAAAGGAGATAAAAAATGCCAGAAATCACAGTACCTGATTGGGATCAACTTTTTATGACTATGGCTTATTTAGTGGCTACCAAAAGCAAAGACCAAAGCACCCATATCGGCGCCGTGATAATCGGGCCGGATAGAGAAGTCAGGACTACCGGCTATAACAGCTTTCCCCGAGGCATAAATGATAATGTGCCCCAAAGGCAAGAGCGGCCGGAAAAATATTTCTGGTTTGAACATGCCGAAAGGAATGCGATTTTCAATGCTGTGAGATTCGGCGCTTCTTTGAAAGGTTGCACTCTTTACACTAATGGCATCCCTTGTATGGATTGCGCCAGAGCTATTGTCCAGAGTGGTATTAAAAAAGTTGTGGTTGATAAATCCTGGGACGATCAAAATCCTCCCGAGTGGCGCGAGCACGCTGTCCGCACTTTACAGCTCTTTAAAGAAGCTGGGGTCAAACTCAGATTTTGGCAAGGAGAATTAATACCTGTTGTAAAATTCAACCGAGGTGAAATAATCGGTTAAAATCAAGCACGAGTTAAATCGTGCTTTTTTAGTGACTAATTTTTATATTCTTTAGATATTATTCTTAATTTTCTCCAAAACTGCCTGGGCCTCACCTTCCCCGTATTCCTGGCCAGGCCACAGCTCATAACCATCTCCGATTTTTCTGGGCACAATATGGAAATGGACATGATTGACAACTTGGCCGGCAGCCGGACCATTGTTTAAATTAAGATTAAAGCCATCAGCCCCAGCTCCTTTAACAACGGCTGGCGCTATTTTTTTAACTGCCTGAACAATTTTCTTGGTCAACTCTTCTGGCAAATCATTTAAATTTTCATAATGTTCTTTGGCTACCACCAAGGTATGCCCGGGATTAACCGGAGTAATGTCTAAAAAGGCCAAAACATCCTTATCCTCATAAATCTTATAACTGGGAATGTCGCCAGAGATAATTTTGCAAAAAATACAATCGGACATAGGTTTAGTATTTAGGTGTTAGCGTTTAGAGGTTAATATTAAGATTACTAATCACTAAACACTAATAACTAATCACTAGCGATATTGCCAAATTAAATTGCTGCCATAAGCCCGAGGCCGGCCCAATAAATCACTAATTTTTTCAATTATAATTTTTTGAGCTTTATTATTATCAATTACCACAAAACAAGATTGGGTCCGAGTAATTTTAAGAGCTTCGTTTAAAACTTCCAAAGACGGGCAGTTGATAAAATCAGCTAAGAGCTTGACTCTTTCCGGCTGCTGATAATTAAAATCGCTCTTAAAGTTCCCAGCCACCACTTCCTTGGCCGAATAAGCTTCCAAGGCCAGGAGCGGCCAAGTATCGGCTAAAACGCAATAATTTTCCGGCTGGTCTTTTATTGCCTGCCAGATAAATTCCATCGCTAAAACGTCAGCGGTGGTTACTGTAGCCTCTAAAACCGGACCGGAAGCATAAGTTAAAGAGCTGATAAGGCTTAAAAGAATAATAGTCATTAAAATTTTCTTTTTATTATTGACTAAATTAGCCAAGCCCCAAGCTAAAACCAGAAGGGTCAATAAAACTATGAAAATATTCAAACGGCGCGACAAAGTATGCAAACCATCTAAAAAAATCCAGGCTAAGGCATAATTGACCACTAAAATAACTAATAAACCAACTAAAAAAATATGATTTTTTTGTTTGGTTTTTAGAAGTTTATACGCAGAAACTAAAACCAATAAGCCAACTAACCAGCTAATAATTAAAGAAACCACTGGCCAATTATTGATTGGCCAGGGCAGCAGCCGGCCAGTGGCAAAGAATAAAAAGCTGCCTTTTATAAATAAATCAGAAAAAATATCAGCCAGAGAAAAACTGCTTTTGAGCTGGGAAAAATCAGAAATAAGCTCAATTAAAAAAATTGTAATACTAAGCCAGGACAAAATCAAATACCGGATCAAGGGCTTCAAGCGAAATGACAGCAGCCAAACCAAAGCTATCATCAAGATAATAAAAGCCAAAGAATAGCCAAAATAAGACAGCAGAGTTAAAAAAATTACCAAAGCCAGGGTTGGACCTTGGGGATTCTTCAAATAAGCCAGCAAGCAGCTGATTAAAAACAAAAAATTAAGGGCAGCGAAACCAATCGGCAGCGTCTGGCTGCCGTAATACTGCAAAATATAAAAAGCCAGGGTCAGAGCAGCCGACAACAATAAATAGTTTTTCTTGGGCCAAAGTTCAGAAGCGGCTGTTAAAATTAAAATCGGCAAAAACACCGACCATAAAACAACCATCAGATATTTATCAATCAAAAAAATACTTAACTTAGAAATTTTAGCGATAATCATCACCAGCGACCACTCAAAGCCGTAAGAAATCTTGGGTCCGGCAATCAGGGCCTGGGGAATATCAAGGCCGGCAATTCGCCTTTGCCAAAGATTGTCAGTGAGAAGAGTTGGCTGATAAGTCAGTTCATTTAAAAGCCGGTTGGCTGAGCCCAAATGGCGCCACCTATCCCCGCCAAAGCCCTCTTGATAAACCAACAAGTAGGAATGGATCATTAAAGAAACGGCAATGATAGCAATAATGGTTAAAATCAGTGAGCGCTGGGAAAAGGCCAGAGTAAAAATTATTAAGAGCGCTAAAAAAGACACCAACAAGTACCAAATAGAAAGAACCTGCCAAGGACTGGTTAAATAACCGCCAGTAACTGATGAAAAAATAAGGTTCCAGCCGATGATAAGTAAAATAAATAAAGAAAAAATAAATAAGTTGCCGACTTTTAGAGCTGGAGTATTACTCTCAAAATCTGGTACTTTGAGCCGGCTGACTTTAGAAAATATTTGAGATCCCAAAAATAAAATTAAATCAGTGATAATCAGTGAAAGTAAAAAGAAAAAATTATTAAAAGCCAGCCAAGAAGTAAAAATATTAGTGATAAAACCTAAAACAATAATAACCACAAAAATCCCCAGTAGCCTAATAAATACCTGGGGTATGGAAAAAACTTTAGTTAAAATCGAATTGGCTAAAACAGCTGACGAAACCAACCAAACTAAAAATAAAATAATACTAACTATCGACCACCAATTACGCTCCAGACCGATAAAAAGCAAAAAAGTCGGGAGTAAATTTAATAACAGGATAATTACTTGATGCATACTAAAACTTAAAAAGATTTTTAGCATTATTGAAGGTTGCATCGCTTACTTCTGAAATAGGCAAATTTTTCAATTCAGCCACTTTTTGAGCCACTAATTTAACATAGGCCGGCTCATTCCTCTGTCCGCGATAAGGTTCAGGCGAAAGGAAGGGCGCATCGGTTTCAATCAGAATTTTATCCAGCGGCAGCTCCTTAACTATACTTTGTACTTCCTCGGCTTGGCTTTTAAAAGTCACAAGGCCGGTAAAGCCGATATAAAATCCCAGCTTGATAAATTCCTGGGCTTGGCGCAGGTTGCCGCCAAAACAATGAGCCACACCAAAAAACACTCCAGTCGCCCTTAATATTTCCAAGACATCATCATAGACGCCATAGTGGTCATTTTTCGAACCGCGAGCATGGATAACTAAAGGCAAATTAAGTTCTTGCCCTAATTTTATAAAATCAGTAAAAACTTTCCTTTGGATTTTTTTATGGGCTTCTGTGTCAACAGCTTCATTGAAATAAAAATAATCCAAGCCGGTTTCACCCAAACCCACTACTTTGGTTGATGATTTTGCCAGTGCCTTGTATTTATCATAATCAAACTCTTCGCGCTTAGTGGTGATTCCCTGTTTTTGACCATCAATAACAACGCTTTCGGTGATATCATCAACTAAATGTATCGGGTGAAGGCCAACAACGGCATAAACTCCTTGATGATAATTCTCAGCAATTTTAATAGTCCGAACAGAAGTGCTGTATTGCGAACCGATATTAATCAACCAAGTATCACTGGCCAGTGCTCGGCCAATAACTGCTTGGGCATCATTTTTATAGGCAGAAAAATTAATATGGCAATGGGAATCTATCAGCATGCTAAGGAATAAAGTTACTTAAAAACTGGGTGGTTAAAATCAATAAATGGGCGATTTGAGATTGGTCTAAATTCTGCGAAAGCCAAGCGATGTCAAGACCAAATTTAGCAATAATAAAAATAGCTGTGCCAGTAATCAGCACTCCCTCAACTAAGCCCAAAACAGCGCCGCCTAAACGATTGATGGATTTTAAAAACGGGATAATTGATATTAGGCCGAAAACTTTATTAATCAGCCAAAAAATCAAAGCGGTTAAGCGATTAATTATTAAAAATATGGCCATAAAGGCTACTGTTTTGGACAAGCCGGTATAACTAAATAAATAAGGGGCTAGCCAATCAGCTACGGGCGCAAAATAACTGATAGCCGCCCAGGTGCCTAAAACTAAGCCAATTAAAGCGCCAATAGCCGAAATCAGGCCCATAAAAAAACCGAGCATAACAAAAGCCAAAACAATGACAATTAAGATAACGTCGACGAGGGTAAAAAGCATAAGATGTAAATTTAAAAATTTTCAATTTTCAATTTTCAAACAATTAATTAATTTTTAAATTTTAAAATTGTTTTCCGCCAGAGGCGCTTTGCCTGCCTCTATCCTGGGATCTGCCTCTGGTCTGAAAAAATTGAAAATTGCTAAATTAAAAATTATTTCTCCAACCTGGGAAACAACGCTTCGCTTTTGGTAACTTTAGTGCCTGGCTCAAGTCCGCCCCAATCAATTAATTCTTTGAAATCACGCTCCAGCCAATCGGCTTGGCCTAAATTAGTCATTATTTTTTCCGCCACTGTCGGCATAACCGGATAAATCATCAAAGCCAAGTGCCTGATAATCTCCAAGAGATTATAAATTACTTTAACTAATTGATCCGGATCAGATTTGGCTAGCTCCCAGGGTTTTTGCCTTTCCACATAGCTGTCAGCAAAGGCATTTAATTTCCTGATGATTTCTATCACCTGATCAAGCTGAAAATTTTTCATGGCTGTTTGGTATTGGTGCCAAATGCCGGCTACTTCATCGGAAAATTCAAAATCTTTAGCCGGCACTTGTCCGCCAGAGACACCTTGCCTGCCTCTGGCCTGGGACTTGCCTCTATCAGAAAAATATTTTTCAGCCATTGCTAAAACCCGCGAAGTCAAATTGCCGATGCCATTAGCCAAATCGGCATTATATAAAATAGCCAAGCTGCTGGCTTTAACGTCGCCGTCAGCGCCAAAAGGAAATTGAGATAAGAGCAAATACCTAACCGCGTCAGAACCGAGTTCATCAATTAAGACATTGGGGTCGATTATATTGCCCAAGGTCTTGCTCATTTTTTCTCCATCAATGGTAAAAAAACCGTGGGCAAAAATAACTTTTGGCAAAGGTAACCCAACAGCTAATAAAAGTGCCGGCCAATAAAGAGCATGAAATTTTAAAATATCCTTAGCCATTAAATGAATATCGGCTGGCCAGAATTTATTAAAATTACTTTCATCGCCGCCATAGCCAAGGCCAGTAACATAATTCATCAAGGCCTCGACCCAGACATAAACGACTTGAGAGTCATCAAAAGGAATTTTAATCCCCCACTTGACGCTTTCCCGAGAAATGGAAAAATCAGTGAGACCTTGTTTGATTAAACCGAGAACTTCATTTTTTTTATTAGCTGGCAATATTTTTAACTCGCCGTTGTCAATTAACTTTAAAAGTTTCGGCAGGTATTGATTGAATTTGAAAAAATAATTTCTTTCCTTTAAGACCTCCGGCTCTTTTTTGTGGTCCGGGCATAAGCCACCCACTAATTCTTTTTCGGTGACAAACTTTTCACAGCCAGTACAATAAAGTCCAGTATAATCGCTCTGATAGATCAGGCCGGCATCTTTTAATTCGTTCAGGAATTTGGCCACGCCTTTTTTATGCTCTATTGAAGTGGTACGAAGGAAATAGTCATTAGCGATATTAAGCCGGTCCCAGACCATTTGAAATTTAGCAGAATTCTCATCACAAAAGGCCTGCGGCTCTTGGCCGGCTTCCTGGGCGCTACCAAATACTTTAGAGCCATGCTCATCAGTACCGGTTAAAAAAAACACTTCTTCGCCTTTTAGGCGGTGGTACCTAGCCAAGACATCAGCGGCAATAGTGGTATAGGCGTGACCAATATGCGGCTGGTCATTGACATAATAAATCGGAGTAGTAATGTAGAATTTGCTCATAATATTATAAAAATTAAAATCTCAAAACGCAAAACGCAAAACTAAAACTTAAAATTCAAAACTTTTTAAAAAATTAATTTTATGGTTTTGAGTTATAATTTTGAATTTTGACATTTGAATTTTCAGTTATTTACCGCTTATAATTACCACAAATTCTCCCTTAATAGTATCTTTTTTTACTTGCTCCAGAACTTGTGAAATATTGCCCCGATAAATCGTTTCAAATTTTTTGGTCAGTTCGCGGCTAACAACTATTTTTCTATCGCTCTCTATTAATTCGCTTAGGCGCTCTAAAGTTTTAATGATGCGATGAGTTGATTCATAAAAAACCATCGTCTCCTCACTATCTTTTATTCTCTTAAATAATGTTTCCCGACCCTTTTTATGGGGTAGAAAGCCCAAAAATAAAAATTTATCAGTTGGCAGGCCACAAATAGATAAGGCAGAAATAATGGCCGAGGGTCCGGGAATGGGAATTATCTGACAAACCGGGCCAATTTTACTAACTACTTCAGCTATAAATTTATTACCTGGATCAGAAATGCCCGGCGTGCCAGCATCGGTAATTAACGCCAAATTGGCGCCGGCTTTTATTTTTTCCAATAATGATTTTATTTTGCCTTCGCCGCTATGCTGATGATAGGAAGTTAAAGAAGTAGTAATCTGATAATGGTCTAAAAGATGCTTAGAAACTCTGGTGTCTTCGCAGAGAATCAAATCAACATTTTTTAAGGTCTCAATGGCTCTTAAAGTAATGTCCGATAAATTTCCTATGGGAGTGGCGACTATATATAATTTGCTCATATTTTTAATACCAAAACCTTAACTTTATAAACTTTTAACTATATAGTACTATTATTTTGCCTTTAAATCAAGATTAAATCCCGCTCTGGTTAGGGAGCGGGATTTATATTTACTTGGCTGAAAAATTAATTTATTGAGTAGTAACTGGCGCGGTAACCGCTGGCGGAGCCACTTCTACCAGCTGGCCGGTTTTCAAATTCATATAACTGCCCATTTCATCCATTTTAGTAAAAATATAAGTGCCATCGTCAGTAATTTTTCCCACTTGGGACCAAATTTGCTGCAAACCGATATATTCTGAAAGATCACCATTTAACAGCACTGTTGGAACTTCACTAATACTGTATTTTTTCAAGAGATCTTTACCCTCATTGGAACTAATATCAACCGTCTGACTATTTAGTGTTGTCAATCCCAAATTACCAAGCGCGGTTTTATGAAGATTGACATCATAGCACTTGGTGCAAGATAAATCCGTTAAATAAACCAAAGAAAATTCGCCCCTTAAATTGCCACTATCAACTTCTAAGTAAGGAGGGACCAACTTTCTAAAAACAAAAACATTGTCAATAATTTCACCTAAAGCCGTCCAGGCCTGGACGAGTTGCGGATTTTTATCAAGTTCGCCGGAAATTAAAACAGTCGGAACTTTTTCAATCTTATATTTTTCCACCATGGTCTGGCCTTGGCTATCTTCAATATTTAAAGTTTCAGTGCCGACTTCTTTGATGCCATTCTGCCTTAAAGCATTAAGAAATAAATTTATGTCAAAACACTTGCCTTCGCAATTTTTAGAAGTCACTATGGTAATTCTTAACTTGGGGGCATCTTTGGCTGCTTCTTGATTGGCATTGGTATTAGTATCAGTGTTTTTGCCGCTGATCTTATCTTTTATCTGACCCCCGAAAATAATAAACAAAACAATGATTAAAATGATTAAAGCCCCGCCCAGTCCATAAACCAGTCCTTTAATCATATTTATTTTTTTGTTTTCTGCCTCGCCTTTTTTGAAAAAATTTAACATAAATTATTGGTTATTTACCTCTTTTTTAATATATTCAAGATAGTTACAAAACTATCTTTACCCTAAGTTTGTCTTTTTCGGCTACAATTTCGTCGGATTGGCGTAAAATGATTTTCACCGTAGCGCTGCTATGCTTCAAATTATTTTACTGGTCCGGCTGGCCGGCCGGCAGAATTGTCTCGCTCGAAAAATCCTAAATTTACAACTAAAACAGTTCTATAACTATCTGATCTAATTTTACTCCGGTTTCTAAAAAAATGCAATTATTTGATTATAATCTTAAAAAGATAATAGTTCCGGTTTTAATATCATAATTAGTCCCAAGAGCAATAAAACCAGGCCGCTGATCAGTTTGACATATTTCAAGTATTTATCAGAAACCTTGGTTAGCCTTAAAGTAAAGACCGCGGCCAAAAATATCAGCAAATCATCCAGCATATAGAAAAAAATGTAAACCAACAAATAAAGATAATACTGGTAAATCGGTAAATTATGAGTGGCTAAAATTTTAGTGTAAGCCAGTGGAAAACCCAAAGAACAAAAAAGTTCTATTAGATTTATACCAATGGCAATTAAAGCTACTATCAATAACATTAAAACCAAGGGCATCTCTGAAGAAACTGTCCTATTGGCTTTGGCAAACAAATACCTTTGCGCTCTGGTTAGCAATCCGTTTTGGTTGTCATTTTTAATATCGCAGATTTTACAAACAATATCATAGAAATAATCTTTCAAAAGAAAAAGGCCAAATATTATCACCAGTAACGAAATCAGATAAGTTATGATTTTAAGATAACCTAAAAATAAAAAGACATTGAGCCAGGCGGCGATAAAAATATAATAAACTAAACCGGAAACCAAAATAAAAGTGCCACCAACCATAATTACTCTTCGGCGATTACCGGTAGAGATTAAAATAGCCAAAAGAATGCTTAAAGCCACTAAAGCGCAAGCATTAAAACCGTCTAAAATTCCCACGGCCGAGCTTAAAGCCAAAGGAGAAAAACCAGCCACCTGAAATTCCCCGAAAAACGGAATTTTTATTTTTCTTTGCTTTAAAATTGCTAATTGATCACTGACCTGCTGTTCGAAAGTACCCTGAGAAACTTCCATGCCCCAATCACTGTCTTGATCATTTAATAATTTAATTATTTGGCTTCTGATGACAGTGCCAGTTTCATCAGTAAAGCCCAAATAGGCCTGACCGCCAACGAAAGTAGCCGGTATCAAACCCCAGTTCTCCGATGGCACTTTATACTTGTTATAAAAACCTTCCAATTTTTCAACAGTTGAAGATTGGGCCACGTCATAGCTATTAATGGTAATTTGGGGGAATTCCCGGCCCAATTTATTTAAAAATTCTTTTTCCGCTAAACAAAAGGGGCAGGTTTGGCTATGGAAGAAATTAATTTCCACCACCTCAACTGCGCTTGTTGCACTGGGCAGAAGCAGAAAAAATAAAATGATAATGATGAGTATTTTTTTGAACATAAAAGTTATAAATTGTTTTTGTGTTTTTGTGTTTTTGTGTTTTCTTGGATTATTCTAATCAGGTCTTTAATTTCCACTAATTTCTCCAACCGTAGTAATTCCCGGTCATCATCGGCTAAAAAAATAAAAGTCGGGATGTCTTCGACATTTCTAGTTTTTTTAATGGCTGGATTTTTATCTATGTCAATGGATTCGGTTTTTAAATCGGGAAATTGCTTTTCTATCTCCTGCCACCTTAATCTCATAATCACGCATTCCGGACACCAATCGGCTCCGATTTTGAGTATTTTCATAATTAGCTTCTTAGCTTATTAGCTTCTTAGCTTGTTAGGAAAATATTTAAAATCCTAAGAAGCTAAAAAGCTACTACCCTACCAGCTAATAATTATTTTTCCAACAAGCCCACCGCCCAAATTAGTATTATGCCTAAAATAAAAGCGATAAAATGAGCAATATTGGCTTTCAATTTAACCTGATATTTTACTTCCGGTATTAAATCAGAAGCAGCAATGTAAATAAAACTGCCAGCCGCTAGCGGTAATAAAAAGGCCACATTAAAGCTTTGGGCAACAAAATAAGCAACCAAACCGCCTAAAACCGCTGTTAAACCGGAAATGAAATTAAATAAAAGCGCCCGACTCTTTTTCCAGCCACTATGAATAAAAACGCCAAAATCACCTAACTCCTGAGGAATCTCATGAGTAGCAATAACAATCAAAGTAATGATGCCGATTCTAATATCAACAATGAAAGCGCCGGCAATCGCCAAGCCATCAATAAAATTATGCAAGGCATCAGCCACTAATATCAGATAAGCAACTGGTTTGGTATATTCTTCATGTTGGCACTCCAAATTATGGCAATGATGCCAATGGATAAATTGTTCCAATAAAAAGAAAATGGAAAAGCCAGCAATGATCCAGAAATAAACAGCCGAGTTATTGCCTAAATTATCAATGGCCTCAGGAATCATATGAAAAAAAGCGCCGGCAATCAAAGAGCCGGCCGAAAAGGCCACCAGCCATAATAATATCTTTTTCAACAACCAATCTTTAAAGACCAAAACTAAAACGCCGATAAAAGATATTAAGCTGATAAAAATATTACTCAAAATTATCCACCAAAATAAACTCATACCTTGAATATAACTATTATAACTTTATGACTTATTTTAACAAAAAAACTTATTTTAGACAAGACCGCCTCGACAAAGCGCCGAGGCGGATTAATAAACATTAATTTAATTGCTAAACTGTCACCGTTGCTGTCTTGCGGAGCATATATTGAGTTAATAATTTTTTATTTTCTCCAGGATAACTGCCAGATCGGTATTAGCTTTGATAAAATAATCATTAGCGCCTAAAGACTTGGCTTTGGCAATATCGGCGTTATCGCCTAAATTGGATAAAACCACTACTGGAATATTTTTTAATTTGGGATCGGCTTTTAAAATCCTCAAGACCTCAAAGCCATCCATCTTGGGCAAAAGTAAATCCAATAAAATAATATTGGGCTTGAGACGTTGAATTATTTTGACTGCCGATTCACCGTCGGTGGCGGTAGCAATAGTATAGCCGGCGCGTTTTAAAAACAGATATAAAACCCGAAGCAAGACCTCGTCATCTTCCACTATCAAAACCATTTTACCTTGGCTGACGGCTAACTTGCTGCCGTTACCTGTAGCTCTTTCACTATTGGGCATAATGAATTATTTAGTAGTCAATCTTTTATTTACCTCCTTAATAATATTTTTAACATTAGTATTGGCTTTGATAAAATATTCTTCAGCACCCAAAATTTTAGCTGATCGGACATCCGAGATACTGTCCAGATTAGAAATAATAAAAACCGGCACTTTTTTTAGTTGTTCGTCGGCTTTTAACTGCCGCAGAACCTCAAAGCCGTCCAAACCGGGCAAAATCAGATCCAATAAAATTAAATCCGGTCTGAGCTTCTTGGTTGTCTCAATAGCTTGCAGACCGTCTAAGATATTAAAGGCCTCAAAGCCCTCACGAACAAAGGAATTAATTAATATGTTAGCTAAAAGCGAATCATCTTCAATTACCAGGATTTTTCTTTTTTTAATTGGTTTTTTTCGACCAAACACTCTGATTTTTTGTTTAATTTCTAAAAATAACCAATAAATAAGCCAAGTGATTTAGCTTTAGCAGCTAGATGTGGATATTTATTAGATGGTGATTTTAATTATACCAAAATCGTTGATAAAGTGCTAATTTTTTTCAAAAGCTTCTCAATTTTTTCCACCATCATGTCAAGTGAGAGATCGCTCCTAACTATGTAATCAGTCATAACAAATTTTTAGCCCTTAATAATTTATGGCTTAGGGCTTTAGATAAAAACCGGTCATTTTCGGCTAAGAGTATTCTAACTTTGGGTTTAGACATAATTTAGCAACTGGTAATTAATAAATTCCAAATTCAAAATTACAAATAACAAACCTGCCTGCCATGCCTACAGCCGACAAGCCGGCCGACAAATAAATTACAATAACCAAAATTACAAATTAAAAAGTTTGGAATTTTAAAATTAAGATTTGAGATTTGTTTGGAGTTTGAGATTGGGAATTTATAATTTTAAATCATTATCCCAAAACTTCCTTGATTTTCTCCATAATATCATCCAAGGAATAATTGGCTTTGACTAAGAAAATTTCGGCACCTAATTCTAATGACCGGCTGACATTTTCTTTTTCATCATAATTAGTCAAAATAATTACCGGTAATTCTTTTTTATCATATTTTTTTCGGACTTCTTTTAACATTTCCAGACCGCCCATTTTTGGCATTCGGATATCTAATAAAATTAAGTCCGGTTTTTTTCTTTTAAGAGAACGCAGGCCTTCTTCGCCGTTTAAAGCCGAACTGGCTTGCCAACCATCACGCTGTATTTTATTGACTAATGATTGCTGAAGCACTGATTCATCCTCAACTATGAGGATTTGGTACACTTTTTTTGAATTCATATTTTTTAGTTTATAGTAAGTAGTTGGCAGTTAATAGTTAGTGAGAGAATATTTATTAAAAATTTCTATTCACTACCCACCACTCACTACCAACTTATTTATTTTTAAATTTTTAAATTATCTACGCCAATCCCCTCTCACCCTTGCGCGGCTGGCTGCCAACCAGTGGCAAAGTAAAAACAAAAGTTGACCCTCCGCTGCCGGACTTAAACCAAATTTGACCGCCAGAGACCTCAATGATAGTTTTGGCAATGTATAAGCCCAAGCCAGTTCCTTGGGTTTCTAACTTAACGGCATTATCAGCTCTAAAAAACTTCTCAAAAACCCGAGGCTGAAGATTTTTAGGTATGCCAATGCCATTATCCTTGACACTGATCATAACATTTTTGCCTTTGGGGGCCAATTCAACTCGGACCTGGCATTTGATTCCTCCAGTTTTAGAATATTTAATGGCATTAGAAATTAAATTATTAATCACTTGCCCGATTAACGCCGGATCAATTTTAATAGCCGGCAATCTCTCTTTAGGTTTAATAAAAATCAATCGGCAATTTCTGGCTTTAGCCATAATATCGCTCTCGGTAATCGCGCCTTCGATTAATTGGCTAAGATCAGTTAACACCGGCTCAACGGTTATCCGGCCGCTTTCCAGCCGCGAAACATTCAATAAATCATTAACCAATCTGATCATACGCTTATTGGATTCTAACACCTGTTTTAAATAATCCTTTTGGTCTTTATTAATCCGGCCAAGTTCCTCATTATAAACTTCCTCAATATACCATCTGATGGCAGTTAAAGGAGTTCGCAGTTGATGAGAAGCCACTGAGACAAATTCCGTTTTCAGTTTATCCACTTCCTTCTCCTTGGTAATATCCCTTTCAATGCCCACAAAATAAATAACTTTGCCCCGATTGTCCAAACAGGGAGAAATACTGACTAAAACATTGTAAAGCGTGCCATCTTTTTTACGGTTGACCATTTCACTAACAAAAGTTTTTTTATCAATCTTAATGGTCTGCCACATTTTTTGATAAAATTCTTTGCTCATTTGGCCGCCCCACAATAATTTGGTGCCGGATTTTTTGCCTAAAAATTCTTTCATTTTAAAACCGGTTATTTTTTCGGTGGCTTTGCTGGCATACAAAATAATGCCATCAGGATCAGTAATGATTATCTGGTCAGAAGCGTTATCCACCGCTAACTTGAATTTTTCCATATCCTGTGTCCTTTCTTTCACTTTAATCTCTAAGCCCTGATATGATTCTTTGAGCTTAGCCGCCATGGTGATAAAAACTTCAGTCAACACGCCAATTTCATTGTCAGAATGATAAGTTATATTGGCCGCGGCAGTAAAATCACTTTTAGACAATTTTTTAGCAACCCGGGACAGCTGGATAATCGGCTTAGTGAAAGCGCGGGCAATAAAAACGGCAGTAATACTGACAATCGCTAAAGTAATAAGAATAATAATTATAAAAGTTAAAAGAATATTAGACAGGGGTTGGAAAACTTCCTCCCGGTCTATTTTAACCACCATGCCCCAGTCCTGGCTGTCAATAAATCTGGTTACCGCTAAAACCGGAATATCACGATAGTCAACCATACCAATAGTAAAGGACTTTTCCTCGCCAGCTATGGCATGAACCGATGGCACATCAGTTCTTTCTTCAGCGACCACCCGTTTTAGAGCTGCCTGGGGGTCAAAGCGAATGGGAGTCAGAAAAAGTGCATCACCAGCTTCATTTTTTTTAGCTACTAACACCTCACCTGATTGGCCCAAGCCAGAATAATCGCTGGTTATTTTTAAAAATGAATCAATTTTTGCTACCATCTCCACAAAGCCAAGGATATCGCCATTATTTTTTACTGGTCCGCTAAGCAAAACGCGGGGAATATTCTGTTCATCTAAAAAAATTTCTCCTATGATGGCCGATTCCGGTTCATCAATGAGTCGCAACTGAGGATTGCTTTCAGTAGAAACCACCAAATTACCTTCTAGATCTTTGACCGAAATAGAAATAAGTTCTGGGGAAATGTTTAAATCGTCCAAAAGATCATTGTAAAGGGCAATGATTGAATTGGGTGTAGGATTCTGATTATACTCTTGGAGGTTTAGGCGAAAATGAGAATGGCCAGCAACCGATTCAACCAAACCCAGATAAGAATCAACAACCTCATTCATCTGATTTTTTTTAATATCGGCAATGGAAACCAATTGCGTCATTATTTGATTGGCAATGACTTCACGCGTATTAACATAGTTTAAAAAACCGACAAAAACCAGAGGAATAAGAGTCAAGCTGATAAATAAGATAATTAATTGGGTAGAGAGTTTCATACTTTGTTTTTATTGGCTTGGGGCGAGAGAAAAAAAGCTAAACTCAAAAAACAATGAATTTGACTGCGGTCTAAAGACCGCAGTACCTGCCTGCCGGCAGGCAGGTCTGGGCAAATTCAGAATGACTGGTAGAGACGGGGCATGCCCCGTCTCTACCGCCGACAATATTTTTTCTCACACTGGCCTTCATCCCCTGGCTTAAAAGCCAGGGGTATTCGGCCAGCAACATTATAAAGCCAAAAAACAAACAATAAAATAATTTCTTAACTTGTTGTTTTGTTTTGTTTTTTTGCTTTCTTGATATTTATTATACCATTTTTTTAATCCAAAGTTAAAAGACAATTATTGTGATTTTCTTTTTAATTCCTCTCTAACTTTACCCTCATCTTTTAAGGACGTAGTTAGGGCTTTCTGCAAAATATTGTCATCTTTGATGATTAAAACTGTTTTAGTGGCCATAAAATCATATTTAGTTATTTTATTTTATTTCACGTCCCGCCCCGCTCCAATTACTAAAATGAATTACAAATTAAAAATTCTAAATTATTAATCCACTATCTTTTATTTCCGATCTTCAATCTGCCATTTGAAATCGTTTTATCACCTCCTCATCTTCCACTTGAGAAAAATCCTCATAAAACTCCCCCACCGCGCCAAAAAAGGCCGGCCTGTCCAGATAAATCACTTCCTCGGTCTCTTTTTTAAGAGTCATCAGGGCTTCTTGAGAAATCACCGGCACAGCCACTACCACCTTGGCAGCGCCTTTCTTCTTAACCGATTTTATCGCCGCTTGCATGGTGGCGCCAGTTGCTACCCCGTCATCCACTAAAATAGCGATTTTATCTTTTAAGTCCAGGGTCTTTTTATCAGCTCGATAAACTTTTAACCGCCTTTTAGCTTCTTGTTTTTCTTGCTCAATTTCCCGGTTAATATAATCTTGGCTGATCTGATAAGCCCTGATTAAACTTTCATCAAAAATTCCCTCACCGTCTTCAGTGATGGCGCCAATGGCCAGCTCTGAATTGCCAGGTGCTCCGATCTTTCTGGGTACTATCAAATCCAGCGGTAGCTTCAGCTCTTGGGCTATAACACTGGCGGTTACTACTCCGCCTCGCGGCAATCCCAAAATAATCGCCTGGTAATTGCCACGATATTTTTCCAATTGAGATACTAATTTTTGTCCCGCCTCCTGGCGGTTTTTAAATGTCATAATTTTATGGTTGGCCCGTCAAAAAGAGCTTCAATTTTAAATTATGAATTTCTAATCAATTTTGAAATTTTAATTTCGAAATTAAAAATTCATTCAAAATTCAAAATTAAATTTTACCAATTATCTGCCGGCCTAGGCAGATCAATCACCAATGCTTGTTAAACCATTCCACTGCTTCTTTGGCTACCTGATCTAAAGTTCCCTCTTCTTCAAATAAATGAGTAGCGCCGGGAATAATACTTAATTTTTTCTCCGCCTTAATTAAGGCAAGGGCTTTTTTGTTTAATTTAATAACTTCCTCATCCTGACCGCCGACAATTAAAAGAATCGGTGATTTTAATTTCGTCAGCGCTTCACCGGCTAAATCCGGCCGGCCACCGCGAGAAACCAGAGCTTTAATATCTTCACCTAAATCGGCTGCCGCTTTAATAGCGGCAGCCGCGCCAGTGCTGGCACCAAAATAGCCGATTTTAAAATTTTTAGTCAGCTCATTATCTTTGACCCAGTGAGTAGCAACTCTCAAACGCTCAACCAATAAATCAATATCAAAGCGGGTTTCATAAACCTGGTCTTCATCTTCAGTTAAAAGGTCAAAAAGCAAAGTAGCCAAACCAGCCCGATTCAAAACATCGGCCACATAATTATTACGCGGACTCAAACGGCTGCTGCCGCTGCCATGGACAAAAATAACCAATGATTTCGCTGATTGAGGAACTTTTAAAAGTCCTTCAAGAGAAATTGAGTTAAGAGGAATACGGACTAGTTTTTCCACCCCTCCCCTAGTCATATCCGAGATCTTATTTTTATGCCTTAATTATACTGTTTCTAATAAAAACCGCAACTGGAAATAATTAATATTCAATTCCTTTCCGCGCCGGCAGATTCTTCTGAAAATAATGCTTGATCATTTTCATTTCCGAGACCAGATCCGCTCGCTCTTCCAATTCGGCAAATTGGCCCCGGCCAGTTAAAACCAATTCAAGATTTTTTGGCAATTCTTTATCTAAATAATCAAGCAATCCCTGAAGCGGCATCATTTGCAATCTGACAGCGTTTAAAACCTCGTCTAAAACTATCAAATCATAATCATTATGGATTTCCCGGAGTTTGGCCATGGATTTTTGAGCCATTTCTAAATCCTGATATTTAAGCGAAAAATCAAAAATGCCTTCAATCAGCCGCCGGTCGCGGCCGAAAGAAAAATAATCAATGCCCAGTTTTTCTAAAACCCTCCTTTCATTATAATCATTGCCGCCTTTGTCAAAAAAAATAATAGCGACTTTTTGACCGTGGCCGAAAGCCCGCATTGATAAGCCCAGAGCCGCAGTGGTTTTACCTTTGCCATCGCCGAAATATATTTGAATCATAAATTAAAAATACAAGAATATAAAAATATAAAAAATATCTAATATTCAATATTTAATTAATTTTCTATTTATCTTTTCCTTTTTAATTGTCATGGCGAGAAGTTCGCCTCCGCCAGCTGGCGGACGACCAAAACAATCTCATTTGATATAAACATGGGATTGCTTCCTTCCTCACAATGACAAATGACACTTAAATTGAGCAGGCGCTCAAGGCGCAGTTGGCGCAAGTATAACAGCCCTCGGCAATGATAATTGGCCCGTCGCAATTCGGGCAAACGCCGCTGGCCATGACTTCTTTTTTACCAACCGGCCTAGGCGCCTGATAGCCTTCAGTCGGCACACTACTGGTATTAACCATAGGCATTTCATCAGTCAAGCCGGCATTGGGGTCCAGTGGTTCATCTTTGGCGATGTTTAAGATCTGCTTGTCACGGGAACCATCACGATAAACCGTACAGCCCTTACAGCCCAGCCGCCAAGCCAAGAGATAGCCGTCCATCACATCGCTTTTACTGGCTGAGTAAGGGAAGTTAACCGTCTTAGAAATGGCATTATCGCAATATTTCTGAAAAGTCGCCTGCATTTTAATGTGGTCAACAGCCGAGATATCCATGGAAGTCACAAAAACTTTTTTGATGTTTTCCGGCAAACCAGCGATATTTTGCACACTGCCATTTTTAACAATTTGGTTTTTGATTTCTTCCGTATAGTAACCCTGTTCTTTTAAGGCCTTCTCTAAATGCTTATTGAAATAAACCAGATCAACATCCCCGCCCAAGACATGCTTATAATAATAAGCCAGGGCGAAATAGGGCTCGACGCCGCCAGAAACATCCATGGTCATGGAAATAGTGCCGGTCGGAGCAATATTAGTTAAGGCGGCATTTCTCATTTTTAGGCCTTGGATTTTATAAATTGACTTATCATAATTTTTAAAAACCCCTTTCTCTTCTGCCAGCTTTTGCGACATCTCATGGGCTGATACCTGGATAGTTTTCATGATTTTTTCAGCCATGGCCAGGCCTTTGGCAGTGTTATAACCGATTCCCAGCTTATATAAGAGATCGGCAAAGCCCATAATGCCTAAGCCGATACGTCGATTGTCTTTGGAGACATTGTTAACTTTTGGTGATTGGTAATTGGTGATATCAGTGACATTATCCAGCAACCTAACTGCCACTTGAGTAACATATTTTAAGCGCTCCAAAAGAGCTTCGCCGCCAGCAGCGAATTTTTCCAGATTAATTGAGCCCAAATTGCAGACATCGCCGTCGTGCAAGAACTGCTCGCCACAAGGATTGCAGGCCTCAATACGACCCAGACCCGGCAAAGGATTGACTTTATTGACAGTGTCTAAGAAAACGCAGCCCGGTTCGCCATTGGACCAAGCAGCCGAAATAATTTCATTGAAAATCTCACGAGCTGTCATTTTCTCTTCAATAATCTCTAAAATGGTGTCCTGTTCGTCGCGAATCACTCTTTGTAAGGGATGATCTTGGTTGTTAAAACGCGGCACCCAAATATTGGGATCATTTTTTTCTACCGCCTCCATAAACCGGTCAGTTAAGCCGACTGAAATATTAAAATTTTTTATCTCCCCTTCTTTGGCTTTAGAATGGATGAATTCTAAAATATCCGGATGTTCCACATTCATCACCGCCATATTGGCGCCATGGCGGTTCTGTTGTTTAATGACGCCGAAAGCCCGATCGTAAACTTTCAAAAATGAAACCGGTCCAGAAGCCACTCCGCGCGATTTTCTGGCTCGCGAACCAGCCGGCCGAAGAGTGTGGAAAGGAAAGCCCAAACCCGAGCCCGACTGCTGCAATAAAGATGCGTCTTTTAGAGTGTCAAAAATGCTGTCCATAGAATCCTCAATATTCAAGACAATGCAATTAGCCACCACCGGCAGATCAGTGCCAGCGTTAGTGAGCGTCCGACCAGCCGGAGTAAATTCAAAACTGCTTAAGACCTCATAGAAACCGTCTTTAACTTTTTTGATTTCCTCATCGGATTTACCATATTGCCTTTCTACTTCCGCCAAGGCAGCAGCAACCCGCTCCATCATCTGCTCTGGCGTTTCACAAACCTTGTCATTTTGGTCTTTTTTCAAATATCTTTTAGCCATTACCTTAAGAGCGTTATCGGAATAAGGCAAACCAGTCGTCAGGCCGTCTAAAATAGCTTTTTGCCTTTCTCTTGATTTGGCTCTGGTTTCGCGATAAATGATGTAGTTTTTAGCCACCACCGGCAAATCATTATGGATTAAAATAATTTCCACGATATTCTGAATATCCTCAATTGAGGGGATACTCTCGGGGTCGTATTTTTTATTTAAAACCTTAATGACGCTGTCAGTGAGCTTATCCACCAAGTCGTAGTCGTAATTATTAGAAGCTGTGAAGGCCTTGGTGATGGCTTGCTTGATTTTATCGCTGTTAAAATCAACAATGCGGCCGTCTCGCTTTCTAATTTTGGCAATCTGCCCTGACTCCAAAACATTAGCCCTTGAATCCGGCCAATTAATTGCTTTGTCCTCCATATTATTGAAAGTTATTAATAAGGGTTTTTACATAATACCATAAAAGTCATAGTACCGACAAAAAATAGTCAACCCCGTAACAGAATTTTGAATGGCGCTGGCAACGCCAGCTCCTAAAATAATCAAAATTCCAGTTAATTTCTAAGAATTGTCAGTTTAATTGAAAAAGTAATAATTATTTTAATTCAAAATTGCTTTACAGAAGTCAAGTCGTCAAAATTTCCCTTTCAAAATTCGTGATTTTAACACCCCTGCTCATCCTTTTCAACTAAAAGTACTTCTGGTTTCAGATGATACTTTTTAAAAAAGACCGGATTAAATTTGGAGATTCGGTTAAATTGAGTTATAATATAATTTAACTAAAACAGCGGATAGATCTATCCGCCAAACTTTAATAAATAAAATATTTTTTATGGCTAAAATAATTACCACTGAAGACCTTAGAAAAAAATTGGCAAGTGGAGTCAAAGATTTTTATTTGGTTGACGTACTTTCAGCTAATAGTTACCGAGCCCAGCATATTCCAGGAGCCCAAAACATTGTCAACGGGCCTGATTTTCTCAAACGTTTTGAAAAAGAAATAGCAGCACCTAAAGACGCTGAAATAATTGTCTACTGCGCCTCGGCCACTTGCTCGGCCAGTGTGCAAGCCGCTGATATTTTAGAAAAGGCCAATTACACCAAGGTCATTCATTATAAAGACGGTTTAGCTGGCTGGCAAAACACCGGTTATCATTTTGAAGGCGAAGCCACTTAACCAGTTTGCTACGAGACAAGCAACATGCCTCTACCTCTAAGGGGATGAATTACTGGTAGATTAGTTCAGCATCCAGATTGAGTAACTCAGCTATGAGGCCAAGCTGACCCTAAGAAGATACGACACGAGGAGATAGGCCGCGTAAAGTGTTATCTAGGCATATCCAATATACATGGTTTTAGGAATTGGCAGGGGTTAGGTGGCAATCTTGAAAAACGATTTTTCATATTCATCTATCATTTTTTCAAGCCCGAAATTTTTCTCAATATGTTGGCGGCAGATGTTACGGTTAATGTGATCAATTTTTTTCGTCGCTTCAACCATCTCTTCCACGGTGTTCACAATAAAACCAGTTTTTCCGTCAGCCACAACTTCTGGCACAGAACCTCTTTGAAACGCGATAACTGGCGTACCGGCTGCCATTGATTCAATCATGACCAGTCCAAATGGTTCTTCCCACTGAATAGGCACAAGAGTTGCTTTGGCATTACCGTAATACTCGTAGAGTTTGCGTCCTGAAATAACACCGAGATGACGAATTTTGTCTCCAAGATACGGCTTTACTTTTTTATCCCAGTATTCGCCAGTAACTGGCGGGCCAAGGATCAAGAGTTCTTCGCCGGTTTTAAACGCGACCTCCACCGCTTCAGCTACGCCTTTTTCAGGATGAAGTCTACCCACAAATAAAAGATAATTTCCTTTCGGCTTTTGGATAAAAGGCACTTTGCTGATGGCGACGCCGTTGTAGATAGTGGCCAGATAATTCAGATCGGGAGCTGGTTTCCGCTGGGCATTGCTGATTGACACATAGTGTTGATTCGGCGATGAAAACATCCGAAATATTTCTGCCCTCCAGGGATGAATTGGATCATGGAGCGTGTAGACAGTCGGAGTATTCCGTATGGCATAGGCCAGAGGAAGCGCGCGATCAACCGGGTGGATATGAATAATATCAAACTTGCCTTCCAACGCCTCCTTATATAAGGACGAGAGCAAAAATTGATCCCAGAGATTATAAATTTTTGCTCCTTCCGCGCCGCTGACATTAGGTCCTGCTAAAATAGAAAGTTCTCCATTCTGGCGTAGCGCATTAAGCCCACATGTTTTAACTTCAAAGACCTTTATTTTTGAGCCCTCTGGCGCAAAAAAAGTTACCTCATGGCCGCGCCGAGTGAGCCCCTCGCTTATAGCCACTGCAATATCCATCGGAGCGTAAATAACGCCGGGTGGCGGTGAAGTGGTAAAATGACCAGTAACCATTGTCGCGATGCGGAGTTTTTTCACCCTGTTAGAAGTCTGATTCACATTGTTTGATGTTGATTTTAAAATAGACATTTATTTTTTATTATATTTTATTTTTTCTACCAAGGACTTCTAACGAAGTTCATTTTTCTAAAATAAAATTTAGCAATGCGCCGCTTGCCCACGCTTGAGGAGAACAGGCGACTGGGATTTTTTCTATTTTTCCCTTGACTACCGCATAAAGTTCAGGGATTTCCCCTAAAGCTTGATACGCATCAAGAAGGGCGTGTTTAATTTTTCCATACTCACGGTGGTATCCGTATTTTTTGAGTCCTTGAGCGATAATCCAGTTGTCATGCGGCCAGATAGAACCAAGATGATAACTCATGGGATTGAAGTCGGGATTTGATTCCGCGTGAGTACGGATGCCATATGGCGTCCACATATCTTTTTGAAAAAGCCGATCTACGACCTCTTTAATTTTACCAGCTTCGCCGTCAAGAATCCCGCCAAAAAGAAGGTGGCCGGGATTAGAAGAAATTCTTTTGTCTGGAAATTTTGATTCCGCCAGGGCGGTGGAAAAAAAGTTTTTCTCTGGAAGCCAGAATTCTTTTATGACCGCTTCTTTTAATTTTTCAGCGCGCGCGCGAAGCTTCTTTTCAATAGATTTGTTTTTTAGCCTTAATGCAAACTCCGCGGCTTTGCGAAGCGCTGCATAATAATATCCCTGTACTTCAATGAGCTCTATTGGCGGCTTAAGGCCTAAATGATCCATTCGGCTATCTTTCCAGCCCTGATGCAAAAGTCCGGCAGGATTCTTTCTCTCATACTCAAGAAGCATGTTGCCGTCAAAATCTCCGTATTTTTCGCACCACTTTAGAGCGGAAACAATGTGCGGCCAGTATTTTATAAGCCACTCGGTATCCGCGCTTTTTTCGTAGTAGAGGCCGCAAAGGTATATAAAAAGCGGGGTTGAATCCACCGAGCCGTAATATGGCAAAGGCCACGGCAATGATTTATATTCCGACGGATTCGGGTGCCACTCATGAACGATTTTTCCCGGCTCCTCTTCGCTGGCGTTATCAATTTTTTTTCCTTGCAATTTAGCGAGCAACTCAATTGTCCACCGGGCAATCGCCATATCATAATCAATCAGTTGCCACGAAACAATACACGAATCTCTGCCAAAAAGCGCGGCCAAGCGTGGGAACCCCGCACGAATATAACCGAGTTCCGGGTCTCGCAATATCCCAATGTCTTCTTCCAGCTTCTGCTTGATATTTTTAATCGCTATTTTTGTTTTAGGCATAGTTCATAGTAGAGCTTTTCATACTCATCGACCATTCGTTCTTTACTGAAATTGTCTTTTGCCTGTCTACGAACCGCGCTACGGTCAATTTGATCAATCTTTCCCATCGCCTCAATAAGTTTTTCAATGTCACTCTCGATCACAAATCCGCTTTCGCCGTTTTTGACAAGTTCTTCCATCGACCCGCGCTTATACGCAATCACGGGCGTGCCACACGCCATCGCTTCTGCAACCACAAGACCGAACGGTTCTTCCCATTCAATGGGGTATAAAAGCGCCTTGGCATTGCCGTAAAAGTCAGAAAGTTCGCTATCTTTGAGTTCGCCCACATATTGTATCTTTTTATTGATATGCGGTTTGATAACTTTTTCAAAATACTCTTGTTGGGTGGGATCAATTCTGCCCGCGAGAAGAAGTTTGATATTTAATCGCTCGCATACCGCAATGGCATTCTCAACACCCTTATGTTTATTCATCCGCGCGATCCAGATAAAATGTTCGCCGCCTTTTTTGTTGAAACGAAAATGCTCAAGATCGATGCCGTTGTAGATGACCCGGCTTTTTGGCAAATCCACCATCGCAAGTTTCCGTGCCGATTCGCTGATGAATACAATATTAGTGCAAGACGCTTCTTCGGTAAAAAGCTGCAACCGGTCATCTTTCGTAGCATCGGCGTTGGTGCGATAAAGAGGATTATGCATAGTATGTATTGATGGGACTTTCGTTAGGTTTTGAAAAAAGAGCGCCCAGAGATCAAGATGGGAGTGAATAATATCAAACGCGCCTTTAGCCGCCATCTCAAATGCCGTTGAAAGATTTCTTAAATTCCAGATAGGATTTG
>MHIM01000008.1 GCA_001817505.1 Candidatus Buchananbacteria bacterium RIFCSPLOWO2_01_FULL_39_33 | reverse complement strand
CGGCAGCGGCCTAATCAAAGCGCTTAAGCCGATGATGCCGAAAATATTAAAGACGGTAGAACCGACAATATTACCAATGGCCAAATCACCCTTTTTCTTGAAAGCGGCTATCAGTGAAGTGGCGAGTTCCGGCAAGGAGGTGCCAACCGCTAGTAACGTCAAGCCAATCAAACCTTGGCTAAAGTTTAAATCGATGGCAATGGTTAGAGCGCCATCAATTATCCACTTGCTGCCGACTATCAAACCGCCGATGCCCAAAATAACATAAGCTAAAGAGACATCCAATTTTTGAGCTGTATATTCCGGTATGTCTTTGACATCGGCTTTAGATAAACCAAAAGTATAGTAAAGAAAAACCGAAAAAAGAATTATTAAAAACAAGCCGTCCCAGCGGCTGATATAAGTTTCCAGCGAATTATTTAAGAAAAAATCATTGGCAAAAAGTAGCAGAGCTATTAAAGCTAATAAACCCAAAACAATTTCCTTAGAAACCGCTTTACCTCGAATTTGAATGGGAGCAATTAAGGCAGCCAGTCCTCCGATTAAAAGTATGTTGGCAATATTAGCGCCGATAATATTACCTAAAGTCAAATCGGCTAAATTGCGGAAATTAGAAATCAGATTAATTACCAATTCCGGCGCCGAAGTGCCAAAAGCCACAATAGTCAGGCCGATAACCAAATCGGAAAGCCCGAATCTTTTAGCCAAGGAAGTTGAGCCGTCAATCAGTAATTCCACTCCTTTGATCAAAAAGACAAAACCTAAGATTAAGAGGATATAAGTAAGCATGGGGAGGATAGTTTATAAAGTTGAAAGTTTGTAAAGTTTATAAAGTTTTGTCATTGCGAGTTTGTCTGTCGGCAGGCAGGGAACGAAGCAATCCCATGTTAATTAATTGTTATCCCGAGCGCAGTCGAGGGATCCCTTTTTATGTTATTCCTACTCTCTTGTCATCCTGCACTTGATGCGGGATCCAGTTTTTTGAAATATAATTATTTTTCTTTGCCACTTTTTCTAGGAAAAATATTCTTTCGCCACAATTATATAAAATATTTCACTTTTAAATTAAGGGTTTTTGATAGTTATTTATAATTTCTGAATTTCTTATTAAAATCGTTCTGTTGGTGGTATAAGTTATTCCTTTATTTGGTGAATTTTCAAACCCTACATAAATACAAGTTTTATTTCTTTTAGTCACTTCCTTTATAGCTGGTTGTAAATCAGAGTCAGAGCTGGCTAATATAACAGTTTCTAAAGAATTGTCGCATGACATAGAAACTATGTCAACTGCTATACGAACATCAACTCCTTTTTCTTTAAAAATTATCGCCTCTCTTTTACCAAATAAAAGTGTTTTTTATCTTGCACTATTTTTTCCGTAGGGTAACCCCTGATATTGCCAGCCAGAATAACTTCAAAACTTTGATTTTCAAGATAAGTTTTTAAGCTTCTAGTTTTTTGTATTAAAACTTCTGATTTTTCCAGAGTGGACGGATGTTTATTTATTCTGGCGAAATAAAAAATTCTGCGATCAATATTAATTCCCTGTAGAATTTGATCAAAAAGTCCCTTAAAATCAAATTTTGTCCACTCTATCTCATCTTCTTCTTTAATAATTTTTTCGCCCACGAAGACATCTTTAATTTTTCTCTTAAAATTTTCTCCATCAATAAATAAAATGGTAGACATATATTTTATAAAAAAACCTCATCGGACCCGAGGGCTGGATGAGGCGTTTATGTATATAATTTATCATATAAAACATATCATGTCAAGTTTAAGTTTTCCACACCAAGTTTTGTTTAAATTTAGATATATTTATAAAGACGTCACTTCGGGTTTTTTCTTGCATAGTTTAAATTTAACAATATTGCACAACGGCTTCGGAATAAGCGAAGTTGCCGGAGGGATTTCGGAGCGGAGCGGAGAAATACCGAAAGGCAATTTCGCGTATTCTGTGTTATGCGAAGTCGCGAGCGTCAGCGAGCGACGAGCAGAACCGGAATTATTTCCGAAGCCGTTATGCCGAAAAGGAGCGAGCGACCCGACCGCAGCGCAGCGCAGGGAGGGGGAGCGAGCGATTTCGGCATAACTAATGATTATACGAAATAAACCATTATTATAATATACAAAACTTCAGTATTTAGGTGGAATTCTTTGTTACGTAGCAAGCTACGTAACAAAGAAATTTAAAAATTAAATAATTTTAAAATTGTTTGAAAATTGAAAATTGAAAATTTTTAAATTAAGGTAACGTTGGCCACCGTATCATTAACATCCTTAAATCTCATCACTCTGACGCCTTGAGTATCGCGGCCCAAGATGTTAACCGCTCTGATATCTAGTCGGATAACCTGGCCTTTTGTGGAGATGATGATCAGATCTTTTTCTGGGTCATCAATAATCATGCCGCTGACGATTTTGCCTGTTTTAGTTGTAATTTTAGCGGTCTTGATGCCGCTGCCGCCGCGGCCTTGGACTTTGTAAGCGCCAATCTCGGTTTGTTTGCCGAAGCCCTTTTCCATAATCACCAGCAGTTTCAAATTTTTCTTTTCTTTAGTGTCTAAAATGCCCATACCCACAACTTTATCACTACTCTTTAATTTAATGCCCTTAACTCCGGAAGCAGCCCGGCCCATGGCTCGGACATTTTTTTCATCAAACCTAATAGCTTGGCCGCCAGAGGTGATTAAAACAATATTTTCCGCACCTTTGGAAGGTTTGACCCATTCCAAATTATCATCGCCTTTTAATTTTAGGGCGATTAAACCGCTACGCCTAACACTGCCAAAATCTTCAATGGCGGTTTTCTTGATGGTGCCTTTGGAAGTGACCATGACCAGATATTTATCATTTTCAATTTCGGTAGATGGCAAAATTGAAGCCACTCTTTCATTGGGCGCCAACTGCAGGAAGTTTACCAGGGCCTGACCTTTAGCGGTGCGCGAGACCTGCGGCAGATCATAACCCTTGAGCTGGAAGACCCGGCCCTTAGTGGTGAAGAATAACAAATCGGCGTGAGTGGTAGTGGTAAAAAAATGTTCCACAATATCTTCTTCCTTGGTGGTCAAGCCGATAATGCCTTTGCCGCCGCGGCCCTGGATTTTAAAAGTATCCGGCGGCAAGCGCTTGATATAGCCATCGGCTGTCGCCATAACGATAATTTCTTCATCTGGCACTAAGTCCTCCATTGAGAAACTATCTACGCCATGGGCGACAATCTGGGTTCGGCGCGGTGAAGCGAATTTAGTTTTTAATTCCAACGCTTCGGTTTTGATGATATTTTTAATTTTAACCTTAGAGCTCAAAATCGCTTCCAATTCTTTAATAAGTTTTAATTTTTCTTTCAATTCGGTTTCAATTTTCAGCCGTTCCAAATTAGCCAATTGCTGCAAGCGCATTTCTAAAATCGCCACGCTCTGCCGGTCGCTTAACTTGAACTTATTCATCAAATTGATTTTAGCTTCGTCTTTATCCTTGGATTTTTTAATGGTGGCAATCACTTGGTCGATTTTAGAGAGGGCCATCACCAAACCTTCCAAAATATGAGCTCGTTCTTTAGCACGATCCAATTCAAACTGGGTGCGCCGGGTAATAACTTCTTGACGGTGTTTTAAATATTCTTCCAAAACCATTTTCAAGTTCAAAACCCGCGGCTGCAAGCCGTCAACCAGTGCCAGAATATTGGAGTGGAAAGTTGATTGGAGCTGGGTGTGTTTGAACAACTGGTTTAAGATTTTTTTAGGATAAGCGTCTTTTTTTAATTCAATAACTACTCGGACGCCGTCCTTATTGGATTCATCGCGCAGATCCCTAATGCCTTCAATTTTTTTATCTTTGACTAAGTCGGCGATTTTCTCCAAGAGCGCCGCTTTGTTGGTCTGGTAAACGACTTCCGAGACGATAATCCTAAACAGACCGCCCTTGGTTTCTTCAATATTGGTTTTGGCGCGACAAACTACTCCGCCTCGGCCGGTGGCGTAAGCCTGCTTGATGTCTTTGATGTTATAAATAATTCCGCCAGTGGGAAAATCTGGTCCTTTGATGAATTTCATCAGGTCGTCAACAGTGCAATTGGGGTTGTCTATCAAATGAATGATACCGTCAATGACTTCGCCTAAATTGTGAGGCGGAATATTGGTAGCCATACCGACAGCAATGCCTTGGGCGCCGTTAATAAGTAAGTTGGGCAATTTAGCCGGCAAGACCAAGGGTTCCTTATGAGCGCCGTCATAGTTGGGCACGAAGTTGACGGTGTTTTTTTCAATATCAAATAAAATTTCTTCAGCCACCGCTTCTAATTTAGCTTCCGTGTATCTCATAGCGGCTGCCCCATCCCCATCCATGGAACCAAAATTTCCTTGTCCCTTCACTAACGGGTGCCGCAGGGAAAAATCCTGGGCCATTCTGACCAAGGTATCGTAAATGGCAATATCGCCGTGTGGGTGGTATTTGGCCATTACTTCACCGACCACATTGGCCGACTTCCTGAATTTGGCGTTAGCCTTCAAACCAATGTCCCACATGGCGTAAAGCACCCGGCGATGAACCGGCTTCAAGCCATCTCGAACATCCGGCAGGGCGCGGGCCACAATAACTGACATGGCGTAATCCAAGTAGCTTTGTTTGACTTCATCAGTAATGATCTGGTCGGAAATTCCTGGCGGGGTGGCAATGACTTTTTCCGGAATTTCTTCTTTGATTTTCTTAGGATTTCCTTTTTCTAGCTTGACAGGTTTTTTCATATTTTAGGTAGTAGCTTTTTAGCTGGTAGTTGATTAACTTTTTAGCTTGTATATTCTTAGCTTTTTAAATTTATAAATTTGTTTTTTCTCCCACCCCTTTGGCACTTCGTGCCACTTCCCCTCGGGCAGGGGAAGAATTCTTGTTTTTTTGCTTTTTTGTTTTCTTGCTTTTTTGTTTACAGCAAATCAATAGTTGATAAAATTTTGCCAATGACCGGTTCAAAAATATTTTTTCCATTTTGGGAATAAATTTCTATCTTATAAATATTAATGTCGTTTTTAACAAATAAAATTGAACTAATATCGTTTTTACTGACAGCAATCAAATCGTATTTTTCGGCCGACGCTAAATCAATAAAAATTTCTTCGGCTGATTTTTGGTAATTTTCCGGTTTCTCTAAAAGGTCGATTATTTTAATATCTTTTTTCTTATCGGTTATTTTAGTGATAGTGACAGTGGCAAAAACTTCCGGCGTGGAGGTGGCGCTTAAATGGTAGCTGACTAAGGCCAGCGAATCGCGCTTTTCCTGCTTGAACCAATTAGTCGGATATTTCAGCGCCAAACCCAATAACTCGGAAGAATGCTGTGGCCAATTAGCGCTTTCAGAATTAATCTGGATTTGCGTCAAGACCTTATTTTTTATTTCTTCTAACGACTCTTGAGTAGCTATTTCATCATTAGTTTGATTGATAGCATTTTTAGTGTTGTTAACCAGGCCCCTGAATTCTTTGACGATACCAGTAATTTCGGCGGTAATTTCATTTAAATTATTATCAGCGCTATTTTTTTTGATGGTGGCTTTCATTGACCAAAACCAAAAAATGACTAAAGCCAAAACCAGTAAGCCGACAATCAGCCAAGATAATTTGGTTTTAGCGGCAACCAATTGGTCTCTTTCGTAGATATTGATAAATTGCTTTTCTGGTGTGGCTATTATTTCCTTGGTAGTTAAAGATACCGATTTTTTGCTAACCGGTTTTTTTCGTCTGGTTTTTTTGATGACTAGAGGCATGGGAAATTTTAAATGATTAATTTAAGATCATTATTTATAATTATTGGCTGCATAGCTTCAATTTCATCGGTATAATTCAATTTTGGGACGGGATTAAGCAGATATATTTTTTTATTAAGGATATGGGCGAAGGCCATTTCAATTAAACCGTTGCCGCCGATGTAATTTTCAACACCGTTTTTATTTTCATTAATGATCAAGACGGCATCAGTCTTTTTTATTTCTTCAAAATAATTTTTTATCAGATCCAATTCTATTTTTTCCCATTTATTTTCCACTGACATGGTGCCACTGGCGTACTTATCGGAATTTTTGGGAATTACTACTTGGTGGCCATGGCTTTCCAGCTCTTGTTTTATATTAATCATCTTTTGGGCGAATTGCATGCTGCCGCAGATTGTTATTTTCATAATTACGGATTTAAGATGACGATTTTAGTTTCTTCCTGGAGTAGATCTTTTTTGGAAATTTTCAATTTATCCATTTTTTCCGACGGTAAACCGGATTCTTTAACGAAGGCCTCAACCGAATCCAATTTGCTTTTCAAGCCCGGAATTTGGTAATGCATCGGAATGACAATCCTGGGCTCAATAGTGGAAACTATTTCCACAGCTTTCTTGGCATCAATAGTGTAATTGCCACCGACCGGAATCAAGAGTATATCAACATTGCCTAGCTTATCCAATTGCTCATCATTTAGTTCATGGCCTAAATCGCTTAAGTGGGCTAACGTCAAATCCTCGGTATTAATTTTAAACATAGTGATATTCCCTTTTTCCTGACCTTCTTTATTATCATGGAAAGCCGGGATGCCATAAATAAAGACGCCCCTGGTTTCATATTCGCCAGGCATATGGACAATAAAAGAATCGCCTTTGATAGCGTCTAAATTGTTGTGGTCGTGGTGATCATGGGAAACAGTCACAATATCGGCCTGAAGCTTTAAAGGCCTTAAGCCGATATCATCGCCGTAGGGATCGGTGACAATAGTTATTTCTTGGCCGTTATTTTTAGCTTGTATTTTAAAACAGGACTGGCCCAACCATTGAATTTGCATAGGATTTATGTTATCGTAAGTTAAAATCATCCCATTAAATATGGGGATTATTTCCTACTTATTTTACTATAAATTAAGGGATAATTCAAGAGGTATTTTTAAACAGGTCTTCATAGTTCAATGGATAGAACAAGCCTCTCCTAAGGGCTAAATCCAGGTTCGATTCCTGGTGAGGACAATATTTAACAAAGTAAAATTCCTGTTGAAAAAACCAAATTGGAAAAGCCAAAGAATTTTGGTTTGCTTCGCCTCGCTTGGCAACCAACTGGTATTCAGTTTTGGTAACCAAAACGAATTGACAGTTTAGTTTGGGGAAAGATTTTTTTAATTTTTTCTAAAATTGAAATTATTGTAATTTTCATAAAAATTTATTTAAATTTTAAAGATTTGTCTAGACATGTCTAGACAAATCTTTATAAATAAATGGAATTTGAGTATAAATTATTAATAATTAAATTTATCTAAAATTAGCTATATTTTATTTAAAAAATGTGGATAAGTTGTGGTTTTAGTGGATAAATGTCCAGACATGTCTAGACAAATCTTTTATTCACTAAATTAATAACTAATAATTGATCATTAATCTATAAAAATTAGCTAAATTTAGCTAAAAAGTATAAATTTGGCTAAATTTAGCAAAAATAATTTAATTTATAATGTTGCTGGCCGAATACCCCTGGCTTTTAAGCCAGGGGATGAAGGCCAGTGTGAGAAAAAATATTGTCGGCAGTAGAGACGGGGCAGGCCCCGTCTCTACCCGAGTGGTAATGAGTGATTTTATCGCCATCCACGTGGAAATGAAAATGACTTAATTTTTAATTAAAATTTTTAGTTAAAATAATTAGCATTTTGTGGATAATATGTGCAGATTATTATTAAAATTTTAAGAATATTTACTAAACTTAGATAAGTTGCCAGTTTATTTAAAATGGTATAAAATAATATAGATCTCTGTTGATTTCGGGCTCATAGCGCAGTTGGTAGCGCGTCCGCATGGCATGCGGGAGGTCGTGGGTTCGAATCCCACTGGGTCCACCAGTATTTACTAATATCACATATTTAAATAAAAAAACCGCAAGTTTATGGCTTACGGTTAGGAATGAGCTCTGCCGGATATTCTTCAAAGAAATATGTGGCCCAGGTTTCTCGGTCAACGCCTTCCTGGTCGGCCTGGATCCATAATCCAAAAGCATTTTCAGTGAAAACCGGATATTGGCGAAGAGAAATTGTTCCTGACCAGATTATCTGTTTTTGGTTGTCAGAAGAAAAAATAGTTAATTTATCGCCATTTTTCAGAATGTGTAACCCTTCATACTCATAATAGAATTCTTTTTCAACACCTTCTTGAGGAAAGATATATTTACTGTCCTGAAAGGCCCAAAAACCGCCTTCAGTGCCCGTCTCTGTATAAAAAGTACAAACTCCTTTCAATACACTATTTTGCTCTTCTGGCACTAGACTTCTCCTTTGTGTTAATATAGAACTATTATTAGTTTATCAAAAAATTTATAAAATTTCAATATAAAATTTCATTATTTATCTTAATTTTACAACAAATCATTGATATAAAATATTCAAGGAGGAAAAATTATAACTAAAGTTAACTAAATAAATAAAATATGAGTAATCAAGATAATAATTCTTCCGTCCAAGGCGGACAAGTCCACGAGAGCGAACACGTTCATGAAGACGGACAAGTCAGTCAAAACGGACAAACACAGCCAATCCAAGATGGAGTTCAAAATGATATTTTTTCTTCTAATCAAACTCCACCCATTAGCGCCGAAAACCCTAATCAAAATCAGTCAAATACGCCTGAATTTAGCCAAAATAATGAAAATCAGCCATTAATTACAGAAACACAACCCCAACCAACTAGAGAAACAACAATAAATTCTGATCCAGCCGATGGACAAGCGAATATAAACTTTGATAATTATACTCCGGATTTAATCGGTGATTCCGGCAATAATAACAACCAAAATAATAGCGCTAAAAATCAGGAAAATGGCAGTAAAGTTGGCCTAATAATCACTGTTATATTGATTGTTTTTGTAGCTGTTGGCCTTTGGTACTCCAATAAAGATGCGGGCTTAAATGAAAATAATAACAATAATGGCAAGGTAGTAGTTGATGACACGCCAGAGCAGGGCAGTGTAACCATTGTCAATGATAAATCAAATGATCAGGTCTTGGCCGATAATGGCAATACCGTAAAAATAACCGCTTATTACAATAAAATAAGCAGTAACGAGTGTGAAAATGTGGCCTTATTGGAACGAGAGGTGGAAAAAAAATATAATTCAGAAGTGATTAACACCGTTAGAGGCCTTTTAACTCCTCTAACTGACAGTGAAATCAGCCAGGGCTGGCTGACGAGCCTACCGGTTGGCACTAATCTTAAATATGTAAAAATAAAAAATGGCCTGGCCGAGGTCAGCTTATCTTCGGCGTTAAGAAATGTGGCCGGTTCTTGCCGCGTTTTGGCTATCAGGTCCCAAATTGAAAAGACCCTGCTTCAATTCCCTTATATCAAATCAGTTAAAATCTGTATTGAAAATGACTGCAACCAGGACGAAATTTTACAGCCCTAACTGGCATAAAAAGCAATATAAAATACCAACAAAACCCTATTTTAATTAAGGGTTTTTGTGGTATTAAAAGGATATTTTTTGGCTAAAATAAGCTAAAAAATATCTTTTTTTAATTTTTAAATCCTTACAATAAACTCTGCACGATTGAGCTCCGCCAAGCGCGGAGTGAATGAGTGCGGGGATGAATGAAGCTTTCCGGAGATTCTTTGGTTGGTATTTGAACCTTTTTTAATTTTTGATTTATAATGTTGCTAACCGAATACCATTGGCTTTTAAGCCAGTGTGAGAAAAAATACTGTCGGCTGTAGAGACGGGGCATGCCCCGTCTCTACCAGTCATTCTGAATTTGCCCGGATACCGCCGTTTGAAGACGGCAGTCAAATTCATTTTTGATTTATATCCTACTGGCTATGGAGTATTACTTCGCTAGGGGATCCGAGGCGGTTGTTTTTGATCAGCCATTATTGACCTGGCAATTTAACTGGATTTATGACCTGAAATCTAAAAATATGAATTAAACTCTGATTATGGGGCGGTTTCGGGAGTAACAATGGGCTCTGGCGCCGGTTCAGGTGCTGGTTCAGGTTCGGGCTCTGGCTCCGGTTCAGACGTTTGTTCAGGTTCTGGCTCTGGCTTCGGTTCGGGAAGAATTATAACTGGTTCTGGCTCTGGCTCCGGTTCGGGAGGAATTATAACTGGTTCGGGTTCGGGTTCGGGAGGTACAGGAGGCGGTGTTTGTCCTTGGGATTGGGCTAACATTTCCTGAATTATTTGTCGGATTCTTTCTTCATCAATCAACCCTTCTGACATTGAAATTACTTGCGGGTCTGTTTCTGACTCGGGAATTGGTTCCGGAGAAGTAATAATAGTAACGGGTACGGTTGTTGGCATTGGAGCTGGCGTTGTTTCTGCCGGCGCCGGAGCAGGGATTGATACTCCCAAAACAACCTCTGGAATAACCGGCTGATAGCCGGATAAAACCTTTTCCTTGGCATCTAAAAACCGGCCGACTAAGCCGGCATACTCTATGGAAACTATTTTTTGAGACCAACCCCTTTCTTTTTGCAGTTCCTGGACTCTTTTGAGATAGGACAACTCATAATTGATATTATCGCTTAACTGCTTAGCTACGTGCAGTCCCAGGTCTTGGCCCGAGAGCGCTTCTTTGCTGACAACTAAAGTGGCTCCTTTGGACATATCCTGCCAGACGTTAGCCTTAACCGCTAAGGTTAAAAAAGTGTAGGTGATATAATATTTTTTTTCATCTTCGGTAACCGATTCTATTTTAAGATTAAAACTGAATTGGTCCAAATCAGCGGAAATTATCCGGCTATTATCGGTGGAAATGACTGTTTCCCGGCTGGAATAAATATTATCCCGCACAGCGGGGCTGGCGGCAAAAGTGGCGCTGAAACCGGTAAAAATCACCACCAGGCCGATAGTAAAAGCGTTGTGGTATTTGATGAAATGAATGATTCTTGGCAGAGTGGAGGGATTGGGCATAATGGCGGTCCTTAATATGATTATTATACCACGCCGATATCATTAAATCCAAATTTCAAATTGGCCTAGAGTCTGATATCCAAACCATATTCAACTTCCTGCTCTTCTTGGTATTTATTACTCGCCTTAATCGCCTCTTCCAAAGTGTCAAAAATTTTATTGAAACATAAAATTCCCTTCGTGTCCGCATCTCTTTCGGTAACCTCAAACTTTTCACCTTGACGAATTATTTTGATGTAATTATTAACACTCATATTTTATTTTTTAACTTTTTGCCGCTTAGAGGAGATTGTAAGAAATTTTCTCCACTGACTACTCCTGATGAATAATGTTCGTCAAAATAGCGTATTCGTCTTTTTCCTTGACTTCATTATCTTGCCAATAATCAGTTAGTTTGTTCCTAATTTCCTGCCCCATCATTCTTTGCTGAATCCATTTGGCGCTTCGGCCCATTCTTTGCCAATAATTCCGGCTGCGATTGAGCGCTTTTTCCGGGTCAGACACTTCCTGTATTCTCTCATAACCGACCTTGGCCAGCCACAGTTTGATCGGTTCCGCTTTTGGGCTTGGCACGGATTGAATCAGACGAAGAATCGTTTCCACATCAGCCACGTCGGTTTTATAAAATTTTCCATCAGCGGACTGCAATTTCAGTTTGTCACATTTTGTGACAGACTCATTTCCCTCATGTTTTAAACGATTTTTGAGTGTTGTCCAATAACTTTGAGCTTTTTTAAAATCGGGCTGCTCTGTTAGGACAGATATAATATCAATAACCGAAAAATACCACAGCTCTTTTTTCTCATCCCAAAGCCGGCGAATTTTTTGACCCTCAAAAATAGCAATTTGTTTTTTATTTGCCATAAATTATTCTTGATTCGTGCTCCGTGCTTCGTTCATATTGTTTGAAAATTAACTCATTGAAAATTCAATGAAAATTGAGACGATTAAATAATTTCTAATTGACCTAATTGACCTAATTGACCTAATTTCTAAATAAACCCCAAGTGCCAATGACCAAAAAATCTACTTCAGTTTATTATTTATCGCATTAAAAATCAGATTTAATTCTTTGACTTCAAGCCACAGCCTGCGCGCCTCATCTTTTTTCTCCGGGACGGCAACGGCTGACATTCTTAAAAAGTGTTTTACTTCTCTGGCTTCTTTTTTGCAAATGCCGATTTTATGTCTAAAATCCGCTTTGCTTTCAGCATCGTCGGCCTCGCAATAATTTGCTCCGACTGAAGTACCACATTTTACGAGTTGGTTAATTACGGGTCTAGTAATGTCGTTCTTAGGCAAGGAATTACAAAACTTAATGATTTCTTCTCCAAATTTTGCAGTCCGTTCTTCTAAATTATATTTTTCTTTGTTTGATGTTTGGGAATTGGTCATTATTTAGATCAATTAGAAATTAGGTCAATTAGGTTAATTCTTTTATGTCGCCGAGACACCTGTCACTTTGGAAACACTGGCTTGGGCGACGCCGCTGACTTTACTGGTGCTGGCCCAGGCAACACCGCTGATTTTTGAGATACTGCCGGCGGCGGCAGACAACAGACCGACCACTGAGACGGGAGAGGATCTATTGGTGGTTGCGTTGTCACCCAGTTGGCCGGAAGTGGCCAAACCCCAACTCCAGACCTCGCCCGTGCTTTTTAGGCCCAGGGAATGATCTCCACTGGCAACAATGGCAGTAAAAGAATGAGCGCCGACAACTGAAACGGGAGAAGATTTGTTGTCAGTGGTGTTGTCACCGAGTTGGCCGGAATTATTATAACCCCAACTCCAGACCTCGCCCGTGCTTTTTAGGGCCAAAGAATGTATATAACCGCCAGCAATGGCAGTGAAAGAATGAGCGCCGACAACCGAGACGGGGGAGGAGCGATTAGTATCGGTGTTGTCGCCCAGCACGCCGCTATGACCCGGAGCTTTGCCAGTAAGATTTGTGCCCCAACTCCAGACCTCGCCGGTGTTTTTTAGGGCTAAAGAAAATAAGTCACCGCCAGAAATGGCAGTAAAAGAATGAGCGCCGACGACCGAGACGGGGGAGGATTTGAAAGTAATGGTATTGTCGCCCAGTTGGCCAGTACCGCCTCTTCCCCAACTCCAGACCTCACCGGTGTTTTTTAGGGCTAGAGAATGAGCGTTACCGCTATTAATAGCAGTAAAAGAATGAGCGCCGACGACCGAGACGGGAGAGGATCGTTGACTAGTGGCGTTGTTACCCAGTTGGCCGGAAGTGGCAAAACCCCAAGCCCAGACCTCACCGGTGCTTTTTAGGGCCAAAGAATGATCTTCACCGCCAGCGATGGCAGTAAAAGAATGAGCGCCGACAACTGAAACGGGAGAAGATTTGTTGTCAGTGGTGTTGTCACCGAGTTGGCCGGAAGTGGCCAAACCCCAACTCCAGACCTCGCCGGTGCTTTTTAGGGCTAAAGAATGATTTTCACCGCCAGCGATGGCAGTAAAAGAATGAGCGCCGACGACCGAGACGGGAGAGGATCTATTGGTGGTTGTATTGTCACCCAGTTGGCCGGAAGTGGCAGAACCCCAACTCCAAACGTCACCGCCGGTTTTGAGTTTCAAAGAATGTAACGCATTAGACATAGGAAGCAGGTACTTTTTTTGTTTTTTAATAATTTATGATTAACCCCATGGAATATGACACTTTTGTGCCATAAAAAACAAATTATTCCACAAAGTGAACCTAATTTCTGAATATATTATAACACTTTGTGAGCGAATCAGGAATCAAGAATCAAGAATTAAGAATCATGGTTTGGGATTTTTTCATTTTTTCAATAATTGTAAAACCAGCCGGAAGATTATAATATTGAACTTGATAAGTTTTACCGTCTTCCGCAGTATGTGCAAAATTTGCACATACTGAATTCTCGTCAAGCTCTTTGTCTTTCAGAATATTTCTAATGTGCTTGGTAATAACTGAACGTTCTGTGTCAAAAACCTCGGCAATTTGAGCTTGGCTATCCCAAACAGTCTCTTTCTTAAAATCGCCCCTTAACTCGATGCCGCCGCCCTTGGCTTGGTAAACGATTATGTCGTTCTTTTTTATTATTTTTTTCACCATAATACTTTTATTATAATTTGGAAATTGGCCATTACTTAGGGTAATAAAAATTAGGTCAATTAGAAATTTTATCGCTTTTCGGCTTTTCTAAGCCCTGGGTTACCCACAACTTTTGGTAATCCACCGTGATTTCCTCTCCAACTTCAATGTCACGATTGGCAATACCGCGCCATTCTGGCTCGCCCATAATCCGGACAACATCAAGGTTGTTTCTGCCCGAGGAAAGATGATTGATAAACTGACTGTTGTCAATGCAAAAAATATATTTTCCTGTTTCTTTTGAAATGTAAGCAAAGCGAGTAATCAATTCCCTTTGTAACTCCAGCATCATTTCTACCTCTTGGCAATCAAAAGAAATATCAAAACGCGGGTCATAAACCCAAACCGTAGCGCCGGCTGGAATATTTTCTTGTGTAAACAGGCCCATGCCCTGGATATCACTTGGCCCCACAGAAGTTTTAACTGTAAGCATATTTGAAATTACTATACTAATTAACTTAATTTTAATTAGCTAAATAATGGCTAACCCTTTAGGCTAATTCATTACTTAAGTCCTGCCTTGGTCCGCTTGGCTTTCTTTTTCCTTAAACGCCTTTTCTACCTGCGCCGCCACTTCGGTCGGCTCGGGCAGGTAATCCAGGTAATCGCCCTTGACCTTGTCGCCCAGAGAGCCATAAAGCTCGGTCGGCTGGCTGTTGTAATCATCGCCCATGAATTTTTTGTACAAGGCGATGGCTTTATGGTATTGGATTTTCTGGCGGTAAGGCAATAAATGGTCCGGGTGCTTGCAAGTGGGGATTAAGACAATATAGTTGTCAAAAGCGCCGGCCAGGTGGATGGGCGCGCTGTCGTTGCTGACGAGCGCTTTGGCCGAGGCGATCAGGGCGATCAGACCGTCTAAACTCAAGAGATTGCGGGTGTCAATCATGCCCTCGCGCGCTGCCACATCCAGCACGCCGCGGGTTTTTTCGTCCGCGCCGATCAGGCAAACGGTGCGGCCGGCGGCCTGGATTTGGTCAATCACTTTTTGCCACCATTGGGCCGGAAAGGTCTTGCTTTCCCAATGCTTGCCCGGATGGACCAAGACCAATTCCGACAGCTGGCTGGCGCCCACGACATCCATGACTTCGGCCAGGCCGGGTAAATCCACTTTTAATCGGATTTGTTTGTCTTCATTGGGCAAGGTCCGGCGGAGCAAGGCCATGGCGATAAAATCCACCGGATGGCAGAGCAGATGAGAAACAACTTGCCACATCATGGTGTCCGGTCCGGGCAAGGAATTGACGCTGTAATACGGGATATCCGGCTCCCGCATAAACTCGCCATGACGAAAGACCGGCAGATTAAGATGCTTGAACAGAGCGGGAAAATGGGTCAGCACCTTGATATCTTCGCCCGGGTAAACTTTTTCTTTCATAAACCGGAGCACCGGCTCGGCGCAGACCTGGTCGCCCAAACCGCCCTGCACGTCAATCAGCAAGTGTCGTTGGAATTTATAATCCGGCTTGGTTTTTTGCCATTTTTTCAAATCTTCGGGAATTAAAGACAAAATAAACTCCATGTTCGGAAAACCGGCGTAGTGAATGATATAGGAAGCAAACCGCTCTTCGCCGGTAAATTTATCCATACAGGCCATCCGGTTGTAAT
>MHIM01000007.1 GCA_001817505.1 Candidatus Buchananbacteria bacterium RIFCSPLOWO2_01_FULL_39_33 | reverse complement strand
ATCGGGCTATGATGTTAAAGGAGATGAGGTTATTTTTGGCCGTTTTAAAAATATTATCGTAGCTCGGCTAAAGGATGTCAGAGATGAATTGGAAACTACCGAGGCCCTGAAAAAAAGCCGTAAAATCGGCGGTCTGGATTTGACCGAAGAAGAAGCCGGGAGAATAATTTCCCTCATCAGAGACAAAATCGGCCAAGGTCTCTTGGACTTGACTAAGGAAAAGCCGGCTGAAGCCAGAAAGGCCATAATATTTCCAGCCAAAAAGCCGTTTGTTAGGGGTAAGATCACTCTGGCAGCCAAAAAAAGAGAGTCCAGTGTCAGAGAGGAACGGATCGGGGAAGAACTTGAAGAAACGAAAATAAATAATTTGTCCAAAGAACAACCTGAACCAGTCGGGGTCAGAGCAACTCCAGAAATAATGGAAGAAGACGGCTTGCCGGTGATAAAATTGCCGCCGGGCGGCGAACTGCTGGCCAAACCACGGTTTGTAAGTCAAATCATTAACCAATTTCCCCAACCGCTGAAGTCGCCAGCCCAACCTAAGTTCGTTACAGAACCAGAAACCAATTTACCTTCTCCCCAGCCGCAACCCCAAATCAGGCCGATCTCGCCGCCTAAAGTGATGCGTTATGGCAAGCCGTCGGTTGACGGTGTCAGGGTTGAGCCGATTTTAGTGGGGCCGGTGGAAGAATTGGGCATGATGACACTGATCAATTTTCGTCGGCTGGGCGAAACGCCGCACCAAGCCATTGCCAGAATCAAGGAAAAAGTTGACTTGCTGGAAAAGGACTCATACGCTAAAAAATTGGCTGGCATTGAGGCCTGGCATAAAAGCGAAGTCAACAGGTTTTACCGGCTGTTGGGCCAAGAGGGGCTAAGACAAGGACGCAGCATTGATGATATAATTAATGAACGACTTCAAGGAAACAAACCAACTTTATCGGTAGAAGAATTTAATTCGGTGATGGAATTGAACCGCAGTTTGCGCTACTAAGTAGAAAGTTATCAAGTTATCAAGTTATCAAGTATAAAGTTTATAATTGAATGGCGATAAAAAAGTTCGAAGATATAATAGCTTGGCGCAAATCTGGAGAATTAACTGTTCTGGTGCATAATAATTTTAAGAATTTGAACGATTATTCTTTTAAAAGTCAGATTCAAAGAGCATCAGTTTCTATTATGAATAATATAGCAGAAGGATTTGAAAGAAATACTAATAAAGAATTTAAAAACTTTTTATATATTGCTAAGGGTTCTTGTGGAGAAGTGAGATCAATGTTGTATCTGGCCTTAAAATTTAAATATATCTCCAAATTAAATTTTACTGAATTATATAATAAATCTTTAGAAATATCTAAATTATTGTCCGGTTTTATTAAAACTTTATAAACTTTCAACTTTATAAACTTTATAACTAATATATATGGAACAAATTACCGTGCCGCAATTTTTGGATGTTGAAGACAGAATCATCGGTCCGATCACGGTCCGCCAGTTTATAGAAATACTAGTCGGTGGCCTGATTATTTTTATTTTTTATAAATTATTTGACTTTTCTTTGTTTGTCGTAGCCGGCCTTTTGGTTTTTGGCCTGACTGTGCTTTTTGCTTTCGTTAAGATTAACGGCCAGCCCTTCCACAATTTTTTGCTTAATTTTATAACCACCCTGAAAAATCCCAAGCTGAAAATTTGGAGAAAAACCGTCAGTGACCAAGAAATAAAAGCCAGTTTGAAGAAACCGTTGGAACTGCTGATAACAGCTCCCAAGATCAAAAGGCAGGCCTTTGACGCTTCCAATCTTTCGGAACTGGCGCTGATTGTTGATACCGGCGGGGTTTATCGGGGCGAGGGGATTGTTAATCAAATAAATAAATAAATAAATAATAAAGATTAATAGTATAAAGTTATAAAGTACAAAGTTTTTAAAGTAAGTTATCAGATTTTAATCTTAGTGAACTTTTAACTTTATACTTTATAACTTTCAACTAAACGAATATGGCCAGAAAAGCGACGAAATCAACACCCGCCACTCAAAGTTATATGACTATTTCCGAAATTAGGGATGACTCGGTCATTATGAAAGATGGAACACTGCGAGCTGTTCTTTTGGTGTCCAGCATTAATTTTGCCTTAAAATCCGAAGATGAACAGAATGCCATCATTGCCGGCTATGTGTCTTTTTTAAATTCTTTAGACGGCCCTTTGCAAGTAGCCATCCAATCGCGCCAGCTTAATTTAGACGATTATTTATTGGCTATTAAAAAAGCCGAGCAGGCGCAAACCAATGATTTATTAAAGCTCCAAACCGCTGAATACCGCAAATATATTTCCGAATTAGTCGAACTGGGTGATATTATGACCAAGCGTTTTTATATTATTGTTTATTATAATCCTCTCTCCAATAGGAAGAGGGGCTTTTGGCAAAGGACCAGCGATGTTATCTCGCCGACCAAGCAGATTAGCTTGAGTCAGAAAGAATTCGCCAGGCGCCATAAGGATCTTTTCATCCAGGTTGATAAGATTGTCTCCGGTTTGTCCGGCATGGGACTGCGAGCTTCCATACTTAACACCCAGTCATTGATTGAATTATATTATAATACTTATAATCCGGTAGTGGCCGCAAGCCAAAAAATGGTTGAGGTCTCACAATTGCAAATCGAGGCCTAATTTTTTATCTTTTTAGGTTGTAGCTTTTTAGGGATTATTTATAAATAAATCCTAATAAGCTAACCAGCTAATAAGCTAATAAGCTAAATAAAACATGTTTGAACCAAGCCAATTGAAGAAGTTAAACCGGTTACTGCCAAAAGAGCAGGAACAGCAGCAATTCTTGACTGCCAAACAGAGGCAAGAAATATTGGCGCAAGAAGTGGCCACCGCTAAAAAAGCCATAGAAGAAGAGCGGATTTACCGGCGGGGAGTGGTTTCCATTCGCGATCTGATCGCGCCGGCTTCACTGGAAGTGACCAGTTCCTACATCAAGCTGGAAGATTATTTTGTGAGGACTATTTTTGTCATAGAATACCCAAGGTATATCAGCGTTGGCTGGTTTGCTCCGATTATCAATATGGATATAACCGCTGATTTAGCTGTTTATTTTTATCCAGTCAAGGCCTCAATCATCTTAAAGCAATTAAAGAAAAAGGTGGGAGCGCTCCAAGCCGGGTTGATTTCTGATGCCGAGAAAGGCGCGCCTCGAGACCCCTTAAGGGAAACCGCTTTAAGGGATATGGAAAAATTAAGGGATGACCTGACCCAGGGAGTGGAGCATTTTTTCCAGACCGCTTTGTATATCACTATTTATGGCCGGAGTTTAGAAGAGTTGGACAATATCTCGGAAGCCATAGAGAATACTCTGGGCTCGGCTTTGATTTATTCCAAACGCGTTTTCTACCAGGCCGAACAGGGTTTTAATTCAACTCTGCCTTTGGCGGCCGATGATTTGCAGATTTTGACCAATATGAACACTTCGCCGGCGGCCAGCTCTTTTCCTTTTGTTTCTTCCGACCTTACTTCCGATAGCGGCGTTTTATTTGGGATCAACCGGCACAATAATAGCTTGATTTTATTTGACCGGTTTTCTTTGCAAAATGCCAATTCGGTGGTTTTTGCCACTTCTGGCGCGGGCAAGTCGTATGCCATCAAGCTGGAGGTTTTGCGTAGCTTGATGTTTGGAACGGAAATCATCATTATTGATCCGGAAAGGGAATACAAACATCTCTGCGATGCCGCCGGCGGAACTTATATTGATGTTTCCCTCAACTCGGAAAGCAAAATAAACCCTTTTGACTTACCTCGTTCTATTGGCGAAGACGCCCGGCCCGATGATATCATCAGGGGCGCTGTCATTACTGTCAAGGGCTTGATAAAATTAATGATTGGCGATATCACGCCGGAAGAGGACTCTTTAATTGACCGGGCGCTACTGGAGACCTACGCCAAAAAAGACATAACGGCGACCTCTGATTTGTCCAGAATTGAACCGCCAGTTATGCAAGATTTTCAGGAGATCTTGGAAGGTATGGAAAACGCTGAAAATATTGTTTTACGCCTCAAGAAATACACCGAGGGGACTTTTGCCGGCTTATTAAATAATCCCACCAACGTAGAAATGAAAAATAAGCTAGTGACTTTCAGCGTCAGGGATTTGGAAGATGAGTTAAAGCCCTTGGCCATCTACACCATCGTTAATTATGTCTGGAATGTGGTCAGAAGTGAAATGAAAAAAAGGATTTTAGTGGTGGATGAGGCCTGGTGGCTGATGCAGAGGGAGGACTCGGCTAAGTTTATCTTCGCTTTGGTCAAGCGTTGCCGGAAGTATTATTTGGGAGTTACTACTATTACCCAAGACGTCAATGATTTTCTGATTTCTCCTTACGGCCAGGCCATTGTCAATAATTCTTCGCTCCAGCTTTTGATGAAGCAATCGCCAGCGGCCATTGATTTAGTCCAGAAAACATTTTTACTGACCGAGGGTGAAAAATATCTGCTTTTGGAATCTGGTGTAGGCGAGGGCATATTTTTTGCCGGCGCCAAGCACGCGGCTATCAAAGTCGTCGCTTCTTATTCCGAGGACCAGCTGATTACTTCTGATCCGCGCCAATTATTGGAAATTGAACAAGCCAAGAAAGAATTCGCCGAATCGCTGCAGAGAGAACAATAGTATTAAGTTGTCGCTTTTTAGCTGATGAGGTCTTATTTAGAAAGACAATATTAAATAAATTCTAAAAAGCTAATAGTCCTGCCGGCCGGCTTGTCTGCTGTAGGCATGGCAGGCAGGTGAAAAGCTAAATAATATGGATAGAAAAAAAATAATTATAATTTCTTTGGCGGTTATTGTTTTGCTGACCCTGGTTAGTTTATTTGTTTTTTTTAGTCCCCTTAACCGGCAGCCGGCTGAAGTAGTTAAGACCGAAGAAAAACTGCCGCCACTAGCCAATCAAATTAAGCAATTGCCGCCGCCCAGTCCCCAAAGAGTGGCCAATGAACAAAATTATCCTCTGGGCCTGGAGCAATTCGCTCTGGCTTACGCCGAGAGATTTGCCAGTTATTCCAGCGATGCCAATTTTAAGAACTTAAAGGACTTAAAGCTGATTTCTACTCCTAAAATGCAATCGTTCATTGACGATTTAATAGCCGCTTCCACCCTTGGCTCTCTTGGCTATGAGGCCGCCGCCGCTAAGGCCTTAAATAGCCAGCTGGTATATTCCAAGGATGATAAAGCCCTGATTGAAATATCGCTCCAATTGACCAAATTCAGCGGCGATCGATCCCAGCCGGTGACCGAATATAACCGGCTTCACCTAACAAGTATTAAAGTTGGTGAACAATGGCAGATAGATGAAGCCGAGTGGCAGTAAAATAAGCCAAATCATTTGGGATATTTTATTTCCCATTAAATGCCTGAGCTGCCACCGGGCAGGCGAGTGGCTTTGCGCTGACTGCCTGGCCAAAATAAAAATTTATAGCTATTATCATTGCCCGATCTGCGGCCAGGAGAATAAAAATGGTTCGGTTTGCGGTTATTGCCGGCCGTCATCTTTTTTGGATGGATTATTAGTTATGCTGGAAAACAATCGGTTGACCAAGCAGCTAATCAATCTGGCCAAATACGATTTCATCGTTGATTTGCTTAAAGGTTTGGAGCCGAAGATAGCAGAGTATCTTAGGAGGAATCTCTTTTGGAGGGATTCTTATGTTTTAGCGCCGATTCCACTTCATCGGAGAAAATTTTTAGAGCGTGGTTTCAATCAGTCGCAAATAATTTGCGAGGTTATTAACAAAATAAAAGGCAATGAAATTAATAATTCATTGCTTGAAAAAATAAAATATCATCATCCCCAAGTTGGTCTAAGCGCCGATAAAAGACGGGTAAATATAACTGGCAGTTTTAAAATAAATCAGAATAATTCCGGCGACCATGACCGGACTATTATTTTAGTTGATGATGTCTACACTACCGGCTCTACTTTAGAGGCCGGCGCTAAAGAACTTAAAGCCAACGGCTACCAAAATGTCTGGGGACTGGTCTTGATCAAGGGGCAATAGTGATAGTCCCTGGTCTATTTTTAAGTGGTAGCTTGATTATGTTATAATAAAATACAAATAGACGTTATTTTTTTGTTCCCATTGTTTTTTAATAGGATTTACAAAATACTTTTTTTATGCTAAACTGCCTTAGTCATCTTGGAATAAGGAGAGGTGGCAGAGCGGTCGAATGCGTCAGTCTTGCCCGCCAGAGGCGGGTCCGTCTTCGGCGGAAAAACTAACAAGTATAACATATGTCCTGTATTTATGTAATATATAGTAATTCAATTGGTAAATTTTATATCGGTTCCAGTCGAGAAGATAATAGTCAGAAACGTTTAAATTCCCATAATTCTGGAAAAACTAAATCCACTAAGTTTGGTAGACCGTGGCTACTAATATTTGAGGAATATTATAATAATTATTCAGAAGCTAGAAGAAGAGAGTTGTTTCTAAAAACCGGTCAGGGTAGAAAGATAATTAAGGAGAGGTGGCAGAGCGGTCGAATGCGTCAGTCTTGAAAACTGAAGTCCCTTCACGGGGACCGTGAGTTCGAATCTCACCCTCTCCGAATAAGCGAAGTGAGTGAGGAGAGGAGCGAGCCAATTGCTTGGCTCGCGGGGGAGATTCGAAGGGCGCGAGAGCGCGCAGCGCCCCGACTTGAGTCGGAGCGAAAGGAATCCCACCCTCTCCGCCAATTGTCGCAGTTTATTTAATGGAGAGGTGGCTGAGTGGTTGAAAGCGGCAGGTTGCTAACCTGTTATACGTTTTTTAAGCGTATCGAGGGTTCGAATCCCTCCTTCTCCGCCAATTTTTACATTTTAGTTTCTGAAATCTATGTTTATCAAAATAAAAATAAAAAATGAAGAATTAATACAAGAATTGATTGGTGAAATCAAGGAATTTCCTCGTTATACAACTCAAATTTTAAATTTAGCAAATCAAAATTCTCAAGGCACAAGACCAAAGGTGATTGGCCAACTTTCTGAATTAATACAAGAATGTCCTGAAAAAACTTATGAGGGTTGGAAAAATTGGTATTTAGCAAAACATCCTCAAGCTATTAAAAATGCTTCTAAAAAAATCAATGAAATGGTTGAGAATTTAAAAGAGGCTATACAGAAAATAGACAAAACAATAATCAAAAAATGGGTTGAAGATTTAGTATTGGAGAAAACTTTTGTTGGTTTAAGATTTCAGGAAGCTATCTTGAAGAAAGTGGCAAATATTAAAAAAGAAAATTATAGATTATCTAGCCCACAAGAAGAATCAAAAGGAATAGACGGTTTTATCGGTGGTGTTGCTGTTTCTATCAAACCAATTACTTACAAGACAAAAAATTCTTTAAGAGAAAATATTGATGCTAAAATTATTTATTATGATAAAATAAAAAGCGGATTAAATATTGACGCCAGTGAATTATTAGATTAATTATGTCTACCAAACACCAAATTATTATTGGGGATTCAAGAAATATGGCCGAAATTGATAATGAATCGGTCCATCTTGTGGTTACTTCCCCCCCTTATTGGCAAATAAAGGACTATGGTGATAAAAACCAAATTGGCTTTAATGATAGTTATGAGGATTATATCAATAAATTGAATGAAGTTTGGTCAGAATCATATAGAGTTTTAAATTCCGGTTGCCGATTATGTGTTAATATCGGCGATCAATTTGCCAGAGCCATCACTTATGGCAGATATAAAATAATTCCTATTAGAACAGAGATTATAAAATTTTGTGAATCAATCGGTTTTGATTACATGGGTGCTGTTATTTGGCAAAAAATGACCACCATGAATACAAGCGGCGGCGCCTCGGTTATGGGTTCATATCCCTATCCTCGCAACGGTCATATTGCCATTGATTATGAATTTATTCTTTTATTTAAAAAATTAGGGAAAGAGATAAATAATGTTTCACTAGCGATTAAAGAAAAATCAAAATTATCCAATGAGGAGTGGCGTAAATATTTTACGGGACATTGGAATTTTGCCGGCGAAAAACAGAAAGGCGGCCATATTGCAATGTTTCCGGAAGAATTGCCACGGCGTTTAATCAAAATGTTTAGCTTTGTTGGAGAAAATATTCTTGATCCGTTTTTAGGGAGCGGAACAACTTCAAAAGTAGCGCGAGAATTAGGCAGAAATTCAATCGGTTATGAAATAAATAAAGATTTTTTGCCGATAATAGAAGAGAAAGTAGGCAAGAACAAAAAATCACTTTTTGCTAAAGACGATATTTTTGAAATTATTTTTCAAAAAAATAAAAATGAATATATCTTGAAAAATAGCAATGAAATCAAAAAAAACAACCAGGTAATATTAAATAATAGAATTAATGATCCAGAATATTGGAAACAGTTAAAAAATGCCAATATATAATTTAGACCAATAATTTTTATAGAAAATATGCCAGCAACCAATCAACAATTAAGCGAAGTTATTTTCTCCTGGCAGTGCCACGAGTATGTCAAGTATAAGAAGAATATTTGGTGGTATGTGATTTCTTTGGCGGTTTTGACTATTATGGTTGGTTGGTCGATTTACACCTTAAATTATCTTTTTGCCGTTTTTTTAGTTTTATTTTATTTGGTGGTGGTCATGTATGAGTTCAGGGAGCCGCAATTAGTGGATTGTGTTATCACTCCCGATGGCCTAAAACATGGTCAAAACTTTTTTTTCTATAAAGACATTGATAATTTTTTTATCATCTATCAAGATCAGGGCCTTAAAAATTTATATTTGGATTTTAAGAACCCATTGCGGGGCCGGCTGGTTATTGATTTAGCGGGTCTGGATGCAGTCAGCATTAGAGAATTTTTATTGCAGTTTTTGTCAGAAGATTTGGAGCGGGAAGCCGAACCGCTGTCTGAACGCCTCCGCCGCTGGTTGAGGATATAAAATCGTGTGGCTATAGCTCAGCTGGATAGAGCGTCAGCTTGCGGAGCTGAAGGTCGCAGGTTCAACTCCTGCTAGTCACGAAATAATGCCGGGAGATTAATATTTTCAGGCCAATGATCGGTTTGGATACTAAAGTCAATCAGCTTAATAAAGTGGGTGGAGCCACTTATTCAAAGTTGAAAAAATTAGGAATTGAGACCGCTAAGGATCTCATTTTTTATTATCCTTTTCGTTATGAGGATTTTTCCAATATTACTCCCATTGCTAAACTCCAACCGGGAATGACTACGACCGTAGTCGGTCGGCTGGAGTTAATAGCCAGCCGCCGCAGCTTTAGAAAAAAAATGGTTTTAATTGAAGGCCTGGTGGCCGATAAAACCGGCTCGGTCAAGGTCATCTGGTTTAATCAGCCCTGGATTGCCAAGAATCTGCAAGCCGGCGATATTATTAGCTTGGCTGGCAAAGTGGCCGGTGATCTCTTTAATGTTTATTTGAATTCGCCGGAATACGAAAAGGCCGGCTCAAACAGCACTCACACTGCCCGGTTAGTTCCCATTTATTCCCTGACCGAGGGCTTAACCCAGAAGCAGTTGAGATTTTTGATAAAAAATACCATTACTTTGGCTGATAAAATTGATGATTATCTCCCACTTCCAATACTGAAAGAAAAACATTTAATATCTCTAGCCCAGGCGCTAAAAAAAATTCATTTTCCGGCCAATAAAAATGAGATTGACAAAGCCAGGAACAGGTTAGCTTTTGACGAGCTGTTTATCATTCAGCTCTGGTCCAAATTATTGAAAAGGGACTTGGCTAGTCATAAGTCCTATCGGATAAAATTTTTTGAAGATGAGACCAAAGAATTTGTTGCTGAATTGGGTTTTAAGCTGACCGATGACCAAAGGAAAGCCGCTTGGGAAATAATCACCGATCTGAAAAGCGGTTCCCCAATGAACCGGCTGGTGGAAGGCGATGTCGGTTCCGGCAAAACCTTGGTGGCAGCCATTGCCGCTTACAATGTTTCCTTAAATGGCCTGTCAACGGCTTTCTTAGCGCCAACCGAGATTTTAGCCAACCAGCATTTTGCCACACTTTCCAAGGTTTTAGGCAAGTCAATTAAACTGGGTCTATTTACCAGAAGTCAGAGAATAATCGGCGATAGAGCTGTTGCCAAAAAAGAATTTTTAAAACAATGCCAAAAGGGAGAAATTGACTTGATAATTGGCACTCACACTTTGATTCAAAAAGACATCGCTTTTAATAACTTGGCATTGGTTATAGTTGATGAACAGCACCGTTTTGGCGTCTTGCAAAGGGAGGAATTAAAGAAGAAAAGCTGGTCTGGACAAGTGAGCTCAAAAAGGCCGCACTTTTTATCGCTTTCAGCCACGCCGATACCTCGGTCGCTGGCTTTGACTGTCTACGGAGATTTGGCTTTATCCATTATCAGGCAAATGCCTTTAGGTCGAAAAAAAATAATTACCAGAGTTGTGGCGCCGGCTAAAAGATTAGAAGCTTATCAGTTTATTAAAGAACAGGTTAAAGCCGGCCGGCAGGTTTTTGTGGTTTGTCCCTTGATAGACCCGTCGGATAATTTTGGCTTTAAATCGGCCACTGAAGAATTTGAGAAATTAGACAAGGAAATTTTTCTTGATTTAGCTATCGGGCTTCTGCACGGTAAACTCAAGCCGGCCCAAAAAGAACAGGCCATGGCTGATTTTCTTAGCGGCCGAACGAAAATATTGGTCTCAACCTCGGTGGTTGAAGTTGGGGTGGATGTTAAAAACGCTACCGTTATGATGATTGAAGGAGCTGACAGGTTCGGCTTGGCCCAACTCCACCAATTCCGGGGGCGGGTCGGTCGCAACAGCCACCAGTCATATTGTTTTTTATTTACTGACAGCCAGGAGGAAAAGACCCTTTTACGTTTAAAGGCCTTGGTTGAATGTAATGATGGTTTTGAATTAGCCCAAAAGGACTTGAAATATCGCGGTGCCGGCCAAATTTATGGCTATCAGCAATCCGGCTTTTCTAATTTAAAAATCGCTACTTTAGATGACTTGGTTTTAGCCAAATCGGCTCAAGAAGCTGCTGATTTTTTTATCAATAATTATAATATAAATGACTTTCCGGAATTATCAGCTAAATTAAAAGGCCTGAATTTTTCTCAACATTTGGAATAATGTCTATAGCTGCGGCCTTTGGTTTTTTGTGTTCAAAGATGGTATAATAATACCAATAACAAGAAAACAAAAAATCAAGAAAACAAAAAAACACCTTGTCATCCCGCACTTGATGTGGGATCCAGAATATTTTTAAAATTATGACTGGATGTCGGGGCAATCCTAGCTACTGGCAGACAAGCTAAAATGACAAGTAAAAATGTTTATTAATTCTGGTTTTATTTATTGATTTTTGTTTTATAATGTTGCTGGCCGAATACCCCTGGCTTTTAAGCCAGGGGATGAAGGCCAGTGTGAGAAAAAATATTGTCGGCGGTAGAGACGGGGCATGCCCCGTCTCTACCAGTCATTCTGAATTTGCCCAGACCTGCCTGCCGGCAGGCAGGTACTGCGGTCTTTAAACCGCAGTCAAATTCATTGGTTATTATGTCCGATAATTTAGCCCACCAATTAGATACTCTGCCTTTGGGTACTCCGGCACCATCTAGTCCGGCAGTAAATAATTTTTCTGATTCTACTTCGCCGGAATTAACTCTTGGTCGGCTAAAATATCAGGCTAGTAAGCAAGAAACTGCTGTTCCGATGGAAACTGGTTCTAAATCAAGAACTTCTGCCAACCAAGAAAAAACCGGTGCCGGTACTGCTCAAGAATTGGCCAGAATAAAAAATATGGCCAGTAAGGCGTCAGCTGGCGACCTGGTTGGAGCAAGTGAAGAAATTGCTGGGGCCACCACTCAAGCTGGCACACAATGGCTCTTAACTGTTCTTTGGGGTTCGGTTTGGCTGGATTGGACGCTCTTGTCTTTGCTGGGTTTAAATGTTTTCTTGGTTTGTTCAATATTATTGCCGCAATATGTTTGCCAATTCGGCGATGATTATTTAATCGGCAAATGGATCCCCAGCAAGGATTTAGCCAAATGGACGGAAATAATGATTCTCATGGTTATTAACATTATTGTGCTGTCAATAATAATCACCTTTGTCGTTTTGATCTATAAAATCGTTTCTTGCGGCACTTGGAATCTTTTCAATGTTTGGGCATCCGGCGCTTTGCCTGGCGGCGAAACAGCGCTTTCGGAGGCGGAAAAAAGATGTTTTGGCATAAAATAATTTAAACATATGAATTTGGACTGGAAAAAATTGGGAATCATAGCTCTATTTTTTGGGGCGGTATTTTTATTCGGTTTCTTTCTTTATTATTTCTTTTTCAGACCGTTTTTTGCTCCAATTGGACCGGTAGTGACCAATGTCAACCAGCCAGCCGGGCAATTGCCGGCTACCATCAATATCAATGGCCGGCTCTATGCCGTTAACGCCAATCTTGGCTTGCCAATGATAAATGGCAATATTAATGCGTTAATAACCAGACCAGTAGCCGGTCAACTGTCTTCTACCGCCCAAGGCGGACTGACTCAAGCCGCCCGTCTAACCAATACGCCGACTTTGTTTGCTGTGGCTGGTAAGGATGGCCAGTTGCTTTATTACAATCCTTCAGACGGTAAATTTTACCGGTTGCTGGCCAGTGGAGCCATTGAAGTCATCAGCGACGAAGTTTTTAATAATGTCAGTCAGGTAACTTGGTCTCAAAACCGGGACCAGGCCATACTGGAGTATCCTGATGGTTCCAACATCGTTTATAATTTCAAAACCGGCAAGCAATTGACCTTACCCAAACATTGGTATGATTTTTCTTTCTCCCCGACCGACCAACAAATCGCTTTTAAAAGCAATGCCCTGGATCCGGAAAACCGTTTCTTGGCTGTGGCCAAAATCGATGGCTCGCAGTCCAAGGTCCTGGAAAGGATTGACGACCAAGGCGACAAATTTGATGTTAATTGGTCGCCCAACAATCAGATGGTGGCCACTTTCACCCAAATCAAGGATTTAAGCCGGTCAGAGATTTATTTTGTCGGCTTGAATAATGAGAATTTTAAATTGATGATGGTGGAGGGCCGGGACTTTCGGGGTCAGTGGTCGCCGACTGGCGATAAGCTGCTTCACAGCGTTTATAGTAGCCGCAGCGATTATAAGCCGGAACTTTGGATTGCCGATGCCCAATCGGATTCCATTGGCAACAACCGGAAAAGCTTGGGTCTGGCCACCTGGGCCGATAAATGCGCTTTTTCTTCCAATAGTAAAGTTTATTGCGCCGTGCCAACCACTCTGCCTTTTGGCGCCGGCTTAAATGATTCTTCAGCCCAGAATATCGCTGACCAGATTTATAAAGTGGATTTAAATACCGGCGCTAAGACCTTGGTGGCCGTGCCCGAAGGCAATCACACCATCGGAGAAATAATTGTCAACGAGGATTTGAATTATCTTTTATTCACCGATAAGAATAATAATCGGGCTTACCGGATTAATTTATAAAACCATTATTATAAGTAGTTCTCCTAAAAACAAGTGGGCACTGTCCTACAATTGTCATTGTAAACGAAACGAAGTGAAGTGAAGCAATCCCGTGTTTTTTTATTTCTTTACAATAAAAATGAGATTGCTTCGCTATCGCTCGCAATGACAACAGAAAAAACTACTAACTACTTGCTACAAACTACCAATTAAATTAAATGCCTAAAACTAAAAAATCTCCCAATTATTTAAAATTCATTTTAATAGTTATCGGCTCAATATTTATTATTTTAGGGCTTTTGGCGGTTTTTACTAATCC
>MHIM01000006.1 GCA_001817505.1 Candidatus Buchananbacteria bacterium RIFCSPLOWO2_01_FULL_39_33 | reverse complement strand
CATAGGTGCCAATGTTCAACCAATTAGAAGTGGTAGCGGTATTAACCACTAAGTTAGTGATGGTGGAAGAAGCCGTGTTAACCAAGATGCCGCGGGTGGAGGTGGGACTTAAAGCGGTAGCGTCAAAGGCGTACCAAGCGCCACTAGAACCCAGAGTGGCCACCGTCAGAGCGCCGCCCGAGAGAGTCAAACCCGCACCAGTCAGATCAGTAAAGTATTCACTGTTAACACCCAGACCAGTGGTGTAGAAGTTGGTGGTGGTGGCTTGGACAGCGATGAGATTAGTCAAATCCAAAGTGGTGGTGGCGTTCAAGTATTTACTGAATTCGCTCTCCGAGCCAGCCCAGGTGGAAGTAGTGTTCCAGAAGTTCTGATTAGACGTCGTCCAACCAGTGCCTGACAGCAAGCCGTCAAAAGTTGCGGTGCCGCCAAGATGCAGATTACCTTGAGTAAAGAGACCTAAAGTAGAAGAAGCATAGCCATTAGCAAATAATGAATCAGAAGTGGTAGCGCTGCCCTGGATATAGACTAAGCCGGCAAAATAGCTATCGCCGCCGACAATCAATTCTCGATTCTCAGCTTCGGTGGTGGTGGCAACTTTCAAATGATTGGCATAATAACCAAAGGTGGAAGTGGCTTGGGAAGAGGTGGTATAAGTAGCCCACATAGTGCCAGCCGCTAAATTACTATTGGGATTAGTGGTGCCCAAGACCAGATAGCCGGTGGTGGTGGCGTTGCCGGAAATTTTAGCGTTGCCGGCTACTTCAAACCGCGTATTATCCGAGGTGGTAGCTGTGCCACCAATGATTAGGCCATAACCAGTTCTTAAATTACTACCAGGATAAGCTAAAGTTGATTCGGAACTAGTCGCCCACCACGAACCAGCAGCGCCGCCGCTAGTTGGCCAGACAGATTTCGTCTCACCGCCCAAAGTAATAGAACCGCCTACTACCAAATTATTGCCAATATTGACATCACCGTTGGCGTAAGTGGAGCCGGCTGGAGCGGTGCCAATAAGCAAATAACCAGTAGTTGTAGCATTACCGGTAATCAAAACATTACCTGAAACATCCAAAGTTTGTTGGGGATTAGCAGTGCCAATACCCACTCGGTTTTCATTGGTATTAACCACTAAAACACTTGTATCTAAAGTTAAACTACCACCGGAAGTAGTAGTTGATACCTGTAAATTCAAGGTGTTAGCGCTGGAACGGAATAAAACGGCATCTCCACCTATAACTAAGCCAGTAGAAGAAGCGGTAGCGCCAGTAAATAAAGAGGTGCCATTAACATAAAACGAATCAGTACTGGTCACCGAGCCAACAACCGAATTAGCATTAATGCTGTAGCCAGAGGAAAAAATACGCTGGCGAGGATCTAAAGTTTCAAAATCACTATCACTTAACCCCGTGCATAATGTGCTAACTGAATTGGCTACTTCAACATTCAAATAAACCGTATCATTATCTTGGAAATTAAAATCGAGCGTATCACCGCCAGCCTCAAGTGAGGTATCGCCAATGCCCACGCTAAAGACCCCATTGACAACACTAACCTTCATAATTGATGAGGTCGCATAATTGGCTGGCCAGATTTGATGGCCGTTTCTATCACCGCCAGTAGACGCATCCCAAAAAGCAAAACGAAAACAATAATTTGTGCCTGATCCACCGAGTAAATTGCCATTAGAATCTAAAAGACGGCCTTGATGATTTAAAATTTTAGGTACGCCGGTAGCTGCTTGAACTTGGTTAATAGACACCAATGATCCAATATTTAAACTGAAAATTAAAAGGACCACAAAACTGCTTAAGACAAGAGTTCTTTGTTGAATTAAGCCCTTTAAATTAATCACGATATTAAATTATTTGCCTAAATTTAATAGAAAATATTGCGGCATGGGTAATTTAGTGTTTAAAAATAGTTTTTATAAATTATTTTATGTGTATTTAATTTTTTTAAAGAAAAATTTGTTAAATGATTGTCTATATTATAACACAAACACAGCTTAAAAATAAAATGGGGATAAATTAAGTTATTTCAATTATTATTTATTCTGACATTTTCATTGAACTAAAATAAAAAAACAGGGATTAATGTCCCTGCTGAAACTTATGTTTCAAAATTTTTGCCATTTTGGCACTTAAAACTGGCCGATGTTTGTCCAAACAATCACTAAGTTCATTAATCTCATCCTCATCAGAAATTTCAAAATCTAAAAAATTTTGCCAAATCTCGTCATCGGTAAAATCATCAACAGCAATAATCATTAACTTAACTCTGTCTATGGCAGTCAAAGAACTATTCATATTTTTCCTCCCTTCTTGGTTTGATTAAAATCCTAAAAACATCTGGGCTAAAGCCGAATGAGAAATTTCCTGATACATTTTTTTACAAGTTGCGCAAATTTCTTCATTGGATATTTTATTATTTTGGGCTTTAGCTGGTCCGCGTCCACAAAACGATCTAGCCAGCCAACCACCAGAAAAAATATGAAATCTCTTACCATAACGACCAACCTTAGAAAATACAAACCTATTATTATCTACTCTCATTTCCTGCCTCCTTTATAGTTTCAGACAACTTAACACTTGATTAGTTATTAGTCAAAAACTGGTGGGCCGGGAAGGATTCGAACCTTCGAAGGCATAGCCAAGAGATTTACAGTCTCCCCCATTTGACCACTTTGGTACCGACCCTTAATAACTATTGACAATTAACACTTAACTATTAACATTATTCAACTTTTTTATAAAACCGCCTAATTGTTTAGCAACTAATTCAGCTAATTTAAAAAGTTTAATATATAACTCTTTATTTAAATAACCCATATTATACATTAAATTTAAACAGGCTACCAGCTCATTAGCTGATCCTAAAGATATTTGTAAATATCTGGCAAAATCTTTATCTGATTTTTTAGCTGAACCTTCAGCGATATTTAAAATAATAGATAAGGCTGATCTGTTAACTTGATCTTTTAATGAATTATTACTTTTGATTTTTTCAGATACTATTAATATTTCTTGATATAAACTCTTAGCATCTTTATAAACTTGAAACTGAAAAAATCTAAATGTATCCATCCCTCCTGTTAATTGTTAAAAGTCAATTGTTAATTGTTAATTGGAGCCGTTGTCCAGGATTGAACTGGAGACCTCATCCTTACCATGGATGCGCTCTACCAACTGAGCTACAACGGCAGAATAATAACTATTAACAATTAACAGTTAACTATTAACAAAATAAATTAACTATTAATTAATAACAACTATAAAAATTTTAATGGCTACATTCTTCTTTTATTTTTCTATTACCCAAAGTCCTGATATATTAACAGCTTTTTTACAATTTTTCAATGGCTTCCTGCCAAACCGGCAATTTAGCATTGTCGGGATTGATTTTTCTTAAATTATTTAAAGCATCTTTGGCTAAGTCACGATCTTTAATTTTAAGGCTTATTTCCAACAATTTATCTAAATATTTAGGATTATTAGGATCAATGGAGGTGGCCTTAAGATAAGCGTCAAGCGCTTTATGGTCTTTGCCCATAACTTCATAGACCTGCCCCAATTCTTCATAATAAACAGAAATTTTATGGTCAACATCAAGTTGGGACAAAGTATCAGCTTCCAGTTCCTCCATTTTATTTCTCCTGATAGTGTGCTGGCTGCTATCACCGACAATTTTCAGTTTAAGCAAATACTTATAAATTTCCTCGGCTTGCTCGTAGCTTCTCATTTTAAAATACAAATCACCCAGCTTTTCATAGGCCTGGATATTCTTATTATCCCTGGCGATGATTTCAATTAAAAATCTCTCAGCTCCAACAAACTCTTCTTCATTGATTAATTTTTTAGCTTCCATTAGCAGCTCGGGAATTGTTGGGGGCTCAATTTTCTGGCCTTGGCTATTTTCATACTGCTCTTCAATTTCGGTCACTCTGGCTTTAATTTTCTTAATTTTCTTAGCCAAAAATCCTTTCTGCGGTGTCATGGTTTTATTTATTTTAGCTCTCAATCTACTGCTGAAGCGAAGAAACTTGGCCTCCAATATATCGGCCTTGGTTTTACCTTGCTTTTCCTCAATCAGGGATTCAACGTTTAAATTCTTCAAATCGGGAATCTTTTTAAAAATCATATAACCCAGGCCGATTAAACCTAAAACCGCTATTAGCAGTGATGTTATAAAAATAAATAAAATCATAAAAATTTAACGATTTCTTTAAACTTACCGACTTCCAAGCTGGCGCCGCCGACTAAAAAGCCAGCTAATAGCTCAATCTCGGAAAATCCGGCAATGTTACTGGCATCAACACTGCCGCCATAAATTATCCTGACATTATTATTGACAATTGTCAATGGATAAAGATTAACCAGCGTTTGCCTGATTAAGGCGAAAACTCGCTCAACTTCTTCGGGATCGGCTATCAGCCCCGAACCAATTGCCCAAGTTGGCTCATAAGCGATTATTAATTGCTCTTGGTCAATTAAATTGACACTATCTAAACCACTGATTAACTGGCGGTGCAAAACATTATCGGTCTGACCCTCTTGCCTGGTCTCACGGGTTTCACCGATACACAAAATCGGCATCAGATTATTGGCCAAACAGGCCTGAACTTTTTTATTAACCATCTCATCGGTTTCGTTCAAATACTGGCGCCTTTCGCTATGGCCGACTATCACATATCGGCAACCGATTTCTTTCAGAATCATCGGCGAGGTTTCACCGGTATAAGCGCCCGAATCTTGCCAAAAAACATTCTGAGCGCCTAATTGCAGATAACTGTCTCCAATAAGACCGGCCATGGTAATCAAGCTGACGGTTGAAGGACAAATGATTATATCTTTATCTTGAATTCCGCCCAGTTCTTTTTTAAAATCATTAGCTAAATTCTCTAGCTCTTTTAAAGAAAGATTCATTTTCCAATTGGCTATCAAGATCGGTTGGGGCATAAATTTTACCACTGATAATTATTAAAAACCCAATAAGCCAAGCTTTTAGTATCGGCAAAGCGGCTAAGAGCGGTTTCACTGCCTAAAACTACGACTAAAATCTTGCGGTCGGAATTATCGCTAACTCGGCTGGCGAAATTATAGCCGGCCGCTTCCAAATAACCAGTTTTACCAGCCTCCACTTGATAAATCTTATCAGCCAACCCAAAGGCCTGATTAAGTATCTTATCGGTACTTTTGATATTTCTGATTAAACCCTTATTGATAATATTTAAATCATAAGTTTCCAAGCTGGCCGCTTGATTAATATCGCTGTTTAAAAAAGCCACTTGGGACATAATAGCCAAGTCGGCGGCTGTTGACTTATTGTCATTGCTTAAGCCGGTGACATCGGCAAAAAAAGTGCTAACTAGGCCTAATTGTTCAGCTTTCCTATTCATGGCTTTCACAAAATCAGCATTATTTAAGCCGGTTGAACGAGCTAAGGCCGCTGTCGCCTCATTGGAAGAAGAAACCAGCGAAGCATAAAAAAGATCGCGCACACTGACCAACTCGCCAGCTATTAAATAGCTGATGCCGCCATCGTGGTAATCGGCTTCTAATATCTTAATTTCACTTGACCAGCCGGGATTATGGTCTAAAAAAACCAAAGCGGTCATCAGCTTGGTTAAACTGGCTATGGTTCGAATTTCTTGAGAATTTTTCTCATAAAGCACTTTGCCGGTTTTTTCATCAGCCACTAAAACACTTTGAGCAGAAACAGCCACACCTAAACTGCCGCTATTATTATATTTCTGGGGAGCTGTTTGCTGTAATTTTTTGATCTCGGCTTGAGGTAAGCGATATTCAATGGAGGTGAGACCTTTAACCGTCAGCTGCTCTTGGGCTTGCGCTTGTAAGAATAAACTGGTTAGTATTAAGTTAACAAGGAGTTCGAACATAGTTTAAAAATTAAATTACAATTTCCCCTCCTTACCAAGGAGTGGTTGGAGTGGTTGGCCGATGTTTTTGGCAATCCCTCCACCGCTTCGCTCTGCCTCCCCTTGGTAAGGGGAGGATTTTACTTAATTCTCTTCTAATTTACTATTATTTTCTTGGTTAGCAGCCAACAACTTATCCAAGTTATTATTCCGATTTAATTTTTCAAAATCAGGCAAATCCGACAGCTGATTCAGGCCTAAATATTTTAAAAATTCAAAAGTGATATTGTATAAAACAACCATCTTCTTCCGGTCTTCGCCGGCTTCAATCAGCCCGCGCATCAATAAGTTGCGCAAAATCAAGCTGCAATTAACACCTCGAATAATTTCCAATTCGGCCTTAGAAATCGGGCCACGGTAAGCAATAATAGTCAAAGTTTCCAAAGCCGGTTTGGTTAACTCGTCGCTGATCTCACTTTTAATGAACTTTTTTACCACTTCAGCGGCCTCACCGGCAGTGGTTAATTGGTACTTATCGCCTATTTTAAGCAATTTGATACCGCTGGCTCTGGCTTGATATTCTTTGGCCAGTTCAATCAAAGCATCAAATGTATCTTTTTGATCAGCCGACATCAACTTAGTTAAATCTTTAACCGACAAGGGCTTAGGGGAAATAAACAGCAAACTTTCAATTTGATTTTTTAATACCATAAAATATAAAAACCTAAAAATATAAAAACCTAAAAATAAATTATTAATTTCTAATCTTTTAATTTAAATAATAATTTATCCCTTAAGCTCGTTCCACATAAATATCATCAAAAATGTTGCCCTGATTAACAGCAATCTCCCCTGACTTGATCAATTCTAAAAGAGCCATAAAACTTACTACTACTTCAGTCCGACTCTTGGCCTCGGCCAGTATATCTTTGAAATTGACAGTTTTTAATTTAACAATCAGTTCTCTGATATTGGTCACTTTTTCTTTCAGAGTGACTGTCTGTTTCATCACTTTCTGCGGCAAATTAACAATATAATCCAGGCGTTTTAATATTTCTTCATAAAGCGCTTTTAATTGCTCGGCACGGAGGGTTTTAGGCGGAGAAAAAGCGGGTTCAAAATTAAAAGCGATTCGCTCACGGCTAAAAAGTAAATGGCCACCTTTAATGATTCTCTCAATATTTTTAGAGGCCGCCAGATAATCTTTGTATATTTTTAGCTGGGCTTCCAATTGCTCAGCGCTGTCTTCTTCCTCATCAGCCAATTGCGGAATCAATATCTTGGATTTTATCACTAACAATTTGGTGGCGATCACTAAAAAATCAGCCAGTTCAGTAGCGCTGATTTCTATTTGACTATCCAAATAAGTCAAGTACTGGTCGGTCACTTTAGCTAAAGACACCTGGGAAATATCCAATTTTTGCTCTTCAATTAAAGCCAAGAGCAAATCCAAGGGTCCGCTAAATTGATTAATTTTTATCTGATACATTATTTCTACCTCTTCTTTTTTCTAACAGCAACTTTCTTTTTAGCGGGTTTTTTCTTGGCTACTTTCTTTTTTACTTTAGCCATCTGGCTTTTAGTGACTTTGGGAATCTTATAACCGCCAGCCGCAGCGATATCAGCCAATTTGGCTTCTTCCATTTGAATAAAGTCCTTGACTTTTAGAAAAACACTGTCAGTCAAACTGCCGGTGGAAAAAATGGCTTTTTGGGTGTTGAGCATGGCCTTGTCAATTAGTGTCTCCAATTTGTGTAATTTGCCGAAAGAAGAAATAGCGCCCGGCTTGATTTTCAAAATTCTGATCATCACTTTTTCCTTGGGAAGAGAAACATTTTTAGCGCTTAAGGCCTTTTTGATTTTATTGAGGTCGAGTTTTTTGTCAGCTGGCACGATAACTAAAGCGTAAGTATTGTCCGCTTTAATTAACAAGTTCTTGGCAATTTCTTTTAATTCTTTCTTGAGAGTTTGGGCGGCATCATAGGCGGTATAAACCGTCTTATGGGTGATGGCCTCATAATCAATGCCTTGCTTATCCAAATAACTTTTGACTTTTTTAGGAATTGGCATAATTTAAGTTAGTTAATAATTAATTATCTGATAATTTGAGCTTCCGGTGGCAACGGTTTGGCATCTAAACCAGAAACAGTTTGCTCAAAACATTGTCGGCCTGATTGATGATAATCCCAATTTTCACCACTAATATAACCCAATTTACTAGGATCTTCGGCCGGCAGTTCAAAAGTAGCACAAAGCTCGTATTTATTAGAATCAATAACCCGATATTCATAGAGTTGGTTAGTTGAAGGGTCAATATTGCTAGAAAACTTCGGCGCTGATAAACCAGCTGGCAGTGTTTTAACATTAATATAATCGGAAGCGATGATGCTGCGGATATTATTCAAATGCATGACTCTTTCCTGATCGCGTTTTTTCATTCTGGTAATTTGCGGCGAATCAATCAGGAAAAATCCGCCGACTATTGAAGCAATAATAATTACTGCTACCGCTACCAAAAATATTTTGGAAATCTGGCTTGGTTGGCTATAATCGGTTCTTTTTAGATCATACCAATAATAGCCGAAAATGCCGCTGGCAATCAGTAAGACGACTAAAATCTTTAAAACCGAAGCCAGAGTATAACTACCGTCTAAAAATTGGAAAATCAATTGAATCAACCGGCCGATAATGTTTAAGGCGGCAGCTAATAAAACCAAGTAAGTCAGCCAGCGATAAACGCCGCTTTGATGGCTTAAAACGCCGTTTTTATAATGGCGGTGTAAAAAATTTATCACCAATAAAAATATCGGCGTAACAATCAAGGCCGAGGCAATGCCGATTTTCAAGCCGACTTGGGAAAATTCATTGTAATAGTAGAGTTTTTCCGGACTTAAAAATTTATCAATAATCTGAAAAAGGATTAGGCCGGCGGCAATTGACGTCCAGGCCAGCGTGATGAGACAAAAAAGGTTTAAGAAAGCGTCCAGTGCTCCCCGTCCCCTATAATGGTCTTGTTCTTCCATAAATTTTACCCTGTTAAATAAGATTTGAATAATAAATTATCACAATCTTATATAGTTAATTAATTTTATCCTTACCCTCATAGTCTGGATTTTGTCCAAATCTTAAGACAGTTTAAAATTATTTATATATAAAACAAATTTATAGCCCAGATAATCGGCCGCCAAGCGGCAATAAGTCATACGATTGATGAAAATTTCAAAATATTCCAGCAGCTTAGTGATATTGGTATCAATTTTCAGACGCAGAATAATTTCTCTTTTACCTCGGTCAACTGATAATTTATTTTCGGTGACCGAATAATTGACTCGGTCGTGAATATCGGATTTAATATTTTTAATGTCTTTTTTTCTGACGCGAGTCCGGTGAACATCGGATTTATCGGCTAAAATCAAAACGGCTGAAACTTTACTGACTATTTTCACTTCATTTTTATCATGGGTAACTATGGCCTGCATAATAGTGGCTAAATCGCTTGAACCGTCCATTTCCTCCATAAAAACCTGGGAAAACAACAAAGCCGCCCAATAATGATGATAAGTCCGGCCCAAAAAATTGCCCATGTCATGGCAATAACCGGCAATAGCCGAGAGTTCCTGGTCGTTTTTATTCAAGCCGATCTTCTGCGCCAGAGTCCCGGCCCGATCTGCCACAATATTGATATGACGCTGGCCATGATCAGTAAAACCTATGGCATCCAAAAAAAGATCGGTCTGCTTGAGAAAACATTTAATATTCGGATTATTTTTGACTTGATCTAAAGTTAATTTTCCGCCAGGGGCGGACCCGCCTTTGGCGGGCATATTATTAACCATAAATTTTAGTTTCTATTTTTTCCCGCCAGAGACGCCTTGCCTGCCTCTGGCATGGGGTCCGCCTTTGACGGATATTTTCTTAATAAAAGGCAGTTCCTGCTGCTGGCCCAGAAGCTCTTTGGCCTTTTTTAATCCTTTCTTAGTTAAGATAACTTCTTTAACAAACCACTTTTCTTTAGTTTTAACGCCTATTCCCTTAACTAAACCCTTTTTAATCAGCCGTTCAACGCTTTTAGTGATAATATTGAGCTGATCTTCTTCTTTGGGCTGGTTCTTTTTGGCAGCATAAAACTTTTTTAAAACCGCCTTGATGACTGTCTTAGCCCGACCCTCCAAACCCTTATTGAGGATATATTTTTGCAAGTTAGAGAGCGCCATATAACCATAAATTATGGTTATATTATAACAAAATATTTTGGTTATCACAAAACATCAAATATTAAACGGAAATAAGCTAATATTCATAAAATAACACCTCCTTAAGAGATGTCATATTATTTTATTAGGGTAATAAATTTTAATCTCTTATCTCTCTAAATAGCATCCACATATCATCCCTGATATTTTGAAACAGCGCTTTGGCCTCATTTTTATTGCTTTCGTCATAAATTGCATTAAACATGGCGTTAATTGTTCCATAAAAAGCGTCATCTATATCTGCCCACCAATTAGCCAAGGCCTTATCTCTAAAAGTTGATAATATTTCTTTGATTTTTTCCTTAGTCCCTTCACTCACTTTTGCCTCATCAATAATAGAAACCCAGAGATCAAATCTTTCACCAATTTGTTGTCTAAATTTATCTTCAATTGACTGAAAAGCCGGTTCCTTTTCCATATTGTAAAGTTAAAATTTATTTTCTAGCTTGACCTTATAGATCACTTAATCTGCCTGAAAAATTTTATTCCGCCATTTCCGTATCAAAACCAGCTTCGGCTTCAATTCCTTTGGCTAATTCAATATGCGCGTCTTTCAAGGCCTTTTTAGACACGAAATTTGGCGCGTCCATCATTAGATCGCGATTATCGCCGGTTTTAGGAAAAACAATCACTTCGCGAATATTAGGCTCATTTTCTAAAATCGCCATAATTCGGTCAAGGCCGGGCGCAATGCCGCCATGAGGCGGCGCGCCATATTCAAAGGCCTCCAGTATATGGCCAAAACGGGCTTTGATTTCTTTTTCTGACAAATTCAAAATTTTAAAAACTTGTTCCTGGATTTCTTTTTGATGGATTCTAATTGAGCCACCGGCAATCTCAAAGCCATTCAAGATAAAATCATAAGAATAGGCGTGCCATTTTAGCGGCTCATCAGGATATTTTTCCATATCGCTTTTAACCGGCCTAGTAAAAGGATGGTGGGTAGCCACAATTTTTTTGGCGCTGGCAGAATAGGCAAACATTGGCTTATCAACCAGCCAGCAAAAACCCAATTCACTGGGATCATTTTTATCTCTTCTAATATCCGGCTTGTCGGTCTTATATTTGTCCATGGCTTCTTGGTAAGAAATTTGAGGAAAGGGTTTTTGAGTAATTTTCTTATGAGGATATAGAGTTTCAACCAAATTGATAAACATTTTTTCTATTAACTCAATAATGTCTGCCTGGGTAATAAAACTCATCTCCAAATCCAATTGGGTAAATTCTGCCTGGCGGTCGCCCCGCTGATCCTCATCTCTAAAACAACGGGCAATTTGAAAATATTTTTCCACCCCAGCTATCATCAGTAATTGTTTGAATTGCTGAGGCGATTGCGGTAGAACATAAAACTGGCCCGGCCATAAGCGCGCCGGCACCAAAAATTCCCTGGCTCCTTCCGGCGTGCCCTTGGTCAAATAGGGCGTCTCCACTTCTAAGAATCCTTCTTTAATCAAATACTCGCGAAAAAATTGAGCTACTTGTGAACGCTTGATTAAATTTTTCGTCATCCTTAGAGAGCGCAAATCCAAGTAGCGATACTTCAAGCGCAGTTCCTCATCAACACTAATAGTATCCTTAGCCAATTCAAAAGGCGGAGTTTTAGCTTCATTTAAAATTTCTAAGTCCTTGGCCAGCATTTCTATCCGGCCAGTGTCAATTTTGTCGTTAATCAATTTTGGCGGCCGTTGGTTAATTGAGCCGGAAATTCTGACCACAAATTCCGAGCGTAAGGTCTTAGCTCGCTCATAAAGCTCTTGATTTTCCGGGGTAAAAACTATTTGCAAAAGTCCGCTTCTGTCCCTTAAGTCAATGAAAATAATCTTGCCGTGATCCCGGCGGTTGTTGACCCAGCCGGCCACCATAGCTGCCTGACCTATCATTTTGGCAACCTCCTGAATCGGCCTTCTCTTCATAAAATTAACTTAAAATTTAGTTGATTTAATGGATACATTTTAGCTAAAAAGCAAATTTTTGGCAAGGAGATTAAAACTCTTAACTTCCTTTTCCGATATTTCGGTCACTAATCGGTGGAATTCAATCGCTAATTGCTTTTGCCGGCTAACTTTAATTTTAGGCCGGTAGCCCAAATGGCTCAATAATTCAAAAAGATGTTTATTCAAAGATAGTAAATCCACCTGGCTGTTCTGGCCATCTTCCAAAGCCGAAAAAAAACTGACGATGATTTTATAAACTTCATCGTCCTTAAAATCATATTTAACCAGTAAATTAACCACTTCCAAAAAATACAAAGCGCTAATATTTTTGGAAAAGTACTGATTGATTCGTTTATATTTTTTCAGTAGTTGAACGCCAGCTAAGCGCTTTAAAGCTGAACTATTAGCCACCATCAGCGTTAAGGTAGAAAAAAAATCCAAATGGGGATTTAATTTGGAAGTGATTTTTTTAGACCCTTTAGCCAAAACAATTATCTTGCCCCGACTTAAGGTATAAATAATAAACTTGCAGTCGTAATCCCGATAATCCTCCTTTTTTAAGATTATGCCTTGGGTTAAAAAAGTTGACATAAAAAGATAAAATAAGGCTACCAGATACCAGTTACAAATAAATTCCAAACTTCAAATTCAAATAATTAAAATCTATTTAAAATATTTAGTTATTGAATATTGGTTATTGTATCTTTTTCGTGTCTTGTATCTGGTGTCCTTAATATTTATTTACTTGGTGAGTCAAAATAATTTTGTAAAATCAGCATGGCTGACACCTCATCATCATGAGCCCGGTTTTTAGCTATCAATTTTTGGGCTGCTTGGGTAGAAAATCTTTCGTCCTGACCCAGAACTTCTAAGCCGGTTTTGGCTTTGAGTTGCCAGATGAAATTTTCTATTTTTCTGATCTGCTCGGATTCAAGGGAGGCGGGATTAACCGGCACGCCAACAATTATTTTAGTTATGCCTTCTTGATCACTAATATTTTTTATTTCGTGAATAACATTATTCCAACCCAGATTTTTAATAACTCCATAAGGTGTGGCCACCCCGCTGTCAAGGTCGCCGATAGCCAAACCGATTTTCGCTTCACCGTAATCAAGGCCTAAGAGTTTCATAATTTTTAAATTATCTAGTTAATATTTCAAACCCCTTTTCCGTCACTGCCACCGTGTGTTCAAAATGAGCTGAAATGCTTTTATCACGAGTAACTATCGTCCAGCCGTCTTCTAAACTTTCAACCTCCCAGCCACCGACATTAACCATCGGCTCAATAGCCAAAACCAGACCGACTTTTAATTCCACATCAGGCACGTTTTTATCAACAAAATTGGGGGTTGGCGGTTCTTCATGGGCGCTATAGCCCACGCCATGACCAACCAACTGGCGCACTACCGAAAAGCCATTTTTTTCCACCTGTTTTTGAATAGCTCGAGAGATATCAGAAATTTTATGACCCGGCTTGATTTGTCCAATGCCTTTCATTAAGGCCTCTTGAGTCACCGATACTAATTTTTTTAATTTTCTACTAACCTGACCAACGATAATAGTTCTAGCCATATCAGTAAACAAACCTTCATACTCCAAACCGCAATCCAGGCTAACAATATCGCCATTTTTAATAATTCTGGCTGGTACCGGCAAACCATGGACCACTTCATTATTAAGAGAAACGCATAAGGCCGCTGGATAGGCCTGTTTGGCCCAAGCCGCTTTATAGCCCTTGAAACTCGGTCGTCCACCGGCTTTAATAATCAGCTTTTCCGCCAAATCAGTCAGTTGCTCGGTGTTAACGCCAGGTTTAACTTCAGCTGATAGCTGGTCCATAACCTTGGACAAAATCCGGCCACCGCGGCGCAATATTTTTATATCTTGTTTAGTTTTTAGTTTTATCATTATCTAATTTATATTTTTATATCTATCTCATCTTTCTCCTTAAATCATCTACCAAATATTTAATCAAATCCTGAAAAACGCCTTCAATGTGCTGATCGCCATTGACGATGATTAATTTTTCTTTTTGATTATAGTAGTTTAAAATCGGATCATGGTTTTGATGATAAATTCTCAGCCGTTCTTTGACTTTTTCCTCATTATCGTCGTCTCGGACATAGAGTTCCTCACCACAAATATCGCAAAGACCGTCTTTTTTAGTGGGCGAATATTTAATATGCCAGCTATGGCCATTCTTACAAGTCCGGCGGCCCGATATTCTCTCAATAATCATCTCGTCTTTAATTTCAATTAAAAAGACATAATCAATATTGGAAATTTTTTCCAAAAATTCAACTTGTTCCTCGGTTCGGGGGTAGCCGTCCAAAATAAAGCCAGCCTGGCAGTCGTTTTTTTTAATTCTGTCAACCACCATTTGATTGACCAAGTCATCAGCAACCAGCTGGCCATTATCAATTAAATTAGCAATCTCTTTGGCTAAATGATTATTAGCATCGGCTTTCACCTCTCTTAATAAATGGCCGGTAGAAATGTGGGGAATATCAAAGGTCTCAGCCAATAGCTTGGCTTGGGTACCCTTGCCAGAGGCCGGTGGGCCGAATAAAATAATCTCAAACGGCTTATTGTCTTTTGCCATAAAAAATTAAAGCGATTATTTAATATTAACTCTTGTATTTTACCTTATTTTCCCAAATAAAAAAAGCCTTTTAAAAAGGCAATTTTCCTCATCAACTATTGACTATTAGCTAGAAACTATAAGCCATTAGCTATTTTATTTTCCTGTTCGATGGTAAATTTTTAAAAGTCCTAAACTTTTAACTTTACAAACTTTATAAACTACCTATATTTCTTCGTAATCCCTCATTGATAATTGGGCGTTGATTTGGCTGACCATTTCAATCACTACCGAAACAACGATTAATAAGCTGGTGCCGCCTACCACCAAAGATTGGGTGCTGGTAATCTGCGCCGTGATCAAAGGCAAAACAGCAATAATACCTAAAAACAAAGCGCCAGTAAAAATAATGCGAGTGACAATTTTTTGCAGATATTCGGCTGTGGTCTTGCCTGGCCTAATGCCGGGAACAAAGCCACCCTGTTTTTGCAAGTTTTCAGCAATTTGATCAGGATGAAAAATAACAGCCGTATAAAAATAAGTGAAAGCTACGACCATCACAAAATAAGCGATACCGTAAAAAAGCTGGTCTTGAAAAATCTGCACCACCCACTGGGCTGAAGCAGCCAGCCAACTGGTTTTCACTCTTAAAAAAAGTTGAGCAATTAGCGGTGGAAACATAATAATGGCGATAGCAAAGATGATCGGAATAACGCCAGCTTGGTTAACCCGTAAAGGCAAATGAGTGTTAGTCCCGCCATAAACTTTATTACCCCTAATTCTTCTAGCGTAAGAGACCGGAATATTCCTTTGGCCTTCAGTGATAATCACTACACTAATAATGGTAATCAGGGCAATGGCGGTAAAAACAATCATATTGACTATTTGGGTCTGGTCATAGGTATAAAAAGTGCTGCCAACACTGGTTGGCAAGCCAGAGATAATGCCGGCAAAAATCAAAAGAGAAATTCCATTGCCGATATGTTTCTCAGAAATAAGTTCTCCGATCCACATTAAAAATATAGTGCCACCAGTGATAGTGACCATGGCCACCAGCATTTGCCAAGAAGTAAAGTTTGGCAGAACATCGGCTGCTGATTGTCTTAAAATCGTAATCATACCGAAGGACTGCAAAAAAGCTAAAGGCACGGTCAGCCATCTAGTCCATTGATTTATTTTTTGCCGACCATACTCGCCTTCTTTGGAGAGTTCTTCTAATTTAGGAATGACCATGGTCAGGAGCTGAAAAATAATGGAAGCGGTAATATAAGGCGCAATGCCCAGCATGACTACGGAGAAATTTTCCATACTGCCACCGGAAAAAACATTGATCAATCCCAATAATTGATTGTTTTGGAAAAGATTCTTAAGCGCTCCAACATCAACATTGGGCACCGGAATGTGAGCGGCAATTCTAAAAATTACCAGCATAGCCAGCACAAATAAAATGCTTTTCCTTAAATCATTGATTTTCCAGATTTGAACGATTTTATTTAACATAATTTAGAAAAATCCAGGCCCTGTAAATTTACCAGCGATTGGCGAATTAGCAGTGATTAAATTATTTATTTTATTTTTTCTTGATGGCTGGTTTTTTAAACACCTCGGCTGTGCCGCTGGCCTTCTCAATGGCTGCTTTGGCCGAAGCCGAATAGGCCTCAACAAAAACATTAAGATTTTTTTTCAACTGGCCGTTACCTAAAATTTTGACTCCATTTTTAGCCGAGTCAATCAGGCCTGATTTAATCAATTCCCTGGAAGTGACCAGATCGCCGCTCTTAAAAACTTTACCCAAATCAGACAAATTGACAATGGCCATTTTGGCTTTGAGACCCTTAAAACCCCTAAGCTTAGGAATTCTTTGGAGAGTTTGCTTGAAACCAAGGGCCTTGAGGCCTGATTTGCCGCCACTTCTGGCTTTTTGTCCTTTTAGGCCTCGCCCGGAATAAGAACCGCGTTTACCGCCTCGGCCGATATCACGGCGTTTTTTAACAGCGCCCTTGGCTGGCTTTAAATTTGATAGAGTTATAATCATAATTTTAAAAATTTAAAAACATAAAAAAATAAAAACATCTCTTTGTATTATTGCCATAATTTTATTATGGTTAATACTTTATTTATAATCTATGAATTTATTTTATATTTTTATATTATTTTATTCTTGTATTTTTATATTTTTGTCTTCTTTATTATCGATTTTTTCTTCTTTGATTTTTTTCAACGAGCTAAGGGCTTTAATGGTAGCATCAACATTACTGATTTTATTATTAGTGCCCATAATTTTAGACACCACATTCTTAACTCCGGCCAATTCCAACACTAGGCGGGAAGCACCACCGGCAATAATGCCAGTGCCTGCCGGAGCTGGTTTTAAAAGCACTTTGGCGGCGCCAACCTTAACATAAATCTCATGGGGTATAGTGCCATTAACCAGATTGACTTTGGTTAGATTTTTTTCGGCTTTAGCCACGGCTTTTTCTACCGCTAAAGCAACATCCCGGCCTTTGGCTAAGCCAACACCGACTTGGCCTTTTTTATCACCAATAACAACGCAAGCCCGAAAACGCATCCTTTTGCCACCGGCCATAACTCTAGTTACGCGAGCCAAATCAACTATTTGTTGTTCAAATTCCGGTTGTTCTTTCCTGATTTTTAATTTTTTCTTGTTAGTGTCTTTGCCTGACATATTTATTTAGCTTATTAGCTTGTTAGATTGTTAGCTGGTAACTTCTTAGCTTTTTAGGTTAGGACTTCTTAACTTCTTAGTTGGTTATTTACTAAAAAGCTAAAAAGCTACCACTACCAGCTAATATTATATTTTTAAGCCCTCGGCTCTAGCGCCATCAGCCACGGCTTTAACCCGGCCGTGATATTTAAATCGGCCCCGATCAAAAACAGCCTTGGTGATTTTTTTATTAATAGCTTTTTGGGCAATTAACTGGCCAATCATAGTGGCTTTTTCAATTCTGGTCTGGCCTTTTTTAACTTCCAAGTCACTAACGCTGGCAATGGTTTGGCCACTTTGGTCATCAATTAACTGGGCATAAATATGATTTAAGCTCCTATAAATTGAAAGCCGAGGATATTTAGCAGTACCAAAAATTTTGGCCTTGACTCTCTTATGCCTTCTTATTCTGGCTTGATTTTTTATTTTCTGTGATTTTTTCATGATAATTTAGCTTAGCCAATTTACTCGCTAACCTACAAATCTCTTATAAATTTACAAATTAAATTTTGATTATTTATAAATTTGTAGTTGATTTGTAAATTAGTAGGAGTTATTTATTCTTTACCAGCGGTTTTACCGGCTTTTTTCTTAATTTCTTCGCCAACATATTTAAGGCCTTTGCCTTTATAGGGCTCCGGTTTCTTAATTTTTCTAATTTGGGCAGTAATTTCCCCAACTAATTGCTTATCAATGCCGGTAATGGTTATAAGATTGCCTTCCGTTTTCACTTCTATCCCCTCCGGAATATTATATTCCACTGGATGGGAAAAGCCAACATTTAAATTCAGTTTTCGACCAGCTGCCAGCGCCTTAAAGCCCACGCCGTTAATTTCCAGCTGTTTAGAAAACCCTTGAGTCACACCGATAATCATATTATTAAGCAAACTAGCGAAAAGACCCCAGAGAGCCCTTTGCTGCTTATTGTTTTCATCTTTAACTTTAATAACAGCCAGATCGCCATTTACTTCTATGGTAACAAACGGATGTATTATTTGTTTCAATTCTCCTTTTGGCCCTTTGACAATAACAACTTTATCGTCGGCTTTAACTTCAACGCCACTGGGAATTTTAATTTGTTGCTTGCCGATTCTGCTCATTTTTTTATTAGCTGATTAGCTTATTAGCTTGTTAGGTTATATGGCTGTTAGTTTAATTCCTAAAAAGCTACAACCTACAAGCTGAATTAATAGACTTCGCAAATTATTTCTCCGCCCAATCCCATTTTTCTGGCTTTCTTATTGGTCATAACACCGCTGGAAGTAGAAATAATGGCAATACCTAAATCGTTTAAAACCCTTGGCAGTTCATCACTGGCGGCATAAATTCTTCGGCCCGGCTTGGAAATTTTCTTAAGGCTGGTAATAGCGGAGTTAGCTCCATTATATTTTAATTCAACTTCCAAACCGCCGAATTTTTGACCAGTGGAACCGGGCTTTATTTCTTCAAAACCCTTAATAAATCCTTCGGCTTTCAAAAGCCTAAGAATTTCCAACTTGATTTTGGAAAACGGAATATAAACCTGCTTCTTTTTAACAAGAGAGGCATTTCTAATTCTGGTTAACATGTCAGCAATTGGATCTGTCATATAATGATAATTAGTTAAAAGTTATAAAGTTAAAAGTTGAAAGTTGAAAAATTTAATAATGAACTTGATAACTTTATACTTTACAACTTTCTACTCATTTATTTACCAAGATGATTTAGTCACTCCCGGAATCTGGCCATTGGTGGCCAATTCCCGAAAACATATCCGGCATAAATGAAACTGCCTCATATAACCGTGCCGACGTCCGCAACGCCAACAACGATTGACAGCCCTAGTCGACTGGCTCGATGTTTTCTTGGATTTCTCTATTTGCGCTTTAGTTGCCATATTTATTTAAAAACTTAAAAACTTAAAAATATAAAAATAATTCATTTAATCATCTAAAGTTATTGGCGTTTATAATCATAAATTTTATTTTTATATTACTTTTATTTTTTGAAAGGAAAGCCCAAGGCCTTGAATAATTCCAGTCCTGCTTCGCAGGTCTTGGCAGAAGTAGTAATAGAAATTTCCAAGCCATAAATTCTTTCAACTTCATCAGATTTTATTTCCGGAAAAACATTATGTTCTTTAATACCTAAATTCAAGTTCCCTTGCCCATCGACGCTTTTAACATCCAAACCACGAAAATCTCTGATTCTGGGTAGAGCTACTAAAACCAGCTTATCCAGGAAATCATACATTCTTTGTCCCCGGAGAGTGGTTTTCACGCCGACTACCAGGCCTTGCCTAATCTTGAAAGCCGAAATAGCTTTTTTGGCTTTGGTTTTAATCGGTTTCTGACCAGTAATTTTAGCCAGCAGGTCTTCAACATTATCGGCATAATTGCTTTCTGAACTTCTGGCATTAATTCCAATATTAACACTGACCTTCTCAATTTTGGGAACAGCTAAGTTATTTTTATAGCCGAACTTTTCTTTCAAGAGAGGCAGAGCTTCTTTCTGGTATTTTTTAAACAATATTGATTTCATATATTTTAGTTGGTGGGTGGTAGTGGGTAGTTAGTAGAATTATTTTTAAATTTCTACCCACTACTCACTACCCACTACCATCTAATTAATTACTTCTTGACATTTTTTACAAATCCTATTTTTAATTCTTCGGCTTTTAGCCTGGCCTTCAGCAGACAAACTTGATTCGGTTATTTTAAAACCCACTCGGGAATTTTGGCCGCATTTAGGACAAATAAGAGCGACTTTTGAAGAATTAATCGGCGCTGGAAACTGGATTCTTTGGCCCTTTTCTCCTTGTTTTTTGGGACGCTGATGTTTAATCATTAAATTAAGGCCTTCCACCACCACTTTATTTTCATTAAGGAAAACCTGCAAAACCTTGCCAGTTTTACCTTGATCTTTACCTGATAATATTTTAACTTTATCGCCTGTTCTTATTTTCATAATATTTTAAAATTTCTACTCACTACCCACTACCATCTAATTAAAGCACTTCCGGCGCTAAACTGATAATTTTTTGATACCCTAAATTTCGTAATTCCCTGGCTACCGGTCCGAAAATACGAGTGCCTCTCATATCCTTATTCTTAGTGTCAATAATAACAGCGGCATTATCATCAAATCTAATATAAGAACCGTCTGGCCGCCTGACTTCTTTTTTAGTGCGCACCAAAACCGCCTGGACAACATCACCTTTCTTCACTAAGCTATGGGGAGTCGCTTCCTTAACGCTGGCCGTGACCACATCGCCTAAGCTGGCATACCTTTTTTTATAACCGCCCAAAACCCTGATAACCTTCAATTTTTTAGCGCCAGTGTTATCGGCTGATTTTAACATTGATTCGGCTTGAACCATATATATTTAGCTTATTAGCTGGTTAGCTTATTAGCTTATTAGGATTTATTTATAATATTTTAAACAATCCCTAACAAGCTAAAAAGCTACAACCTACTATCTAATTACTTATAAATTACTCGCCACCTTTTAGCCTGGCTTAGTGGCCGGGATTCAATAATTTCCACTGAATCGCCAATTTTAAACTGATTCTTAGGATCATGGGCTTGGTATTTTTTACTAACCTTAAACCTTTTCTGATAAGTTGGATGCAATTTAAACCGATCAACCCTAACCACAACGGTCTTCTCCATTTTATCGGAAATCACCTCGCCTTTAAGCTTTCTTTTAATTACTGGTTTTTCTTTTGCCATATAAATCTATAAATATTAGCTTACTCCTTATTTTTTTCGGATATAATCGTTAAAATTTTAGCGATATCTTTTTTTAAGATTCTAATTTCTCTGACATTTTTCAACTGATTCTGATAGACCTTGAATTTTAAATCATCCATTTTTTTTCTCAGTTCGCCAAGAAGATGATTCAATTCTGATAATGGCTTGTTTCTTATTTCTTTAATATCCATACTTGATAGAAAATCTTATAATAATTAATCCTTGGCTAAAAATTTAGTTCTAACCGGCAATTTATAGCCAGCCAGAGTCATGGCTTTCTTGGCTTCGGCCTCGTCAATGCCAGCCATTTCAAAAATAATTGTCCCGGGTTTGACTATGGCTACATAATATTCCAGCACGCCTTTGCCGCCGCCCATCGTCGCTTGAGTTCCTTTTTGGGTAATTGGACGATGCGGGAAAATTCTAATCCAAATTTTGCCGCCGCGTTTGACAAACTTGGTAATAACTCTTCTGGCTGACTCCAACTGTTGGGCACTAACCCAGCCGCCGGTAGTCGCTTTAAGGGCAAACGCGCCAAAAGCAATGGCGTTGCTTCTGGCCGCCATACCTTTAACAGCTGGACGATGTGGTTTTCTCATTTTTAATTTTTTTGGCGCTAAAGACATATCTTTATTAGTTTGTAGTTGGTAGTGAGTAGTGAGTAGTGAGTAGTGAATAGAATTATTTTTAAAAATTTCTACTCGCTACTCGCTACTCACTACCATCTAATTATTTAAAACTCTTAACCGCTTCGGCTTTGGCCTGATTATTAGTTTCAGCAAATATTTCACCGCGATAAATCCAAACCTTAACTCCTATTTTTCCATAAATCGTCATCGCGGCATCGCGGCTATAATCTATATCGGCGCGCAGAGTATGCAATGGCACTTTGCCAGTTGAAAATGTTTCCCTTCTGGCAATCTCAGCTCCGTTTAACCGGCCAGAAACAATAACTTTAATGCCTTTGGCTCCGGCTTTTTCCGCCCGTCCCATGGCTTGTTTAACAGCCCGCCTAAAAGGAATCCTTTTTTCCAAATCAGCAATAATCTGCTGGGTAATGATCGAGGAATCCAAACTGGGATTCTCCACTTCAATAATGTTAATATTTATGTTCTTGATGCCTCTTTGGCGGCTAAAAGCATCTTTCATAAACTTATTATGGATTTCTTTTTTCAGATCTTCGGCTCCTTGGCCGCCTCGGCCAATAACAAGGCCCGGCTTAGCGCAACGAACATTAAGACTAAGGCCATTGCTTGATCTTTCAATATCCACGCGAGAAATCCCGGCTGCTTTAAATTTATTCAAAATAAATTTTCTGATTTTTATATCATGTTCCAATAATTGCGAAAAATCCCGGTCAGAAAACCACTTGGAATCCCAGGTTTTATTGATTTTTAATCTAAACGCTTTTGGATGAACTTTCTGTCCCATGGTTTTAGCTTTTTAGCTAGTTAGCTTATTAGGTTATAGTATTTTTAACTTCTTAATTGATTATTGACTAAAAAGCTAAAAAGCTACAACCTACCAGTCCTTTAACTGCCGGTTCTTCTATTAAAAATTTTATTAACTATTTTCTGGCTGACTGGGCCGCCTTGGCGGCCGCTGCTTGCCGGTTTTTTTTCTTCTTTTTTATCCTCAGTTTTGTTCTGGCGGCTGATTTTTCCCAAATCTTCTATTTTAATAAGATCGTCTTTGGTATCTTCTTTCTTAACTTTGTCTGTTCCGACAGTAGGAACTTTTTCCGCTAAAACCAAGCTGATATGGGAAGATCTTTTAATTAGCGGAGTAGCGCGGCCCATGGCTTTCGGCAGCCAGCGCTTTAAAGTCGGGCCGCCATCAACATTGATTTCTTTAATAAACAAATTATTCCTTTTTAAATTCTCATTTTCTTCCGCATTAGCAATAGCTGATTTTAATAATTTGGCTATCGGCCAAGCAGCATTTTTTTTGCTAAATTTCAATTGAACAGCCGCCTGATCCACCGCCAAGCCGCGAATCAAGTTGGCAACCAACCTCATTTTTTTCGGAGAAATCCTGATAAATTTTGCCTTGGCTCTGATTTCCATATTATTTTTTCTCTTGCTCTATGGCTTTTTGGATTTTGCCGCCATGGCGGACGAATTTTTTAGTGGGCGCAAATTCACCTAATTTATGTCCGACCATATTTTCAATAATTAAAACCGGCAAATGTTCGCGGCCAGTGTGCACGCCAAAAGTAAAGCCGACCATTTCCGGAGTAATAGTGCTTTCCCTGGCCCAAGTCCGAATGACGACTTTCTCGCCTCTGGGAACTCTGGCCATTTTCTTCAATAGTTTTTGGTTGACATAAGGACCTTTTTTTGAACTTCTGGACATAACCGCTTCGCTAAATTAAAAATTTAATTAGAAAATGAAAATTATTTTTTAATTAATTGATTTTACCTTGATTTGGCTTTTTACTTATGCCTCTTTTTGGTATGCCTTCTGGCAATAATCATCTGATCAGATATTCGATTATTCCTTCTGGTCTTAACTCCCAGCGCCGGCTTGCCCCAGGGGGTTTTAGGATTCTTCAAACCAATAGGGTTATTGCCTTCGCCGCCGCCATGAGGATGATCAACTGGATTCATGGCTTTGCCTCGGACTGTCGGCCTAATACCTTTATGTCTCATCCGGCCAGCTCTACCCCATCTGATATTCTTATAATCCTGGTTGCTAACTGAGCCGATAGTAGCCAAACACTTATCAGAGACCAATCTGATTTCCCCCGAGGGCATCTTCAGCTGAGCATGGCCGCCATCTAAGCCCATCAAATAAATGGCATTACCGGCGCTGCGCGCTAATTGTCCGCCTTTGCCCGGCATCATCTCCACATTATAGACAAACATCCCTGGTGGAACAACTAAGAGCGGCATGGCATTACCGGCTTTAAACTCAATCAACTTCTTGGAACTCATCAGTTTTTCACCAACTTTCAACTCAATAGGAGCCACGATATACCTTTTCTCACCATCAGTGTAATTTAAGAGAGCTATTCGGGCATTCCGGCCGGGATCATATTCAATACTGGCAACTTTCGCCGGAATGTCAAACTTGTCCCTCTTATAATCAATGATTCTGATTTTTTTCCTCTGGCCGCCACCTTGATGCCTGACAGTAATTTTTCCTTGATTATTGCGGCCGGCCATTTTTTGGCCGGAAATAACCAGCCGTTTCTGCGGCTGACTGGCAGTAATATCATCACTCGCCAACACTGAAGTGTGACGTCTGGCTGGAGTAGTTGGTTTGTAGATTTTTATTGCCATTTCTTTAAAATTTCTAATTTCTTCAGGCCAGAGGCAGATCCCAGGCCAGAGGCAGGCACGGCGCCTTGAGCGGAAAACAATTAATTAATTCTTAAATTATTAAACTCCTTCATGAATCTGAATATTTTTTCCGGCCGGCAAAGTGATAACGGCCTTTCTCCAATCCTTGGTCCGGCCGATCTGCCTGCCCCGCCTGACAACCTTACCAGAAATATTTAAAACATTGACTTTAATCGGCTTGACGCCATACCTGGCCTCAATAGCTTGCGCTATCTGAATCTTATTGGCTTTATTTGATATGGCAAACACATATTGATTTTTCTGCCCTAAGTTAGTGGCTTTTTCAGTAATCAATGGTCTAACTAAAAGACCGTGAAATTTTGAGTCCTTAGCTGAAAATGATTGATTGACTTTCGGCTGGTCATCAACTTCAGTTTTTGAAATATTGGGCTCTGGCCTGTCAATCTTAACCTTAGCAGTTTCTTTTTTAGAAACGACTGATTGGGCTCTCTCGATCTTAGATTTTTTAAACTTATCAAAAATACTCATAACTTTAGCTAATTTAACAGATCAAATTTATTTCTTATTTTTTATTTCTGATTCCCGACTTCTTTTGACACTGACTTTTTTATAATGCTTATCAATTTGGGTAATAGCTGGCTCGGAAGTTAAAATGGCATCGTGGCTTAAAATATCCAGGCAATTCAAACTGTCAGCTAAAATAACGTCAGTTTTATCCAAATTTTTTACCGCCCTGATTAGACTCTGATCATTTTTATCAAGCACCAATAAAAATTTTTTCTTATTCTGAATGTCGGTTATTTTTGATTTAAGGTTATCAAGCCAATTTTTCAAATCTTTAGTTTTGCCGGTGGGTAATTCCAACTTTTCCAACACGATCAAGGCCTTAGCCAAAATCTTATCTGATAAACACATGGCTAAAGCCAACTGCTTGTGTTTTTTATTGATAATTTTAGAAAAATTTCGATATTTGGTTGGGCCGAAAGTAATGCCACCGCCGCGCCATAAGGGGGAACGGATTGATCCGTGCCGAGCTCGACCGGTGCCTTTTTGCCTCCAGGGTTTCTTGCCGCCGCCCCTGACTTCACTTTTATCCAAGGTGTGGGCCAAAACCTGACGGGCGTTGGCTGTTTGAGCCACCACTACCTGGTGAACAACTTCAACTTTGGGCTTAACACCAAAAATCCTCTGGCTTATTTCAATATCCTTAATTTTATCACCGCTTAAATTGTAAACTGGGATCTTCATAATTAGTTGGTAGTGAGTAGTGGCTAGTGAGTAGTGGGCAGTTTATAGGATTATTTATATTTCAGTTGCTGTTTCCGACTTGGCTTCTTCTATAGCTTCTGCTGTCGGTTTTTGTTCCTCCGTGTTTTTTTGTTTTATTCCTGCCTGCGCAGACAGGGTTTTCTGGCTGGCTTGAATCTTCATTTCTCCCGGAGCGCTGATAAGCAATAAGCCATTTCGAGCTCCCGGCACTGCTCCCTTGATGTAAAGGATATTCTTTTCTTGGTCAATATCCACTATCGCCAAGCCCAAAACGCTAATCTGGTCGTGACCCATTCGACCAGCCATTCTCATACCCTTGAAAACCCTGGCCGGATCAGTAGCGCCAATGGAGCCCGATTTTCTCAACTGGTCTTTATGGCCGTGAGAAGCCGGACTGCCATGAAAACCATGCCTTTTAACCACGCCTTGGTAACCTCGCCCTTTGGAAGTGCCGACAACTTTAACCTTATCGTCTTTTTTAAAAACATCAACGGTAATTCTATCGCCCCTTTTTAGTTTAACGGCTTCAGCCGGACTTATTCTGAACTCTCTGACTATTTTAAGATGATCCAAGCCCTTTAAATGTCCGGCTTGAGGCTTATTAAGATTTTTACCCGCTCCAAAACCGACCTGAACCGCGCTGTATTTATCTTTATCGGCCGTTTTAACTTGAGCAACAATATTGGGTTCGGCTAAAACCGCCGTTACTGGAACGGCTTGCCCATTGGCTCCAAAAATCTGAGTCATAGCTAATTTTTTGCCTAAAATAAACTTCATACTGGTGTTTTAATTTATCCGTTTTGCTGCCAATCCACCAATCAGCTACTAATCTACAAATATTTGTAAATTTGTAAATGATTTATAAATTTGTATAAATAAAAAATCCGGCTATCTTAAAAAAGCCAGATCTAACCGCTCAATAACCTTGAGCTTAAAATCTATTAATTTTTAAGATATTTTGGTGAGATAGTTATAAAACTGTCTCTCTTTTTTTCCTTGTCAATCAACTGCCACGATTGGAGGTTTTCCCCTGTTGGCTTCTAATAACTTGGGATCTTTTTCCACTTATGGAAATGATTGCTTATCCGCCACAGCGGATAGATTTTATCATTAAGAACCGAAGATAAAAGGAGAAAGATACTCTTTTTAGACCTGGCTTCCTCCAGAAATCTAATCAGAGGTTTATCTAGTCTTTTTCCAGACAACCCAATTAAGGGTTTGACCTTTCTCCAAAAAAACAGAGAGGGAGGGGAACTCAGTTGCTTGGTCCTAACCCAAGTACAAAAGAGTATTACTCTAATCCCTCCCAAAATTGGAGGAGAGAGAACACTTAGCTGTTCACACGCTTCGCCGTAGCGTATAGTGCAATTTGTTCAGCTGAGCTACTGGCGAGTTCTCTCTCCAAAATCAGAAAAGTACTTCTATCTTCGGTTCCTAATTGTAATTTACTAAACTCTACCAATCCACAAATCGGTTACAAATTTACAAATATTTATTTGTAAATTTGTAAATAATTTGTAGATTCGTAGGTTCTACATTTTAATCTCAATGTTCACGCCGGCTGGCAGATTCAAGTTCATCAGGGCATCAACGGTCTTAGCGTCAGGATCAATGATATCCAATAATCTTTTGTGGATCCTCATTTCAAACTGCTCACGACTGTCTTTATGCACGAAAGTTGAACGGTTAACTGTATATTTCTTTTTTTCAGTCGGCAATGGCACCGGACCAGCTATCGCCACACCGTTTCTAAGGCAGGTTTCAATGATCTTTTTGGCAGAATTGTCAATAACCTTATGATCATAGGCCTTGATCTTTATTCTAATCCTTTGATGAGCTTTTTCTTTTTCTTTGCTTGCAATAGTTGTGCTTACCATGTTTTTAAATTTCAGTTTCACCCCACCGGGTAACTTCAGGGACTGGTGGCTCGGCCGCCAATCCCCGATTATCTGTTTATAAAATGGTTTATTTAATAATCTTAGTTACCACGCCAGCGCCGACAGTATGGCCGCCTTCTCTGATAGCGAATTTCATCTTTTCTTCCATTGCCACTTCCTTGCCTAATTTAATCTTCAAATTAACAGTATCGCCTGGCATGACCATTTCCGTGCCTTCCGGCAAATCAATTTCACCGGTAACATCAGTAGTCCTGATATAAAATTGCGGTTTATAGCCCTTGAAAAATGGCTTATGCCTGCCGCCTTCTTCTTTGGCTAAAACATAGACCTCGGCTTCAAACTCGCTATGAGGAGTGATAGTTCCTGGCTTAGCCAAGACCTGGCCTCTTTCCACATCGTCTTTTTTAACACCTCTAAGTAAGACACCGGCATTATCGCCAGCCCGGCCTTCATCTAAATTCTTATTGAACATTTCAATGCCGGTAACCACTGTTTTTTGGGTAGCGGTTAAACCGACGATTTCAACTTCCTCATTTAATTTAACAATGCCTCTTTCAATTCTGCCAGTAACCACCGTGCCCCGACCCTCAATTGAGAAAATATCTTCAATCGGCATCAAAAACGGCAAGTCAGTGGCTCTTTCCGGCACTGGGATATAACTGTCTAAGGCCTCCATCAACTTCATCACCTGTTCGGATTCCGAACCTTTAGGATCTTGGAGAGCTTTTAAAGCCGAGCCCCTGATAACCGGGGCTTTATCACCATCAAATTCATATTTTTTCAATAAATCCCTGATTTCTTCTTCAACCAAATCAATCAACGATGGATCGTCAACTTGGTCAACTTTATTAATAAAGACAACTATATAAGGCACGCCTACCTGTCTGGCCAGCAAGATATGTTCTTTGGTTTGGGGCATGGGGCCGTCAGTAGCTGAAACCACTAAAATGGCTCCGTCCATTTGAGCCGCGCCGGTAATCATATTTTTAATATAATCGGCATGTCCCGGACAATCAACGTGGGCATAATGCCTTTTCTCGGTCTCATACTCAACATGAGCAGTAGCAATAGTAATACCACGCTCTCTTTCTTCAGGAGCAGCGTCAATTTGGTCAACGGACTTATCCTGGGAAGATAAACCCCTTGCTCTTAAAACCTGCAAAATAGCCGCCGTCAAAGTGGTCTTACCATGGTCAACGTGACCGATAGTGCCCACATTTACATGCGGTTTGCTTCTGTCAAAATTTTCAGCCATTTTGGTTGATTCCTTCTCGAGACCCTCGCCTTTATAATCAAGGGAGTTTTACCCAGGCCTCGATAACTTATTTATTTTTAAAAATGTGTAATTATTATAACAAAAATTATAATTTTTGCAAGTGTTTAGTGGCTAAGACACTTATCTACAGTTATTCCACCTATTCCACCGACTCAAAATAGTACCTGTCTTCATCCTCATCTTCTGATAATTCATTGATTGGCGACTCTTTAAAATCATCTGAATTTAGCAAAAAATCATTATTTTCATCAATTTCATCAACCGCCGGCCAAGGAGTATCATCAAAACTGGAGTCCCTGGCTGATTGGCTATTTTGAGCCAAGTCCTGTGAAAAATCATGCTGATCTATTGGCAAATGCCCGTTTTCTTGAGAGTCCTGCCAAATAGCAATGTCGCGGTTTATTTTATCCAATAATTCTTCTTCTGTCAAGCCCTGAAGGCCTGATTGACCTAAAACCAGTTTTTCGTAATCGGCTACCGTCATAACCACACAACTCAAATCATCGTTTTTGTCTAAAATTACAACTTTATCACCGGTTTTTTTAATTAAATTTATCACTTTTTGAATGGATTCCATATTTTTAGAAAGTTTTAATTACCCCACTGGGGGGTTTGGCTTAATTCTAATGGAAAAAATGTAATTTATCAAGTTTTTGGGAAATTAACCAAACTTGACATATAAAGTTAATAAGTTATAAGATCAAAGCTAATATTCGTACCTTTCAATAATCAAAGAAGTAAAAAACAAGGAGCTAGCCGATGCCTGAAACTGTAACTATGATGGATGTTTATAAAATTTATAAACTTTACCAAACATACTTCAGTTTCTTATCTAAGTTTGGCGACTTTGGTTCAACTTTATTTGGTAATAATTTTTTAGCTAAAGTGGAAGCGGTCGGCCGGGCCTATTGTGAAGAAAATAATCTGCCTTTTCCCCTGTTGCCAGAGCAAATGCCGGCTAACTTGAAAGGTCCTTTGGATCAAGTCATTTTAGGTCCAAAAGCTACCAAATCTTTTTGGAAATTAAAAGAAGCCGCTAATCAGATATCAGTTCAAACTTTTCATAGCTAAACTTAGGCCGCCCGATAAAAGGAGAATAAGCTATGAATGAAACTAAGAGTAATAATCAGACCGTGCATTGGTCAATAAAATACTTTATCATTCTTAGTTTATTAATCTTAACTTTCATATTGGCTAAAATTAAAATAATAAATGAAGACCGGAATGAGCAGTTAAGTGTAGAATCAACAGCCACCTTGTCCAGTACCCAAGATGAGATTAAATGGTCCATGGCACCGCCAAAAATTGAAGTGATGAGTGATTGGAGTAGTTTTAGACTCCCAAACGGTTTATTCCGAACAAACATCCGTTATATTAAAATTGACGGACGATTGGCCATTCAAGCGATTGATCATTTTGATAATGCGAATAGGATTATCTTCATATTGGAGAAAGCTGATGAACCCCAAAACCCAACACCTTGAATTGGAGCTAAAAGAAGTTAAGTTGATTTTAGCAGCTTTAGCCAGTGAACATGCGATATTAGACCAAGATATAGTCGGCCATCTTAACTCGGCTCCGGCCATCAGCAATCTGATAGTTAAAATTGAAAATCAACTCATTTGAAGAAAAAGTCATGAGTAAATCCTCTAAAAAAATTTCTCTTGAGCTGACACTGGCAGAAATATATTTGTTATTAACAGCCATAAAATATATGGATCAAGGCAGTCCAAAAAAGCTGGGTGATAATTTTGAAAAAATAAGAACTAAGCTAATCGCCAAGATTGAGACCCAAAATCCCGAGACCTGAAATTTAGGTCTCTTTTTTTATTTCCCGAAGGGGATCCTTTGGCTTTATATTTTTATATTTCTAGATTTTTATATTTTTATTTTAAATGTACGGACGCTGTACGAACAAGGTACGTACATTTTGTCTTGTCAACTCGTACCAGCCGGCAGGCTTGATGCGGGAATTCAATATTTTAATATAATATTTACTCACTTTTTTTCTAAAAAAGAAAAAGCCGCTGGCTAAACCAGGCGGCTCGGATGTTTTGACACATTATTTAGCGCATTGACACGGTAATATATTCCCCGATTTAACATTGTTTATAAGACCGTGGCATTTCTGGCAAAATTCCACTTTACAGCAATTACATTGGTGATTATCCACTTCGCCGATTCGGCATAGGGGACAACTTCCTTCACAACCACAACTGGACATTGTTTTCCTCCTTTTATAGTAGATGAACTAAAGTTTGTAATAAATTATCAAACTCGAGCTTTGGTTGTGCCCCTAACTTCCTTAATCTTTTCCTCCACATTCTTAGGTACCTCGTTGTATTTTAAAAATTCCATCGTGTAAGAAGCGCGGCCTTGAGTTAATGAGCGTAAAGTGGTCATATAGCCAAACATTTCCGAGAGTGGCACTTCGGCGCTGATGACTTTAACCGCTGAAGCGCCTTCGCCTCGATCTTCCATCTGGCCGATAATCGCCCTTCTGGAATTTAAGTCGCCAATAGCTTCACCCATAAACTGTTCGGGAGTCACCACTTCCACTTTCATAATCGGTTCCAACAATATCGGATTGGCTTTCCTAGCCGAATCCTGGAAAGCCAAAGAACCGGCGATTTTAAAAGCCGCTTCCGAAGAGTCAACATCATGATAAGAGCCATCATAGAGAGTAGCCTTGACATTAATCAGCGGATAGCCCGCCACAATGCCCCTATCCATCGCTTCTCTGATGCCTTTTTCAATCGGCTTAATGAATTCCTTGGGCACCACGCCGCCTTTAATAGCATCAACAAATTCAAATTCTTTTTGGACACCGGCCTCACCTTTTTCCGTCGGCTCAAGCCTGATCCAGCAATGGCCGTATTGTCCGCGCCCGCCGGACTGCCTGATATATTTACCCTCGGCTTCAGCTACTCCTTTGATGGTTTCCCGATAAGCCACTTGCGGTTTGCCGATATTGGCTTCAACTTTGAATTCGCGCTTCATGCGGTCAATAATAATTTCCAAATGCAATTCGCCCATGCCAGAAAGAATGGTCTGCATGGTTTCTTCATCGGTTCTGACTCTAAAGGTCGGATCTTCTTCGGCCAGTTTAGACAAAGCCAGACCCATTTTTTCCTGATCAGCTTTAGTTTTGGGCTCAACGGCAATATCAATAACTGGTTCCGGAAAAATAATATTCTCCAATAAAACTTTAACGCTGGGATCAGAAATGGTATCACCGGTGGTGGTGCCTTTCAAACCCACAATAGCGGCAATTTCTCCAGAATAGACCTCGCTGACTTCCTCTCGGGAATTAGCATGCATTCTTAAAATACGGCCAATTCGTTCTTTATCGCCAGTGGTCTGATTGACCACGTAAGAACCGGATTTCAAAATACCGCTATAGACGCGATAAAACACCAATTTGCCGACAAAAGGATCGGTGGCAATTTTAAAAGCCAGGCCGATCAAAGGCGCTTCATCTGTAACCTCAACCTTAATCTCTTTGGCTAAATCATCGGGGTGATGAGCAATGGGTGCGTCAATATCAATCGGCGAAGGCAAATATTCAGCCACAGCATCCAATAAAAACTGGACGCCTTTATTTTTCAAAGCCGAACCGCACATAATCGGCACAATTTTATTGGCGATAACCGCTCGGCGCAACACCTTCTTTAAATCAATTAGGGGAATTTCTTTGCCGGCCAAATATTTTTCCATCAAGGCCTCGTCATTTTCCACAATCGCTTCAATTAACTTGGCCCGATACTCAACTGCTCGAGCTTTTTCTTCAGCTGGAATTTCCAGATCTTCCCACTTGGTACCCAAATCATCCAAATAGATTCTGGCTTTCATGGCAAAAAGATCAATGATGCCTTTAAAAGTTTCGGCGGCGCCGAGAGGCAATTGAATTGGGTGGGCGCGGGGAGTCAGGCGGTCATAAATAGTTTTCAAATCATAATAAAAGTCAGCACCCATTCTGTCCATCTTATTAATAAAGCCGATTTTGGGCACATGATATTTTTCTGATTGCCGCCAAACGGTCTCCGATTGGGGCTCCACGCCGGCCACACCGTCAAAGACAATTACGCCGCCGTCTAAAACCCGCAGTGAACGCTCCACTTCGGCTGTAAAGTCCACATGGCCTGGAGTATCAATAATATTGATCTGTATATCGCCGCCGCCCAGCCAATTGGCATTAGGCCAAAAGCAAGTGGTGGCCGCTGAAGTGATGGTAATGCCTCGTTCCTGTTCCTGTTCCATCCAGTCCATAGTGGCTTCGCCTTCATGAACTTCGCCGATTTTATGCTTTTTCCCGGTGTAAAACAAAACCCGCTCGGAGACAGTGGTCTTGCCGGCATCAATATGAGCGATAATTCCGATATTACGGACTTTTTCCAAGGGTTGTTTTCGGGGCATAATAAAATTTAAAAATTTTCAATTTTCAAACAATGATCTAATTTTATAATTTTAAAATTTAATCATTTTTAAATTGTTTGAACTTGCCGGCCGGCCGGCAGGAATTAGAAATTAGAAATTGAAAATTATTTATTAATTCCTGCCAAAATGAGCAAAAGCCCGGTTGGCTTCGGCCATGCGGTAAGTGTCTTGTTTCTTTTTGAAAGCCGCGCCTTCACTGTTGTAAGCGCTGATGATTTCTTCGGCTAATCTTTCAGATATTTTCCGGCCTTTCTTGGCTTTAGCGGCATCAATCAGCCAGCGGCAGGCCAAGGTAAAGCTTCTTTGCGATCTGACAGCTATCGGCACTTGATAATTGGCGCCGCCGACTCGGCGGCCTTTGATTTCCACTGTCGGAGAAACATTCCTAATGGCGGTTTCAAAAACTTCCACCGGATCTAATTTGGTCTTATCAGAAATAATATTCATCATTTCATAGACAATATCTTCGGCCAGGGTCTTTTTACCCCGCTCCATTATATAATTGATAAACTTGGCTAAATCATCACGGTTGAATTTGGCATCGGCAATGATTGGCCTTTTGGGCGCTGGTTTTCCTCTCATAATTTTAAAAATTTAAAAATATAAAAATATAAAAATATAAAAACATTTATTAAATTTCTTTATAAAATCTATTTTTATATTCTTGCATTCCTGTAATTTTATTTATTAGCTGATTTTTCTTTCTTAGCCCCATATTTGCTGCGGCCGCGTTTTCTAGCGCTAACGCCGGCCGCATCATAAACGCCCCGAACCACGTGGTATCGGACACCTGGCAAATCCTTAACCCGGCCGCCGCGGACTAAAACAATGGAGTGTTCTTGTAAATTATGACCCACACCGGGAATATAAGCAGTGACTTCCTGACCATTAGAAAGACGAACCCGAGCGATTTTTCTCAGCGCCGAGTTCGGTTTTTTAGGAGTAGTAGTCCTCACCTGCAAACAAACCCCCCTTTTGAATTGATTGCCCTTGGACATGGTTTTTCTTTTCCGATGTAAACTGTCTAAAGTAATCTGCAAATCAGGGGTTTTGGATTTGGATTTTTTACTGGTTCGGCCCTTTTTTAATAATTGGTTGATGGTCGGCATAATAAATAAATACGAAGTTTTTTGATTAAAAAATTCCCTAGCTGAGGGAAGCCCAATTAATATAGGTTTATTTTACTTATAACTATTGGGAAATGGCGGAAGTTATTGATCTTGACAGCACCAGATTCAACAAGGATATTTTAAACAATTATCTGAAATAAGTCAAGCGTTAAAAATATTTAAAAGCCATTACAAAAAATTAGACAGGATATTTAAGGTGAAATTAAACAAACTGGAAAAAATATTGAGATTCAAAAAATTATCCAATAAAAGCAGCGCAATAAGTATAAAAGGCCCATTAAGGGAAAATTTTTCCTTAAAGTTATTGTACTTATCTGGCAAAATGCTAAAAAGGACTTTAGAACCGTCCAAAGGAGGTATGGGTATGAGATTAAAGACCATTAAAATAACATTGACTAAAACCAACAAAAACAAAAAATTGACCAACATATTCTGGGAACCCAAAACCGGAGAGATAAAATTAAGTAACAAGCTGAAAACCACCGCTCCCAATAAATTAGCCAATGGTCCAGCCAGTGAAACCAGCGCGCTGGCCACTCTGGCTTTTCTTAAATTGTAAGGATTGACTGGCACCGGCTTAGCCCAGCCAAAACCGACAAAAAGCAGCATGGCAAAACCCAAGGGGTCAATATGAGCCAAGGGATTTAAACTGACCCGGCCCATTAATTCGGCGGTATTATCGCCAAAATATTTGGCGCTAAGAGCATGAGAAAATTCGTGGATAGTCAAAGTAATAAGTATAGCTACTATCCAGGAAATAAATAATATCGGTTCGGAAAAAAGCCAATTGATCGGCATAAAATTAGTTAAAAGTTATTAAGTTGAAAGTTATAAAGCTCCAATTATTACAATCAATACTTTCTACTTTATAACTTTATACTTTTTACTTAACAATAGTATCATTATTGACTTTACTTAGCAAATATGATAAACTAATTACCAGATAATTTTTAATTCAAACTTTTAAAGTTATGTCACAAGTTTGTGAAATTTGCGGCCGGGGCACGACTGTCGGCTATAGGGTCAGCCACTCGCACGTCAAAGCCAAAAGGACCATGAAAATAAACCTGCAAAGCAAAAAAATCGGTGGGCAAAAAATGAAAATCTGCACCAGTTGCCTGAAAACCTATAAGAAAAAAGGAATAAAATAAAAACAGCCCGCTTGAGACGGTCTGTTTTTATTTTACTTAAAAAGTATGAGCTTCATGGACTGTCTGATAATCGTAAATTTCATCTTCATTGAACCACAAATATATTTCTCGCTGGGCATCGGCTTTATTAGAAGAAGCGTGAATAATATTTTCCACCGCTTTATTTTCTAAATCAGCATGACGATAACTGACATGAGAATAGTCGCCGCGAATAGTGCCGGGTAAAGCCGATTTGGGCTCAGTATCACCGGCCATTAGCCGGACATTTTCAATGGCCTCAACTCCTTCTATCACCAGAGCCAAAACCGGACCGGTGATGATAAAGTCCAATAAAACTTTTCTGACTTTTTCGCCGCGTCTTATAGAGATATCTTCAGTGTAATGCTTCTTGGCTTTTTCGACCTCAACCCATTTCAGCTTCATAGCTACGATTTTTAGACCGGCTTTTTCAAAACGCGTTATAATTTCTCCCAGCAATCCCCTTTTCACTGCATCTGGTTTTAAAAGAACTAAAGTCCTTTCAATTGTTTCTTTCATAATTATAAAAAATTAAAAATATAAAAAATAAAAATTTATTTAATAGGATTAATTTATTTATTTTGATTGGCAACCGGTGCAGTTTACCGACGGCTGACCAGACCCCTTATTTTAGCAATGACATCAGCCGGCGTATGCTGTGATTTTATGAAATACCCCTCAATACCCAGCTCTTGGCCGCGATTCTGATCCGACTCTTGCCCCAAATTGGTAAGCATTAAAACCGGAATATTTTTAGTGGCTGTTTCGGCCCTCAATTTCTGCAAAACACTAAAGCCATCAGTTTCCGGCAATATTATATCCAACAAAACAATATGCGGCTTTTCTTTTTTGGCCAATTCAACGGCTTCCGAGCCACGGTCGGTTGAAAAAACTTCCCAGCCCTCATCTTGCATCCTGGCCTTATACATCTCCAATATCATTGGATCATCTTCCACTAAAAGCGCTTTTATTTTTTTATCAGGCATATTTTTTATGACTTTGGTTAATTTGTAGGAATTTTAACAAAAAAATCTCTGGAAATCAAGAGATTAGGTGGAAACTCAGTCAACCGGCTTAAAACCCCAGCCATTAGAATAGAAAATTAAATCGCCTTGCTGGTCAGTGCGAAAAATCTCTGCCCCGGCTTTCTCCAGATTCTTAAGAGCGCGATATTGCGGATGGCCATAGCGATTATTGGCGCCGGCCGATATAACCGCATATTGGGGACTAACCGCTAAAAGGAAGGCTAAATCATTGGCATTATTTGAGCCGTGATGGCCGACTTTCAAAAGATCAGCTTTAATCAGATCGGGATAATCGGCGGTCAATTCCTCTTCCTGCTCCAAATCACCCATCAACAGCGCCGTTGAAGAAACATAAGATAAACTGAAAACAATTGATGAATTATTGGGATTACTGAAATGCTGACCAGCAATATTGGCCAGCGGCCAGATGATATCTAAAGTAGTACTGGCCTCTAAAGTAATTGTCTCTTGACCGCTAACGATTTCAGTGGCAATATCTTTTTCCTTGATTAAATTTAAAAAGGTTTGATATTCCGCAGTGGCATAGGGCACCTTGGTCATTAAAATTTTTTTTACTTGATAACGTTCCAAGACACCCACTAAGCCGGTAACATGATCAGCGTGCGGATGGGTTAAAACCATCATTTCAATATCATTGTCGCCCAGCGGTAAATATTGGCCTAATTTTTCCAAGACCCGATTATCCGGTCCGCCGTCAATTAAAATATCCTGCCCGTTAGATGTTCTGATTAGTCCGCTATCGCCCTGGCCAACATCAAAAAAATAAATTACCAAACAATTAGCGCATTCTGTCGCCCCCTTGACTTGAGGATTGGCATTCCACTGGTGGGAAAAATAAACTAAAGAAGCGGTAATAATAATAAGGGCCAAGAGAATAAAATTTTTTCTAAAGCGAAAAGGCATATGAAGACATCTTATCATTATTCAAACTAAAACTAAAAGTTAAAATCTTAACTTGGTTTGAGTCCAGAATCTAACGCAACAGATTTGGCGCGAAGCGCTAATAATGCTACATTAGATTTCTATGGTTAATTATAAGAGATTAAGTGATTT
>MHIM01000005.1 GCA_001817505.1 Candidatus Buchananbacteria bacterium RIFCSPLOWO2_01_FULL_39_33 | reverse complement strand
AGGATTAACAGTGTAAGGCATATTATTTAAGGGTTATATTTAATCCTTCCATTATACCCCAAGGTGTTGCCAAGCTATTGGCCTATTACGCAAGATTTGACAAGATTATTTAAATGTGATACTACTATAAATACTATGTTTATATGTTTAACTGATAATAGCCATAGCCAAAAGCGACCGAAGGTTATCCTGAGCGAAGTCCAAGGGCCTCTCAATCAGTAATTTCTGGCTATGGCTACTACTGTGGTAGTAGTCCACTGGCAAAAAACCATTAGCACATGTGCCAGAAAGGAGGAAGACATGTCTTCCTATTCCGAAGGCCAGACGCATCAATTAATGGATACTCTGGAAAATGCTGGATTCACTCCGGCAGACATTACCGCCCTCGGGCAGTTTCAAAACCTGCCCCTGATAAAGGCTGTATTGGCAGGTAGGGCGGTGATCAAGGTAGCGGAGTTGCTTTGTAAACTCACTGCCATCAAAGTCAGCGGCGTTATGAGATTCTGCGTCCAAGATCATATTCAAGAAGCAAATGTCGGCTGGACGCATGACAACTTCGAGGGGTTTTTTTTCAAGAAAGTCGAGGAGAATGTTGACAATGCCACTATCGCCGTCCATCGTCTGGAGAGGATGTCTCTTAACACCCCAATCATAGCCGAGCTGGGCAACCGCGCCGAAATCCAGCTGGCCCATTTCTTTGAACTGCTTAAAGCGCAGTCCAAGGGTGAGCGAGGTGTCTTATTGGTCAACGGCTCCGCCAATATCGCTTATATTCGCGGAGCCGATAAAAAAGTCTGGGCCGTGGATGCTTACTGGCTCTCTGACTACGGCTGCTGGCGTGTGGGTGCCATCCCGGTTGGGCATCCGAGCTGGTGGCTTGGCGGCTACCAAGTTCTCTCTCGCGATTCTTGATTTTTTGTGACTTTGTCATTTTGAGATTTAGTCACTCTAAATCTATGAATCTTTGGCTCTCTGACACTTTGAAAGTGGATGAGGGCCTTTTTTGTTTTTTAATTTAATAACAAAATATAATAGGGGATAACTCATTTGAATTATGCATTGACTATATTTTATAATGATCTTATCCTTCTTATAAGATAGAATAAGAGTAGGAAAATGAAAAATAACCTGAAAAATTCCCATCTACCTATTATTAAGCATATTCCCGACTTTTTGGATTATTGTGAGATTGAAAAGGGCCTAAGTCCCGTCTCTGTCCGCAATTACCATAACTTTCTTAAAGTATTTGTAGAATGGCTTAAAAATAGCGGTTTAGATGATTTAAAGCCCTATGAACTCAAGGCCGACCATATCTGGGATTATCGGCTTTATTTATCGCGCAAGCATGATAAAAAGGATAATTACCTCAAAAAAACCACTCAAAGCTATTATTTGATATCAATCCGCAACTTGTTGAATTATTTCGCTGAAAAGGACCTAACTTCCCTGCCGGCTGAAAAAATAAAACTGCCAAAATTGACAGATAAGGATAAAGCGATTAAATTTTTAAATTTCCAACAAATTGAGAAACTGCTTAGCCGACCGGATATTTCTAAATTAAGCGGCCTAAGGGATAGGGCGATACTGGAAGTCCTTTTTTCTACTGGTATGCGGGTTTCCGAGTTAACTTCGCTTAATATTAATTTATTTGATAGGAATAATTTATTAAATGGCAAATTGGATAATTTGGAACTTAGCATTTCCGGCAAAGGCGGCACTTCCAGAACGGTATATTTTTCTAATCGTTCATTAAAGTGGCTGGCTGATTATCTTAAAACTAGAAATGACTTACTTCCTCCCCTGTTTATAAACTATCAAAGAAACCAAAATGACGAGCATCGTCTGACTCCCCGATCAATTGAGAATTTAGTGAAGAGATATGCGGTGATGGCCGGCTTGCCGATTGATGCCACCCCGCATACCTTGCGCCATAGCTATGCCACTGATTTACTGGAACAAGGGGCTGATTTGCGCAGCGTTCAAGAACTTTTAGGGCATAAAAATATAGTGACTACCCAAATTTACACCCATGTGACCAACAAAAAATTAAAAGATGTCCATCGGCAATACCACAGCGGTGAAAAATAAAACCCGACTAAACGCCGGGTTATTGCTTCCAGTTAATTCAAGGGATGTCCATTTTTAGCCACAAAAGACAATTCATTCTTAGCCATAGTCAAGACCTTGCCTGAAAGCCGGCCTTCCAAGACAACCGGGACATTGGGAATCATTCTTAATTTCTGGCAGATCTCTTGATAATTGTCGGCTAAGTGAACGGGAACTTGGCCATCGTTGCCGCTTTGGCCGCTGGCTCTTAAGCATCTGATCCTATCAGCCATGGCTAAAATCATTTCATCCGCTAATTTCATAGTTGGGTCACTTTTCCAGGCCTGCTGAATATTAAAAGCAAAATTAACTCCATAATCCCTTTTTATCCTGGCGATATCTTCAACCGTTGATCCGAATTTTTTATCTCCGCTGGCGTTCTCAATAAGCACCGGTAGAGGAATCACTTCTAAGCCGTTAAAATTGGCTATAGTATCAGGATGGAAAATCACTCCGCTAACCGGAAATATTTTTGCTAATTGCACTAACTTTATAATGAGCTGATCGGTGTTGCCGGTATTGTCAAAATAGCTTAGACCTTGCCAAGGCGCATGAATGATAACTATGCCAAATTTCTTGATTAATACTATTTTCTCTTTAGTTGGCGCAAAAGCCAGCAATTTAGCCGGAGTCGGAAAACACAATTCCAAAACCGTGGCTTGGACTCGCCAATAGACATTAAGCTTATCATCAAACTTAACTCTCTCTGGCAGACAAACAGTGGAAAAACCAATCAATCCTCTGATGTAATCGGCCTCGATCTTTTCAGTAATGGTAGCTAAATTGACCAGGCCTTCTCGGCCTTCGCATTGCCTGACAGTCAGATCAATCTGGTGCGAGGGGCTTAGAAGACCCAATCCCCCTCCCATCCCCAGCTTAGATCGGCATAAACTGCATTTGAATTGACTATTTGGATCGTTTTTAACACAACGGAGAAACTCGCAGTTCAAGCATTTTTCCAGAATATGATCAGGAATCAAGGTTTGCATGGCCATGGCTGCCTCCTTTAATGGCTTTATTTTAAAAAGAGCCGATATTAACTAACCTATAATACCATATAACGTTAATTTAATCAATAGGAATAAAAACCACTGATATTACGCTGAATATTAGCGGTTTTTTTATTGGGAATAATTATTTACAACCGCATTTGCAGCCCGGCTCGCACTGGCAGCAATACTTACAGAGATTGGAATCGCAGCTGCATTTGGAGACATCTTCAAGCGGCAAGCCACATTCTTGGCATTTATCCATACTGTTATTATTAATAATTTATCAGAAAGGATAATTAAGGCAAATAAGTTAAGGGGTTGACTGGTATGCCGTTTAAGCGCACTTCAAAATGCAGATGCGGGCCGCTGGAAAAGCCGGTATTATCGCTGGCAGCGATGACTTGGCCTTGGGAAACGTATTGATCAACGCTGACATTGGCGCTTCTTAAATGGGCGTAGAGCGTAGCCAAATTATTATTATGGATAATCATAATATAAGTGCCGTACCATTTGGTATTGATGCCGATTTTGGCCACATAGCCGGCTTCGGCCGCTTTGATCGGCGTGCCCGAAGGTAGGCCGATATCCAAGCCCGAATGTTCAAAGAGGTTGCGGTAAGGATAATCGGGATCGCGGAAGTAAACAGTTATCCGGCGGCCGTCCATCGGCCAGATCATAGAGACATCACCCAAGGTATTAAATTTTTCTTGATCGCCTTTCTTTTCCAATTCCTGGCGCAATTTCCTTTCTAGGGCGGCAATGGCATTATTGGCTGCCAATTCCTCCTGTTTCAAATCGCCTATCAAATTCTGATATTTCTTTTCAGAATTGTTCGTTTCGCTGATTAATTGCTGTTTGGTTTCAATTTGTTCGGCCAAAATATCTTTTTGGTTTTCCAATTTATCCATCAAAGATGATAATTGATCGCGTTTATCGCTTAATTCCTTTTTTTGCTGATTAAATTTTTCCACCATTTCCTGAAAACGATTCAGGGCTTTTTGCAAATCTTCCTCAATACCCTCAATATTATTGACCTGGTCGAAAAATTCGGAGAAAGAATTATTGTTTAACAAAATCAAAAGATAATCTTTATCGTCATAATAATCAAGCAGGCGGATGAAAGCTGACAAATATTTTTTTTGTTCGGCTATCAGCTTTTCATTGTCGGTTATCTGCAGTTCCACCTTTTGGATTTCCAATTCGGTTACTTTTATTTCTTCGTTTTTGGCTTTAACATCCAATTCCGCTTTGGCAATTTGATTATCTAAAATATAGATCTGATTTTTTAAATTAGAGGCCTGGTTTTTTAACTTGTCCGTATTACTCTTATACTCATCAATTTTATCAACTAATTCGTCTAATTTTTTCCTTTGTTCGTCAATTTGCTTGTTTAAATCGTCAATCAAACTTTCATTGCCGCTGGGAGTAATGGTTGTTTCTTCAGCTGTTGCTGTTAAGTTATTAATGGCCAATAAAAAAGCGCCGATTAAAATTATCGGCATCAGTATCAGGGCGATGATATGGTATTTGGCTAATTTTAAAAATTTGATTTTTGATAACATGGGAAAAATTAGTTTATGAAATCCATAAAGTTTGTAAGGTTTATAAAAAATTATTAAAAATAATTTTAAGAATACTTTATAACTTTTATGAACTTTTAACTTTCTAACTATTGTATAGTATAACATACTAATAGGCCTTGACACAAAAGGCAATTATTCCTAAAATACTATTGGCTAAGATATTATTAGACGGTTCTTTTAAGGTTTTAAAACCCAAGGGGAGGCAAATCCATGCTGAAAATATTTGTAATTTTTAAACCAAAGAATGCCGATCATAATGATATCAGGTTTGAAATTGACGGCGAACTTAAGGGTTTTGGTTTTATCAGCAGAAAAGATAACCAATTGGCTTTAACCAGATGTCCGATCTGCGATCGGGAAAATTATGCCATGTCGGTTCTAACCGGACAGTGCGCTTGGTGCGGTTTTAGCATCTACCAGCAGGCTGGCCTGGAAATTATTGATAGAACCATATCCCCTGCTCCCAAACAGTAAAGTGACCAATAACAGGTCACTTTTTTATTTTCCGTAAAAACCAATTTATTTTAATTTTTCTATTGCTACTTCTAATCTCTTGAGTGATTTGGCTTGGCCTAAGATTTCTGCCACTTCAAAAGGCGTCGGTGATTTTAACTCACCAGTCAGGGCCAAGCGCATCGGCCAAAGGATATCGCCATTTGACTGGCCGGTCTTAGCAATAAATGACCGTATATGATTTTCCAGTTTTGGTGCCGACCACTCCCCTTTTGGATATTTGACTAATTCAGCAATTAATAATTCCAAATTTTTAAGAGTGGATTTTTGGTCAGATTTTTTCCAGACCAAATCTTGGGCTGAATAATTCAGCTCATCGCTAAAAATAAATTTTAATTCCTTCCCTATTTCACTTAAGCAGCTGATCCTTTGCTGTTCTATCTCAAATAATTTATCCAAGTTCAGGTTAGGTGAAATATGAGAAATGTTTTTTTCCAAATACGGACTAGCCATTTTTTTAAAATCATCAAGCGGCAGCTTTTTAAGATACTCGCCATTAAACCAATCTAATTTTTCCCGGTTAAAAATCGCTCCGGCTTTATGGACTTTTTTCAGGTTAAAAACTTTTATTAATTCTTGAAGAGAAAAAATTTCCTGTTCAGTACCGGGGTTCCAGCCCAGAAGAGCCACAAAATTGATCAAGGCCTTTGGCAAATAACCTTGGTCCCGGTAAGCCTCTACCGCTACATCGCCTTGGCGCTTGGAAAGTTTGGATTTGTCAGGATTTAAAAGCAAGGGCAAATGGGCAAATTGTGGCACCGGCCAAGAAAAGGCCTGATACAATAAAATATGCTTAGGTGTGGATGACAGCCACTCCTCTCCCCTGATAACATAATTGATTTTCATCAAATAATCGTCCACCACGCTAGCTAAATGATAAGTGGGAAAGCCGTCGGATTTTAAAATAATCTGATCATCAAGGTCATTGGCGCTGAATTTAATTTCGCCTTTGACCGCGTCATTAAATTTTACCTCTTGGCCGGCCGGCACTTTAAATCTGATAACGTGCCTTTCTCCAATAGCCAGCTTGGCTTGGATTTCATCTTCGGTTAATTTTAAGCAGGCCCGGTCATAATGGGTTGGTTGGCCGGCGGCCTGCTGTTTGGTTTTTAATTGTTCCAAACGTTCCGGCGGGCAAAAGCAATAATAGGCCTGGCTTCCAGCTAACAGTTTTTGAGCGTATTTTTGGTATATTTTGACTCTTTTTGACTGCGTATAAGGCCCAAAATTGCCCTTTTCAGCGACTTTTCCGTTATTATCAAGGAAAACACCCTCATCAGGTTCCAAGCCCGCCCATTTTAAGGATTTTAGCAAACTCTCTATTGCCCCTTCTACCTCCCGAGTTTGATCAGTATCTTCCAGGCGTAAGACGAAAGTCCCTTTATTTTGCCTGGCGAAAATGTATTCGTATAAGGCCGTTCTTAAACCGCCAATATGAAGCCAGCCAGTCGGACTGGGGGCGAATCTGGTGCGGATTTTTTGTTTTTTATTAAAAAACATTTTATTTGATTATTCTCAAATATTATACATTTTTAAACTGATTTAGTAAATCCCTATTCTAAAAATAAAACCCCGCTTCAATTGAAGTAGGGTTTTGGTTTATTCATCTTATAGAGTAAGAAAATGGGCCTGACTCCGGCGCTCTTCCAAATTCTTTAAATACTTATCTACTCCCCTTGGACTCATTACTGCCATAGCTAAAATATCTATTCTTAACGATTTATTAAATTCTCCATCCCTTTTTAAATAAAATGAAAACATCAGTTTATACCAATTAATAATTATCCATTTATTCCAGATAAGTCGTTTCATGAAGATAATCGCATCTATAATTATTATTGTAAGATCGGCTATTGCTGTTAAAATCACGAGTAACAACTGAACTAATCTTTTCATTGGACTAACCTCCTCTAAGTTGGTTTTTTTAAAAGTTCTACTACCTGCTTATCTTAAAACAAGCATCTTTAAAGGTCAATAGGGAGAATTTAACCGTAGCATTGAATATCCGGCCTAACCTTTGGGGTTGGCTAAAAAGACGAAACAACCACTCTAAACCGATTATTCTTAACCATTTAGGCGCCCGTTTAATTTGGCCAGATAAATAATCAAAAGTTCCGCCGACACCGAGCGCTACTTTGATATTTGGCAATTTATTCAAGTTATGGCTGATCCACATTTCTTGCTTGACCTGGCCGAAGCCAACCAATAAGACATTGGCTCCGCTGCTGTTGATTTTTTTTAGAATAATTTCGTTATTGTCTAACAGAAATGTCTGACTATTAATCAAGCCGCCCGGCTCGGCGCCAACTACTGCCTGGGGATACTTAGTGGCTGATATTTTAGCGCTCTCCCCGGCTCCGCCCAGTAAAAATATCTTAGCTGATTTTAATCGGCCTTTTAATAACTCCTCCGATAAATCAACACCGGTTACTCTTTTTAATCTTCCGGCCGTTGCCAAAACCAAGCCAAAACCGTCGCCAACAGCCAAATCAGCGTCATTTAAAATATTTTTAAATTCCTGGTTGGCTTGCGCTTCAACTATAAATTCAGGATTGACAGTGACTATGTAATGCTGTCTGTCATCAATTAAAAAATCGGAAATTTTATTTAAAGATCCTGTTAAATCGATCTTGTCTATTTTCACTCCTAAAATTTCTTCCTTCATTATTTTTTCAAATCATTTAAATAATTAACGGTCATATCGACCTGGGTGTTGTATTTTACTCCGCCTTCAATATCTTCTTTTTTATCAATAAAAGATATAATTCCGAAAATATCGTTTTTCCAAAAACCCAGATTAATTTGGTAGTCGCTCAAATTTTCTTTAAACTGGAAATCAGCGGCTGCCAGTTTTTCTTTGTAGTAAGCGGCAATTTCTTCTTTGGTCTTATCAATCTTCTCCCAGGCAATATTGACGGTCTGGATTTTTTCCAAGTTAGTGGCTTTAATGGCTTTTTTCAAATCGCTGGCGGTAAAATCTTTGGGAATATTGGTGTTGTCGCCGAAATTGTCGGCTAACTTTTCTTTTAAATCGTCTGACAGAAAATTTAAAAATAAAGTCAGAACCCAGTCCGGCATAGCTTTTAAGCCGCTGATTAATTTTTGCCGGCTGGCCGGCGTATTTAAAGTGATTTGGGTCTTAGAAGCATCGTCAAGGGCCAATTCGGCGGGAAAATCGGCTGGTAAGCTGTCAACTGTCTGAACAATTGGTCCAACAATGAATTTCAAGGTCAGATAAGCCATTAGCCCAATAGTCAGCAGGGCTAAGACAAGAGCCAGCAATATTTTAATAAATTTATGTTTTCTCTTACCTCTTTTTCTATAAGGGATATAGTCAAAGGATTCAGCCCTTTCCATTGCTTGAAAATCATTCAAATCTATTTTCATAATTAGAATTATTTAAAGTCATTACCTATAATATATTTTAACAAATAATTGGCTTTAGACAAAAATAATTTAAAAAAGCCAAGGTGTTTTTGGCCTTGGCTTGATTTGATTATGATATCGTTGTGGTCTGTGAAGGTGTTATATATCAGAGTATTTTGTGGTCTTAAAGCACTTTGACTACAAAAATGATCAGATACCTGTTATAATAAGAACAGATAAGATGAATAACAAAACAGGCAAATGGTAACCGTAAAAACCTCTTTCACATTATTGGCTTTAACTGCACTGGTTATAGCCAGCTCCGTTCAAGCGGCAGAATTTGATCCGAATTACTTGATTTCCGATGCGGAAATCACCAATTATAATTCAATGGATACCAATGATATTCAAAGGTTTTTGGATAAACGCGAGGGCACTCTTAAAAATTATGTTACGGTGGATAACGATGGCCAAACCGTCACTGCTGCTGAAACATTTTATAAAACAGCCCTTAATGCCTTAATTAATCCTAAATACTTGTTGGTTTTAGTCCAAAAAGAAATGTCTCTTTTGGACGACGTTTCACCCCAGTCAAGCCAATATGATTTCGCTACCGGCTATGGCTGCCCTGACGGCGGGAGTTGCAGTAGTCGGTGGCAGGGCTTTTTCAAACAAGTCAATTCAGCCGCTTTGCAAACTCGTGATTACGTGGATAATTACCATCAATATTATTATCAGCCGGGGGTAACCAGGATTATTGATGATACGCCCGTAACCCCCAAAAATCCGGCTACTGCCGGTTTATATTCATACACTCCGCATATTGATTGCGGCGGTAATTGCGGCGGCAATAAGCTTTTTTGGAATTTATGGAATAAATATTTTGGCAAAAAATGGCCGGATGGCTCATTGCTTCAAGCTGAAAATAGCGCTACCAGGTATTACATTGAAAACGGCGCCAAAAGAGAGATTGCCTCCAAAGCGGTTTTTCTTTCTAGGTTTGACGCCAAAAAAATTATTACCGTGACCGAGGATGATTTAAACTATTACGATGATGGCCCGCCAATCCAATATTTGAATTTTTCGCTTCTAAGAAACCCAGCCCAGGAGATCTATATGATTATTGACGATATTAAGAGAAAAATTGAAAGCGCCGACTTGCTCAAGCAAATCGGCTTGACGGAAGACGAGATTATCGGTGTCAGCGACGAGGAATTGGCTCTTTACAAAACCGGTCCCAATATTACCAAATACACTATTTATCCCACCGGTAAATTATTGCAAAACAAAAAAAACGGTGAAATTTATTATATTTTAGCCGGCAAAAAAAAGTTGGTTTTAAATAAAGAGATAATGAATGCTAATTTTTATGGCACGCCGGTGGAAAAAGTGGAACCAGCCGATTTGGATATGTATAGTCCGGGCAATCCAATGACGCTGCCTGATGGAGAATTAATAAAAATAAACAGTTCTAATACGGTCTACGCGGTAGCCAATGGTTATAAATTGCCAATTTTCAATGCTAAAATATTTTTAGCTATGAATTATAAATGGACTAACATCATAACTGTCAGCCAGGAAACCCTGGCTATCCATCAGCTGGGTCAGACCATAACTGGAGATTGGTAAGGCTAGTTCATAAAGTTTAAAGTTATAAAGTTAAAAGTATAATAAATTATAATAATAAAGTATAATCAACTATAACTTCATAAACTTTATAACTTTACAAACTTTAAACTAATTTTATGTCTCTTGTCTTTAGCGCTATTGTTCCCCATCCGCCGATACTTATTCCCAGCATCGGCAAAGAAAATTTACAGCCAATTGCCAAAACCAAAATGGCTTTAGAAAGTTTGGAGAAAGACCTTTATGCCGCCAAGCCCGATATTTTAATAATCATATCGCCCCATGGCCGGATTGATCCGGATCATTTCACTATCAATTTAGCGGATCATTTTGAAATTAATTTTGAGAATTTTGGGGATTTCTCCACTAAGGTTGAAATGGCCGGTAACATCTCCCTGATGACTAATGACCGGGAAAGAATAGCTGATAAATCGCCAATAAACATAATTTCCGAGCCGAAACTTGATCACGGAGTGGGAGTGCCATTTTATTATCTCGGACAAAATTTGCCCAACATAAAAATAATTCCGGTTTATTTTTCGCTTTTAGACAACCAGGCCCATTTGAACTTCGGCAAAAATTTAAAAGAAACCATACTTAATGCTGATAAGAGAATTGCGGTTATCGCTTCCGGCGATTTGTCCCATTGTATCACGGAAAATGCCCCGGAAAAGTTTAATCCGGCCGGCAAAGAATTTGACGAAAAGTTAGTGGAACTCCTTAAGCAAGAAGACCTTCAAGGCCTGGTCAATCTGGATAAAACTTTAATTGAGAACGCGGCGGAATGCGGGCTAAGATCCATACTGATACTTCTTGGCATCTTAAATAATATAAATTTTGAAACCAGAATTTTAAGCTATGAAGCGCCTTTTGGCGTGGGTTATCTGGTGGCTAATTTGGAATTAAAATAA
>MHIM01000004.1 GCA_001817505.1 Candidatus Buchananbacteria bacterium RIFCSPLOWO2_01_FULL_39_33 | reverse complement strand
GTTCAGCCGATAGTCGGCCAAACAGCCAAGATAATCATCAAAGGAAAATATACCGGCGATTCTGCTTTGACTATGAATTTGGGCGTTGATAACGTGGCTTTTTCCCATAACGATTTCAAACAGGAAAGCACTACTGAAACTGGCGCTTCAGTCAAGCCGTCAGAGGCCTATCCCTTGTCATCAGGCAGTTATTTCAATTATACTTTGGTGGGAAAATTCACTGCCGGCGGCCTAAAATCCCTGGTTTTTAAAATTGACGGCGTCAATAATTTGGTGGAATCAAATGAAGACAATAATCTTTTCACTCAAGCGGTTAATGTTTTGGCCGATGGCGATTTAATCAAGTTGGCTAATAGTTCAGCTGTCTATTTGATTAAAGTAGACGGCAAAAAGCATTTATTTGTCAATAGCCCGACTTTTTGGAGCTATTATACCGGTTCTTGGTCAAGTATTAAGCTTAACGGACGCCTTATTTACATCCAAGAGGTCTCCCAATCGGCTTTTGATGCCATCACTACCGGCCAAAATGTTGCTGTCAAATCGGGCGCTCGTCTGATTAAATTTGAAAATAGTCCTAAAATTTATGCGGTTTTTGGCGAAGCCAAATTAAAATATATGACTGACCAAAAATACTTGGAACTTTATGGCAGTCGGTGGAAAGATCAAGCCATAACCATTCAAAATGGCTTTGAAGCGGATTATATCCGAGCCGACCAGGATTTTATTGATGCCGACAATGATGGTTTAGCCAATAATGATGAACAAGATATCTATAAGACTGACCTTTATCTGGCCGATAGCGATGGCGATGGCTATAAGGACGGTCTGGAAGTAATCAACGGTTATAATCCTAACTTAGACGAATAAAATTAATTAGTAACCATATAAATTTATGAATGGAGAAGATAAAAATCTCAACATCAAGCCACCCAAATGGGGCTTGGCGTTGATGACGATTGTCGTTGTTCTGCTGGGAGTTTATTTAGTGGCTTTAACCAGAAATTCATTAAAAAATTACAATTATATCGGCAAATCGCCGGAATTTAAAAACATTATTAGCGTAGAAGGCAGCGGCAAGGTAACAGCCAAGCCGGATGTGTCTGTTATTAACGCCGGTGTTTTAACTGAAAAAAACACCGTGACTCAAGCCCAGAAAGAAAACACCGAAAAAATGAACGCCATCATTAAAACGCTCAAAAACGATTTTAAAATTGAAGATAAAGACATTAAAACCAGCCAATACAGCATTTATCCCCGCTATGCTTGGAGCGACGGCTCACTGCGGATCATTGGTTACAGTATCAGCCAAGCAGTGGAAATTAAGGTGCGGGATTTTGATAAAATCGGCAATATCTTAGCCAAAGCGGCCGAACTTGGCACCAATAGTTTAAATGGCCCGACTTTTGTCATTGATGATCCGGAGGTCTATAAAGCTGAAGCGCGGGAAAAAGCCATTGCCCAAGCCAAAGACAAAGCCAAGGTCTTAGCCGACCAAGTCGGTATCAAATTGGGACCGATTGTTAATTTCTCTGAGAATTTCGGCGGTTATCCCACACCTTTTTATAGCAGTGATCTGGCTTTGGGCTTGGGCGGCGGAACAGAAAAGGCCTTGCCGGCACCCGATATTCAAGTTGGTAGTGAGGAAATAAGCGTCAGTGTCAGTATTAGTTATGAAATAAGGTAAATAAATTCCTCCCCTGATCAGGAGGGGGGAGGAGGGGAATATAAAATTTATGAGTATTATTAGAAAAATAACGGCTCGGGAAATTCTTGACTCGCGCGGCCAGCCGACAGTTGAGGTTGAGGTGGTTTTAACCAGCGGCCGCCAGGCCTGGGCCAGTGTGCCTAGTGGCGCTTCCATTGGCACCCATGAGGCCTTAGAGCTACGCGATCAGGACCAGAGAAGATATTGGGGTCAGGGTGTTTTAAAAGCGGTTGATAGTGTTAATAAAAAAATCGCGCCCAAGTTAATCGGCTTGGATCCCAAAAATCAAAAAAAGATTGATGAGCTGATGTTGAAATTGGACGGTACGCCGAATAAATCAAAATTGGGCGCCAATGCGATTTTGGGCGTTTCGCTGGCAGTGGCTCGGGTAGCGGCTATTGACAATAGCCAGCCGCTCTATCTTTATTTGAAGAAGAAATATTGGTCTCGGGGTAAATTGTCATTTCCGGTGCCGATGATGAATATTTTAAACGGCGGCGTTCATGCCGGTTGGGCGGTTGATATCCAGGAATTTATGATTTTGCCCAAGCAGAAAAATATCAAAGAAGCGATACGTTGTGGAGCGGAAATTTTTGCCTCTTTGAAAAAAATTTTAAAAAGCCGGGGTTATGCCACGACTGTCGGCGATGAAGGCGGCTATGCGCCCAAGTTGCCGGGCAATGAAAAAGCCCTGGCCATTATTTTGCAGGCGGTAACTAAAGCCGGTTATCAAACTGATAGCCAGGTGAAACTGGGCATTGATGCGGCGGCCAGCGAATTTTATAAAGATGGCGTTTATGCTATGGCCGCCGATAAAAAAAAACGCGATGTTGGGCAAATGCTGGAATTGTATGAAAGTTGGCTTAAAAAATATCCGCTGGAGTCCTTGGAAGACGGCTTGGCTGAAGATGACTGGAATAGCTGGCAAAAGCTGACTAAAAAATTAGGCAAAAAAATCACTTTGGTCGGCGATGATTTGTTTGTCACCAATGTCAAACGCTTGAAAGAGGGGATTAAAAAGCAAGTTGGCAATGCCATTTTAATTAAATTAAACCAAATCGGCACTTTGACGGAAACGGTTAATTGCCTCAAGTTAGCGCAAAAGCATAATTATAAAGTCGCCATTTCTCATCGCAGCGGCGAGACCTTGGATGATTTTATCGCTGATTTAGCGGTCGCTGCCAGCGCCAATTACCTTAAGGCCGGCTCGCTGGCCCGCGGCGAGAGGATTGCCAAGTACAACCGGCTGATGGAGATTTGGGATGAAATGAAATGAAATTTTATTTATTAATAACTATCTAAAATATGAAATACCAAGCCGAAGCGTTGGACTACGCTTATGACGCCTTAGAGCCATTTATTGATAAGCTGACTATGGAGATTCATCACGATAAGCATTACGCAGGTTATGTGGACAAGTTAAATACGGCTTTAGAAAAATACGAACACTTACAAAGCCAGCCGATTGTTGAACTTTTAAAAAACCTTAACGATTTACCGGCCGAAATCTGTCGGCCGGTCAAAAATAATGGCGGCGGTTCGGCCAATCATGCTCTGTTTTGGAAATTATTGAAAAAAGATGTGCCAGTTGGTGGCGAAATCGCCAAAGCCCTGGCTGAAAAATTCGGCGGTTTTGAAGAATTCCAAAAGCAGTTCACTGACGCTTCTGCCAGATTATTCGGCAGCGGCTGGTCTTGGCTGATTTTAAATGATGGTGAATTAGAAATTATAACTACGCCTAATCAGGATACGCCTTTGAGCGTTGGTCAAGATCCGATTTTATTATTAGACCTCTGGGAGCACGCTTATTATTTGAAATACCAGAACCGCCGGCCGGCCTACATTGAGAATTTTTTTCAAGTCATTAATTGGGAGCAAGTGGATAAATATTATCAGGAGGCAAAAAGCAATAAAGCCAGAAAACAATAAAACATTTACCCGTGTCATCCCGGAATTTGCCGATTAAGCTAAGACCTGCCTGCTGGCAGGCAGGTCCGGGATCCAGAAATAAAATAAAGGATTGATTCTTACTTACTTGTGCAGGCAGGCTTTCGCAGGGATGATAGAAAGAGGTGATAATAATAAAAACAATAAAACTCCCGTATTCCTAAATACAAGAGTTTTTTCTTTTAAATTAGGGATTTTTTGCGATTTTTTAAGTGAATAATTTTTAGTTGACAAAAAAAGTCAATTTTGGTAAGGTAAAAAGTTAAACAGTTTTACACAGGAGGAAAAGCTAAACAGGCAAATTTTGCCTTTTTGGCCTTTCCTCTTTATATTTAGGGCTGATAAAAAAGAAGGGGATCGGTTCTTTGACAATTGAAAAACAGGAAAACTAAAAAACCAACAGCTGATAACCTCAAGTCAAAAGGAGGGCAAGATGAACAATTTTTTCGTGGCTTTTTCTGATTTGACTGAAGAAAAAATATTTACCTCGGCCAATATTGATATTCCTTGTATTGATATGGAGATTGACGGCGACGACGGCTTGATTTTGGAAGAAGATAAAATTATAAGATTTTTGACTTTATTAAAAATTGACGTGTCAGCGCAAACCGAAACTTCCATTCCCGGTATTTTGAAGTTAACAGTCCGGGATTCAGAAACAGTAACTTTTATGCCGACGGCTGTCCAAGAGCCGGCAGCGCCCAGAGAGCGCGTTGCTATTTCCGCGCCCAATGGTTTTTTAAACGAATACTGGGAACAGCAGCTTCAAGTTCTGAAAAATCGATTAAGTCAATATTATCCGCATACCATTGTCATTCATGAAGCTGTGGACGACGAAGATCGGGATATTAGGCCGGTTGACGATGAGCTTCACCTGGTTATTGGCGCCGGCATCACGGCAAGTGTCATTGACGGCCGAGTCAGTTATCGACCCGGTGGCCAGGTTATAGGCTTTAGGAAAATTTCTGATGATTTCACCTTTAGCGAATATGACCGGTTAATAAATGACATCCATCTCTATCTGCCGGTTGTGATGGCTGCTACCGCCGAAGAAGGAGAGAATTTGATGGCTCGCCAAGGTGTTAAAATGGAAATTGTTGCTCCCTGTGGCTATTATAATAATGGCTGGCAAGATCTTTTCATTAATTTAAGTGATTGGCTTAGGACTAATGTTACTGGCGTTAAAAGAATCAAGCTTTATGAAAGATATTGTGCCAGTGAAGGCTTGCCCACCCGCGCTCAAACCGACGATGAACTTCATATTATTGTTGGCCGGGAGTTGAATTTGAGCGAAGACCAAGGGAATAATATCGGTTATTTGGCTAATGGCCGGGTGGTTAATATTTTCGGCTTAAACGATACTCCAGATGACTTTGATTTGGCTTTTTGCGTTGACTTACTGGAACATTATATTCCCATTGCTCTGGGCCAAGCGCCTGCTGGACTGCGTCCCCAGGATGTTTTCTTTATCACGCCCAATAACTGGGTCGGTCAAATGAAATTGGAACGAGTGGAAGCTCTGATTCGGCAGATTATTTTGCCGGCGGTTAATAAAAATATTAAACTTTTTGTGCCTCATGGGAGTAATCATCCATTACCCGCCAATGACGATTTTAATATCTTAATCTGGTCATCGCTAAATGGTTCCAAGAAAAATGCCATGACAGCCGCCAGAATGTGGGGTTATGGAGTTGGTTGTACTGATCCTGGTTTTTTACCCAGCGACTTGGCCGATTTCGTTATTACTGACGAAACCAACGATGACAACCCCATAGCGGAAATTATTGGCAATAATCTCTATATTTTCCATGATATTTGCCACGAAGATTATCACGACGATTATAATATCTTCAGAAAGATATTGGAGAAAGCACTGAAATTTTTACAGTTGCCAGAAGAAGAACAAAAAAAATGATTAATATTCCCCAGGTGGTTATTAATCAGTCTGGTCTGGTAAATGTTACTCACCAAAGAATTTTAGCCTTTAAAAGAGCTACTGAAGAAATATTGTTGCCGGTTATCAATCGTAAAACTATCGTTCACTTCTCTAATATCTGCCAGATTCCTTTAAGTAATGGTTGTTTTCATATTTTTGTCTGGTCAGCGGCTATGGGCGGAAGCGGTCCGGCTAAAGTACCCAATAAATTATTCGGCTTGACTACTGATAATACGCATGGTTGGAGCTGCTTTAAATTCACTGATACCGGCATTGGCATTACTGATGGTCAATCAGATTATATTTTAGCCGAAATAATCGGTGATAATTTGTATATTCATCTGCCGATTTTTATAAGTGACATAACCAAAGGTGTAGATATTTACCGCAAGATTTTAGAGCAGACTGTGGTTGAGTTGACCTTGCCCGACCAAGAACGCCAGCAGCGCGACCTTCAGTTGGCTAAGGACCGTCAGCAGCGCCAGCTGAAATTTTATGTTGAAGCTTGCCGCCAGCAATATAAAATGTTTATCAGAAAAATTGAAGCTAATTTAGCCGATCAGGAATCAACGCAGGTTAATTTGCAAAAGCAGTTGATAGCTATTATTCGCAACGCTGACGATTCGAGGCGCCAATTGCTTCAAATAAAACAGCGTGAACAATCCGATGTTGCCATTTTTGAGGCCGAGTATAATAAATTGGTATCTTTGGACGGCGTGGAGAGTGTCAGAGCCAGTGAGGATATGGTGATCATTGACACCGGCCACATTTACATCACCACTAAAGTGCCGAATGGCGGCCAGAAGAAAGTTACTTTTGACATCGGTAAGTTCAGAATTGAAATTTATCTTAATGGCCAAGACGGCGGCATCAAATTTTTCAATACTACCAGAAAAGGCACTGGCGATGATTTCAATATCCAACACCCGCATATTAATAAAAATGGTATACCCTGCTTGGGTAATATCAAGGAAATAATTGCCCAGCTGATAGCCGAATATCAATTTGCCGCTATTGCCCTGCTGGCTTTAGAATATTTGGAAACGGTTAATTTTGATGACGGGGCTGGTTCAAACATTGTCAAGCATTGGCCGATAGTGGAAAATGAACCCAAGGAGATAAATAATGTCTAACTGGAAAGGCAATATTTGGCAAGGTGGCAAAAAGGGGGCGGATCCTTTCGCCCCCCATCAATTTGAGACCAGACAAGAAACTATCAACAGGAATAATGTCCCTGGTATTTTTATCACACCCGAAGCTTATGCTGATATGCTGACTATTGCTAATTTAAGCGGGTTTGATGAAATCGGTTGGCTGGGCAGCGTGCTAACCATTACCGATTATCGATTTTTGATTGACGGAATTTTCTTATTCCAGCAGGAAGTTCATGGAGCGACTACTGAAATAACCGAAGAAGGTTTGGCTGATTTGTTCACTGATTTAATTATTGAAAATGAGGAACTGGCCCAACGACTGATGTTTTGGGGTCATGTCCATCCCAGCAGTTCCACTAGTCCCTCTGGCCAAGACGATGACCAGATGAAACATTTCAGTCACAATCCTTGGTTCATCCGGGGCATCTTCGGGCGAAGCGGACGCGCTGAATTTACTTTCTATGATTACCAAAGAGGCATTATCTGGCAAGACGTGCCTTGGCAGATTAGCCGTCCTCTAAACAAGGAATTAACAGCCAAATGGCAGGCGGAGATTGATGCCAAAGTCACTCAAAAAGCGGAAATCAACGCCAAAGTCACTCAGGAAATTGTGTCTATGGCTAGAAATTATGGTGGTTATTACTCCCAGCTAGGTTATAGTATTGGAGAACTTGAAGAAGCCAACTCTTTGTTGGATTCGGTTGGGGTTCGAATAGCTCCTCGTTCACTTAAGTGGCAAAAGAAAGAGGTGATAAAAGGTAGCAGAAGAGACAGCCAGAACAATGGCAAGCTGCTGCCGATTACCAACCAAGCTTCAGCTATTTTACCGCTTTGTGGCCAAGAGCCAACTGGGGATGAATGTTTTTTTTGTTCGGTCAAAGACAGTTGCCATTATTTTGAAGACCTGGTTATTGAAAGGTCTCTTGATGATAAAAATCGATCCTCGATTGTTTATCAGGAGATGGATTAATGGCAGAAGATCAAGCGGCCACCGATACTCCTGAAGAGGTTTTGGATCATCCAGCGACAGTGGAGCCAACCGTTCCGGCGTCCATAGTGATAGTTGACTACTGGCGGCAACTGGATTTGTTTCCACCCGATAAATTTGAAGATGAAGTCCATATTATCGGTGTCGGGGCCACTGGCAGTTATGTGGCTTTCCTGTTAGCTAAAATGGGAATTAAAAAAATACATATTTATGATTTTGATGCGGTGGAAGACCATAATCTGCCCAATCAAGTTTATCGTCTCAAAGATGTTGGCCACCCAAAAGTTGAGGCGCTTAGAGACATAATTTTAGAAGCAACCGGCCTTGAAATTACTGTCCATAATGAAGTAGTCACCAGCGCCACCAAGTTAAAAGGCATAGTTTATTTAATGGTTGATTCCATGAATGTCAGGCGGGAAATCTGGGAAGGAGCTATTAAATATCGGCTCAATGTCAGATTGATGGTAGAAACCAGAATGGGTATTGACAACGGCCGAGTATATGCTATTCTGCCTTTTAGTCCGGAAGATATCCGTTTATGGGAGGGTACCTTATACACCGATGAAGAAGCGGAGGAGTCGCCTTGCACCAATCGGGCAATTTCACCGACAGTTTCTTTAATTGCTTCCATAGCTGTTTGGAAGCTGATCAAATGGTTTAAGGGGGATAATTATCAGCAGGAATTGATTGTTTGCGCCAAGCCAATGATGATTATTGAAGGTTAAATCGGCAGTTCTTTTTACCAGTAATATTTTCAAATTTTCCAGCCAAGTAAAACCAAAGAAGGAGATACCAATGAATATCAAGATTATGGTTGTTCCGGGGAAAATTATCTATATTGAAGTTGCTGATGGCGCTACAGTCATGGAAGTAGCCCGGCAAGCCGCTTCATTCAACGGTAGCATCAATTGGTCCGAGTTAGTTCGTGACCGGGAAGTCCGGGTTAATAAAAAGAAGTTCTCCAATATTGAAGCTGTTGACAAAGCCGACGGCTATGTAGGCAGTGTTGTCACCACCCCCCTGGAAGATGGCGATATCATTTTAGTCCTTAAACAGATTAAAGGCAATGAAGGCGGCGCTCTTGAATGCGTCATTGACGGCCAAGATTACGCTCTGGCAACGCCTGATACCATCGCCAATATTTTACGCGACGTGGTTGGCAAGAATCCGAATGATGTTATTTCAGTTAAAGTTAATGGCGACTTTGCCCATTTGGAGGATCTTGTCGGCGATGGCGATGATATTGAGGTGTATTTTTCCACCGATGCGCCGGCAGACGACAAGCCGGAAATTGAAGTTGATGGCGTAAAATATCCGTTAACCGCCGAAGGCAAGCTGGCTGCCATCGTAGCCATCTTGGATCTCTAATTTTTAATCGTACTTTTTTCAAGTTCAAATTACAGCGAATACACCAAGTATTCGCTTTTTTATTTGCTAAAACATTATTTTTATTATAAGATACCCCTTACAGATTAATGCTTACCCCCATAAGCCGTACCACTCGGCCGTTTTTGCATATTTAGAAAGAAGAAATAAGAAATAGGAAATTGGGGATGGGATCTGCTTCTGGCCTGAAGAAATTAAAAATTATAAATTAGAAATTTTTTAGGGTATATAGCTCAGCTGGTTAGAGCATTCGGTTCACATCCGAAAGGTCTCCCGTTCAAATCGGGATATGCCCACTATGACAAAAATATTCCAATTAAAATCCAAATTTGCTCCAGCCGGCGATCAACCGCAGGCCATCAAAGAGCTAATCGGCAGTTTGAAAAAAAATCATGATTTTCAAACGCTTTTGGGCGTTACCGGTTCGGGCAAAACTTTTACTATGGCCAAAGTGATAGAGCATTTCAATCGGCCGGTTTTGGTAATGGCGCCAAACAAAGCTTTAGCTGCCCAGCTTTACCGCGAGTACAAGAATTTTTTCCCCAAAAACAGCGTTAATTATTTTGTTTCTTATTACGATTATTATCAGCCCGAGGCCTATATGCCATCAAGCGATACTTATATAGAAAAAGAAGCGATGATCAACGAAGAAATTGACCGCTGGCGCCATCAGGCGACAACTGCTCTCTCAACCAGGCGCGATGTCATAATCGTGGCTTCAGTTTCCTGCATTTATAACCTGGGTTTGCCGGTCAGCTATACCGAATCCTCGCTTCATTTATCCATCGGCCAGCCGATTGTCAGAAAAGATCTGATTTCTCAATTGGTTAAGATGCAATTTGCCAGAACGCCAGGCGAGTTGAAACGCGGGCATTTTCGGGTGCGGGGCGATGTTTTTGAAATTATGCCGGCGGCCGAAGAAGTTATTTACCGGTTAGAATTAAGCGAGCAGAAAGTTTCTGATATCGGCCTAGTTGATAAAATCACCAGACGCATCATTAAAGACCTGAAAGATATAATTATTTTTCCGCCTAAGCATTTTATTTCCACTAAGCCGGAAATTGAACGGGCCATCAAAGATATTAAAGTTGAATTAAAAGACAGATTAAATTTTTTTGCCAAAAATAATTTGTATCTGGAAGCCGAAAGATTGGAGAGGCGCACCAAATACGATATGGAGATGTTAAGGAGTTTGGGCTATTGCCATGGCATTGAAAATTATTCCCGGCATCTGACGGGCAAATTGGCCGGTGAAGCGCCTGATTCGCTCTTGTCATATTTCCCTAAAGATAAAAAAAGCCGGCCAGATTTTCTTTTGATTATGGATGAGTCGCATATCGGTTTGCCGCAGGTGCGCGGCATGTATGAGGGCGATCGAGCCAGAAAAGAGAACCTAATCAAATATGGCTGGCGACTGCCCAGCGCTTTGGATAATCGACCGTTGAAGTTTGAGGAATTTTTAAAGCGCATCGGCCAGACGATTTTTACTTCGGCTACTCCCGGCGCTTGGGAAATCAGCCATTCCAAGAAAGTGGTAGAACAAGTTATTCGTCCGACCGGTTTAATTGATCCGCCGATTGAAATCCGTTCAGTTTACGACAAGAAAACTAATCGTAGCCAAGTTGATGATTTGATCAAAGAGTTGAAAAAAATAGTTTTTCTTCCCCTTACTAAAGGAAAACAAATAAAATTCTCCCCTTACCAAGGGGAGATAGAGAGGAGTTGGCCGAAATCTTCGGTCAACCTTGCCTACCGGCAAGCAGGCACCCCCAGCCCCTTCTTGGAAAGGAGGGGAGATATTCAAACCGGCCGAGTCATCGTTAACACCTTAACTAAAAAAATGGCCGAAGACCTGGATTCTTATCTGCAAAAGAACGGCTTTAAAGCCGCTTACCTGCATAGTGATGTCAAAACTTTCAGAAGGACGGAAATTTTACGAGAGTTTAGAGAAGGCCAGTTTGATATTTTAGTTGGCGTTAATCTGCTGCGCGAGGGTTTGGATTTGCCGGAAGTGACACTGGTGGCGATTATGGATGCCGACCGTGAGGGCTTTTTGCGCAGCGAGGAATCGCTGATCCAGACCATGGGCCGAGCCGCCAGAAATGTCTCAAGCAAAGTCATTTTATATGCCGATAAAAAGACCGGTTCAATGAAGCGGGCGATGGAAGTGGTGGACAGGCGGAGGCAGTTGCAGTTGGTTTATAACAAGAAGCACAAAATCACGCCTAAAACAATCCAAAAAGAGATTGAAGAGTTATTGGATATTGGGAAAAATAACTAATTTTTAATTTCTAATTTCGAATAAATTTTTGATGATTTATTTTTTTAATGATTTAATTTTTAATAAAAATAAAAATTATATTCAAAATTAAAATTTCAAAATTGATTAAAAATTCATAATTCAAAATTTATTAATTCAAATGAAAGATCAGATAACCATCCGCGGGGCGCGGGTGCACAATTTAAAGAATGTTGACTTGGCCATACCCCATAACCAATTGGTGGTTTTTACCGGCGTTTCCGGCAGCGGTAAATCATCGCTGGCCTATGATACTATTTTTGCCGAAGGCCAGAGGCGTTATATTGAATCACTCTCGCCTTACGCCAGACAATTCTTGGGCCAGATGAAGCCGGCTGATGTTGATGAAATAATTGGCTTGGCGCCTTCTATTTCCATTGACCAAAAAGCTCTTTCGCATAATCCGCGTTCTACTGTCGGCACCCTGACGGAGATTTATGATTATCTGCGTGTTTTATACGCCCGGCTGGGAGAAGTTTATTGTCCTAAATGCGGCCGCAAAATTGATAAACTGGCGCTGGATGAGATGATTGATATCATTAAAAACCGGGCCAAAGAATTAAATGAAGAATATGTGACGATTTTAGCTCCGGTAGTAGTTGATCGGAAAGGCGAGTATTACCAGTTGCTTTATGATTATCTTAATTTGGGATTTTCCGAAGCTAGAATTGATGGTAAATTTCATTCTCTTCATGAAAAAGTAAAATTAGCCAGACACAGCAAACATAGTATTGATATTGTTATAGATAAAGTGATGATTAATGATGAAAGTAGATTATCGGAAGCGGTGGAAAATGCCATTAATTATACTAATGGTTTGGTAGTTGCTTTATTTAATAATAATTCTCCCCTTACTAAGGGGAAGAAAATAAAATCCTCCCCTTACCAAAGGGAGGCAGGGAAGGGTTGGCCAAAAATTTCGGCAACCACCCCGAAACCCCTCCTTGGTAAGGAGGGGATAACATTAGAATTTCTACTTTCATCTAATTGGACTTGTCCTCATGACGGTTTCGCTTTTCCGGAAGTTGAGCCAAGATTATTTTCTTTTAACAGCCCGCATGGCGCCTGCGAAAAATGCCACGGCTTAGGTAAATTGGAATTATGGGAAAATAAAAAGAAACTGGCTGAAGAAGGCCAGGAAGTCGGCGAGTATCGGAACCAATATGAAAAAGCTGTTGAGCTTTGTCAGGCTTGTGAAGGCCAGAGGTTAAGACCGGAGTCATTATCGGTCAGAGTGAGCGGCAAAAATATCGCCCAGGTCAGTGCTATATCTATTGAACAGGCCTATGACTTTTTTATTACTTACCATAATAAAATGACCGCGAGACAAAAAGACATTGCCGAAAATGTTGTCATAGAAATTGCGGACCGCTTGGATTTTTTATTGCAAGTGGGACTTAATTATTTATCGCTTAGCCGCGAAGCTGAAACGCTATCGGGCGGCGAAGCGCAAAGGATAAGATTAGGTTCGCAAATCGGTTCGCACTTGTCCAAAACTTTATATGTTTTGGATGAGCCGACAATCGGCTTGCATGAACGGGACACGGAAAGATTGATTAAAACTTTAAAATCCTTAAAAGAGCAGGGCAACTCGGTGATTATCGTTGAGCATGATGAAAGAACTATCAGGGCCTCGGATTTTTTTGTTGACTTAGGGCCGTTGGCCGGCAGTCAGGGCGGGCAAGTGGTGGCTATTGGTGAAACTCAAGAACTGCTCAAAAAAAATAATCCCCAAAAATCATTAACTCTGGAATATTTAAGGGGTGAAAGGGTAATTGAAACGGCTTCACACCGGCGTACTGCCACCAGCGAGGCCATTAAGATTATCGGCGCCCGAGCTAATAATTTGAAAAATGTTCAAGTTGATATACCGCTTAGGAAAATGGTTTGCCTGACTGGCGTTTCCGGCAGCGGCAAGTCATCTTTGCTTTATGATGTCTTATATAAGAATGTCCAAAAAATAAAAGCTAATCCGCCTTTGGCTGCTCCTACCTCTTCGGCATTTCGTGCCACCTCTTTTCGGGCAGGAGAGGATTACAGAAAGAGAGAACTGGAAGATGTCGCCAAAATTTTAGGCACGGAATATATTAATCGAGTGGTGGTAGTTGACCAGTCGCCCATAGGCCGAACGCCACGTTCCAACCCAGCCACTTATACCGGTATTTTTACTCCCGTCAGGGAATTCTTTGCGCTGTTGCCGGAATCGCGCGAACGCGGTTATACGCTTTCTCGGTTTTCCTTCAACCGGCCGGGCGGACGCTGCGAGGCCTGCGCTGGCGCCGGCTCCAATTTAATAGAAATGCATTTCTTGCCAGCCGTCACAGTTGAATGCGAGGTCTGCCACGGCAAAAGATTCAATCGCGAGACTTTGCAAGTCAAATATAAAGGCAAAAATATTTCCGAAGTTCTGGCTTTAACTATCGATGAAGCCATCGGTTATTTTGACAGCCATTATCAGATTACCGACAAATTGAAGGTCTTGCAGGAAGTCGGTTTGGGTTATCTGCAATTAGGCCAGAGTGCCACTACACTTTCCGGCGGTGAAGCCCAAAGGATAAAATTAGCCAGAGAATTAACTCATACTTTAGGACGCAAGACCTTATATTTATTGGATGAGCCCACAGTCGGTTTGCATTACCATGATATTGAGCTGCTGCTTAAAGTTTTGAACAAATTAATTGACAGGCAAAACAGCATTGCGGTGATTGAACACAATATGCATATTATCCATGCTGCCGATTATGTGATTGATTTGGGACCTGAAGGCGGGGATCGAGGCGGCTACTTAGTGGCTAAAGGCACGCCGGAAGAAATTATAAATAATGACAAAAGCGTGACTGGCAAATATTTGAAAGAGTATTTGAAATAAAAATAAAAACCAGTGATATTTTCCTGTTGACAGGGTTTTTCACTGGCTGGTTGCGTTAGCGTGTTTTTATGGATTTTTTTGGAATTATTTTTCTTTTCGTAATTTCTTGTTTTCTTCTCTAAGTCCTTGATTTTCTCTAAGAAGTCGTCTAAGTTGTTCTTGAAGATCAGGTTCTCGCAATCCTCTTTGCTCGCCAATTTTTCGGATTATGTCGGCCTCAGGACCTGCTGGATTCTCATATTCTTCCATTATAGCCACCTTCCCTTTCCCTGGTTTTGATTGGTGTTCTGTTAATCGGCTGGTTAAATTTATTTATGAAATAAACTACGCTAATACAATCTGTAAATAGCTTATCAAATATTAAAATATTGTCAATAGATTATGGTAAAATATATTTAATGAACACTTTTAAGATAAAAAATCCCTATTAGCGTACAATAGGGATTGGTAAAAAGAAGCTGATAAGGTACATAACAATTCCGGCTATGAATATTAAGACGACGTAAATTGGAATTTTAATTTTATGACTTGCTTGGAATAATTTAAGACCATAGCCAGCACTCATTATCATTAGAGCTAAACCGACAGCCCATAATATGTCATGTATTAGCGCCATCATTGCACCCTCCTTAATATTAAATTATAGCAATTTTTATTTAATTATGAAAATAAAATGTCTATCAATATTAAATTATTTTTTTATCTGAAATAAACTAAAAGATAATCATGAATTTGAAAGAAAAAGCAGTTAAATTACCATTATCTCCAGGTGTTTATATGTTCATCGGCCAAAAGGGCGAGATTCTTTATATTGGCCGGGCGACCAGCTTGAAAAAACGTGTCTTGCAGTATTTTAGGAAAGATATTGATTCTCGCATAGCTGAAATGGTATCTTTGGCTAAAAGCATCAGGCATAAAAAAACCGATACTGTCTTGGAAGCGGTGATTTTGGAAGCCAATCTGATAAAAAAGCATTGGCCGAAATATAATGTCAAAGACAAAGACCAGCGGTCTTTTATTTTTGTGGTGATTTCTAAAAAAGCTTATGCTTATCCGATTATTGTTCGCGAACGGGAATTGAATAAATTTCCTACTAACCAAGTGCATATCTTCGGCCCTTATCAGAATGCCACCTTGCTCAAAAATACTTTAAGGATTATCCGACGGGTTTTTCCTTACAGCACTTGCCTGCCTAATTCAGGCCGGCCATGCTTTGATTATCAAGTCGGGCTTTGTCCAGGAACTTGTATTGGCGAAATTACCCAGAAAGATTACCAGGAAAATATCCAAAATATAGTTTTATTATTCAAAGGCCAAAAGAAAAGGTTAGTGAAAAAATTAAAGAAAGACAATCCGAAATTAGCCGGCCTACTTAAAAATATCCAGGATGTGACTTTAATTACCCAAGATGAAGTTGATGCCAGGGCTGTCAAAAACCGGATTGAGGGTTATGATATTTCCCATCTGACCGGTCAAGAAACGATTGGCGCTATGTCGGTAGCCATTAATGGCCAGTTAGCTAAGGATGAATACCGCTTATTCAACATCAAAGAAGCTCCCAAAAATGATGATTTGCGGGCTTTGGAAGAAATGATCAGAAGGAGATTCAAGCACCAGGAATGGCCATGGCCTAATTTGATTTTAATTGACGGCGGACGACCGCAAATTGATTATATCAGTAAAATTTTTCGTGATCTCCATCTCAATATTCCGATTATCGGTCTTTCTAAATTCGCTGGTGATAGAATGGTGTTCCCTGATAAAATGAGCCAGGCCGTCAGGGAATTGGCGCAATCGCAAAGAATAATGCTGGTAAAAGTCCGGGACGAAGCGCATCGTTTCGGCAATGCCGCCAGCTGCCAAAGGAGAAGAAAAAGATTTAGTATTGTTAACCCTGTTAAATAAACTGAAAGGAGTTTTTTGGCAACGTAATTACCTATCTAACGGGGTAAATAAAAAGGCCTCAAATAATTTGAGGCGCTTATTGCCGATTTTTGCTGCATTTTTCTAAATGCTTTGTTAAACTGGTTTTTTTGATGTGCAGTTTGCAATAAGGGCATTCCATACAGCAAGGTGGCCGGCAATGGGCTGGCAATTGGTGGTATTCACAGTCGCAGAGCTCACTGTCTGAGATACACAATAATCCCGATGCTTTTTGAGCGCATTCAACCACATGCTCATCAAAGAAAAATGTTTTGATATTACGGTGGCAATAAGGGCAGTTATTGCAACAATTTATAATGTGTTCAAAGCCAGGAAAGCGGTGGCACTGGCAATCGCAAACTTCGTAATCAGGACGACAGTCCATAACCATTTTATGCTCCTTTGGCTGTTTTGATTATAGTCAAGGTGCTAAGTCAAGATTACAGCAAATAAAAAGATTAGTCAATAAATAAAAGATTAAGGCCAGTTATTTTATCAACTCATATGAATAATATTTTTCCAATTTATAAACCCCAAGGCCCGACTTCTTTTGCTTTGATGGCTAAAATAAAAAAACTTACTGGTGAACAGAAAGTTGGTCACGCTGGCACACTTGATCCCTTAGCTGAAGGTATTTTAGTCGTGGGTTTGGGGCGAGAAGCCACCAAACAATTAAGCCAAATAGTCAAAAAAGAGAAAGAATATTTGGCTGATATAAAACTGGGATTAACCAGCAGTACCGATGATGGGGAAGGCCAGAAAGTTAAAAGTTTGAAAGTTCATAAAGTTCATAAAGTTGAAGTAGAAAATGTTTTAAAGAAATTTACTGGTATAATCAAACAAGCTCCGCCGGCTTACAGCGCCATTAAAGTTTCCGGTCAGCGGGCTTATAAATTAGCCAGAGCCGGCCAAGTGATTGAATTAAAATCTCGACCGGTAGAAATCAAAAATATTAAAATTTTAAAATATCAATATCCTAATTTAAAAATAAAAGTTGTTACTGGTCCGGGCGTTTATATCAGGTCGCTGGCCAAGGATATCGGTCAAGATTTGGGAGTTGGCGGTTATTTAACCGGCCTAAAAAGAATCAGAGTCGGACAATTTACAGCCGGTGATGTTGTTAATCTTAATGATCTGGCTAAAAGATATTTGAATCAGCAAATTAAAATTTTAAAAAATGGCGGTGTTGGCGTTATGCCCACCGACACTCTTTACGGCTTAGTCGGCTTGGCAGAAAATAAAAAAACAATTGAGAGGATTTATAAAATCAAAAAAAGAAAACCAGACAAGCCATTTATTATCTTAATCAGTTCTTTATTTGACTTAAAAAAATTTGGAGTAAAAATTGATTTACCAACCAAAAAAATTCTCCAGAAATATTGGCCAGGACAAATTAGCATTGTTCTATCAGTCAATAAAAAATTAAAATACTTGCATCGTGGCACTAATTCTTTGGCTTTTAGATTGCCTAATAACCAGTGGCTCTTAACTCTGCTTAAAAAAACCGGTCCGCTGGTAGCGCCCAGCGCTAATCCTGAAGGACGACAGCCGGCTTTAACCATTAAGCAAGCTAAAAGGTATTTTAGCAATACTGTAGATTTCTACCTTGGCCAGGGTAAATTAGAATCAGAACCCTCAACTCTGATAAAAATAGAAGATGATAAAATTATTGTTTTAAGAAGCGGTGTTGTTAAAATAAATTGATTTTATTGATTTTGGAAATAATGTTATAATAATAGCATTATATTAATTCTTATGAAGAGGGAAAATAAGGGTAAAAGGATACTTATTGTTGATGATGAAAAGCCAATGGCGCAGGCCTTAGAATTAAAATTAAATAAGCTTAATTTTCGGGCTAAAGCTGTTTTTAATGGGACAGAAGCCATTAAATTATTAAACCAAGAAGATTTTGATCTTATTTTAACTGATTTGGTAATGTCTCCAATTGATGGCTTTGGCATTATGGAATTTTTAAAAAGTAAAAACATTAAAATACCGGTTATTGTTTTAAGTAATTTAGGCCAGGAGGAGGATTTGCAGCGCGCCAAAAATCTGGGCGCTAAAGATTATTTTATTAAATCCAACACTCCAATTATCAAAGTTGTCGGCCACATCAATAAGTTATTGGATCAATAAAATAATTTTTATCTAAATTATGAATCTTAACGACCAAAAAATAGGCGCTATCCTTTTGAAAGGCGATTATATAACCGAGAGTGATCTTAAAAAGGCCGATGATTACGCTGCAGTTAATCAGGTTTCCATAATTGATTATTTGATCACTGAACAATTGATTAGTTTTGATTTATTGGGCCAGGCCTTAGCCGAATTTTTTAAAGTGCCTTATGCTGATTTAAATTCTAATATTCCACCGGCCGCCCAGGTCTTAAAAATACCGGAAAATATAGCCAGAAAGCATCGCTTAGTTCTTTTTTCTCAAGAGGCCAAGTCCGTTATTATTGCTTCTGATGATCCGACCAATAAAGAAATATTAAAAGAAGTTGAAAAAATATTTCCCAACAAAAAAATAACATTGGCCTATTCATTGCCTCAAGATATTGATAATATTTTTGTTAATTATCGGCAGCCCTTATCAACTCGCTTTGCTCAAATCATTAAAATGCAAACCCGTGTGGCTCCAGAGATCCTTGAAGAAATATTTGAAGACGCTGTTCTTTATCGGGCTTCTGACATACATTTTGAACCGCAGGCCATGGAAGTTATAATTCGCTTTAGAATAGACGGGGTTTTACAAGAAGCGGGTCGGATAAAAAAGGGTTATTATGAAAATATTTTAAATCGTATCAAAGTTCAGGCCCATTTAAGAACTGATGAGCATTTGGCTGCTCAAGACGGATCTATCCACTTTGTAAAAAATGAAAGAATTATTGATTTTCGAGTTTCCATCATACCCATTATTGAGGGCGAAAAAATAGTTATGCGCCTTCTCTCCGAATATGTTAAGGCCTTTGCTTTGGCGGATTTGGGTTTGAACGCTCTCCATCAGAAATTAATCAAAGAGGCCTCGCAAAAGCCCTTTGGCATGATTTTGGTTACTGGCCCCACTGGCGCGGGCAAGACCACCACCCTTTATGCCGTTTTGAAAATACTTAACCACATAGATATTAATATCACTACTATTGAAGACCCCATTGAATACCGGATAGCTGGTTTAAATCAAATACAAGTTAATCTGCAAACCAACTTAACTTTTGCCAAAGGTCTGCGTTCCATTGTCCGTCAGGACCCGGATGTCATCTTAGTTGGTGAAATTAGAGACAATGAGACAGCTGAAATAGCGGTTAATGCCGCTTTAACCGGTCATTTATTATTGTCCACCTTTCATGCTAATGATGCTGCCACCGCTATCCCTCGTCTATTGGATATGGGTATTGAACCATTCCTCTTGGCTTCGACCATGGAAGTTTTAATTGCTCAGCGTTTGGTTAGAAAAGTTTGCCAATCATGTCGTCATAGTTACTTTGTCAGCCTTAATGAATTATCAAAATTTTTTCCTTCGGCTAAAGAATATTTTTCTAAAACCAACACTCTTTATAAGGGTAAGGGTTGCCATGTTTGCAACCAGACCGGTTATAAAGGCCGAATAGCTATTTTTGAATTTATTTCTATAACGCCAAAAATGAAAGAATTGATATTAACCAATCCATCTACCCAGAGAATTTGGGAATTAGCCACCAAAGAAGGCGCTCAAACTCTTTTTGAAGACGGCCTAATAAAAGTCAAGCAGGGTGAGACGACTATTGAAGAATTACTGCGGGTAGCCGCTCCTCCTTTTATCGACAAAACTTAAAAAATAAATAATGGTTAGTCAAAGAAAGGTTAAAAAAAATACAGCTACAATTTTACCAGCTCGGGTTAAGGCCATAAAAGAATATAAAACTACTCATCAAAAGCGCTTTAACCTGCCTTTTATTTCTAATTTCGGCTTGGCGGCAGAAAAAGATTATCTCATAGAAAACTTATCTATGCTCTTATTATCAGGCCTGGATCTTTTATCTTCTTTAGACGCCATCCAATCAGATATTAGATCAAAAAAATTAAAAGACATAGTCAGTGATTTAAAAGGTAATATTGATGCCGGTTTTTCCTTATCCCAATCATTAATTGAAAGTAAATTGTTTCCCGAGCATATTATTTCACTGATCAGGATAGGCGAAGAAACTGGCAAATTGGCCGATAATTTAAAGGTAATAGTTATCCAACAGCAAAAAGAAAGGTCTTTTAGGTCAAAAGTAAATTCAGCTATGATGTATCCGGTGCTGGTTTTAGTTTTGACTGGCGTTATTGGTATTGGGATTTCTTGGTTTATTCTGCCCCGCTTAGCTTCCGTTTTTAATCAATTAAGATTGGACTTGCCATTTTTAACTAAGGTTTTAATAGCCACTGGCAAATTTATAGAGGTTTATGGTTTTATTTTTTTTCCGATTTCAATTTTATTTTTACTGCTGATAATTTATTTTGTCTTCATATTTTATAAGACCAAATTCATTGGCCAGTATCTTCTTTTTAAAATTCCCGGCGTTGGCAAGTTAATCCAGCAAGTGCAAATGGCCCAGTTGGGTTATATTTTAGGTACTCTGCTTAAGGCTGGCTTGCCAATTGTTAATTCAATTAGCTCGTTGGCTGAAGCTACAACTTTTTATAATTATAAAAAGTTTTTTTATTTTTTACAAAAAAGCCTTGAAAATGGCAATTCTATATATAGGACTTTTGGCCTTTATAAAAATAGTGATAAATTAATAACTATTCCCGTTCAACAAATGATCGGTTCGGCTGAAAAATCAGGCTGTCTGCCAGAGACCTTGTTAAAAATTGGCGAGATTTTTGAAGAGAAAACAGAAATCAGTACTAAAAATTTAGCCATTATTCTTGAACCGGTTCTTTTGATAATAATCTGGCTGGGCGTGGTGGCGGTGGCTTTGGCGGTAATCTTACCGATTTATAGCTTGATTGGCGGCTTGAGCCAGTCGTCATCAACTTCAACTCCTTTGCCGCCTTCACCGATTATTGAAATTGAAGAAATAGCCGAACAACCACTGGCTACCACTACCGAGAATATTATTTCTCTTAAAAAATTAAAAATCAAACCAACCCCCGTTGGTTATTTAAATGTCAGAGATAATCCCAATTTAAATGGCCGTATCTTATTAAGGATTTATCCTGATGAGATTTATGAATATCAAAGTGAGCAAGCTGGCTGGTATGAAATAATTTTACCTTCAGCCGCTACTGGCTGGGTCTTTGGTGATTATGTAGAACTTATCAACCAGTAAAAATTCTATTATGGGTTTTAAATCGTTTAATAAAATTACTGGTTTTACTTTGCTGGAAATGCTTCTTTCAATAGCAGTGATTGCTATTATCGCTGGTATTGGTGTACCCGTTTATCAGTCCTTTCAAGTCAGAAATGATCTTGATTTGGCTGTCAATACTGTAGCCCAATCATTAAGAAGGGCACAGTTATTATCTCAAGCAGTTGAAGGGGACATGACTTGGGGTGTTTATGTTGGCAACAATAAAATAACAATTTTTAAAGGCGCCAGTTATTTTAGTCGCGATATCGGCTTTGATGAAGTTTTTGATTTAGCTAAGACCATAACTCCTTCAGGCAATCAAGAAATAATTTTTAATAAATTCACGGGCTGGCCGCAAAGTTCTGGCACGCTTATTTTAACCACTATTAATGATTCAAAAACTATCACAATTAATGCCAAAGGATTGGTTAGTTACTAATCGTGGTTTTTCTTTGGTAGAGGTTATTTTGGCTAGCTCGGTGTTTATTCTGATAACTACTGCTTTGGTCGGGGCTATAATTTATGGCCAAGAAAGCACAGTTTTATCTGGCCAAAGAGCTCAAGCGGTTTTTTTAGCCGAGGAGGGATTGGAAGCGGTTAAAAATATCAGAGATGATGATTTTAGTAATTTGATTGATGGCACTTATGGCTTGCAAGTTGTCGGCGGTCGTTGGAATATTGCCGGTTCCAGTGATGTTATTGGAAATTTTACCCGTCAAATTACCATCAGTCCTATCAATAGCGATACTAAAAAAATAACTTCCACTGTAACTTGGCAGCAGAATCTACAAAGATCTGGCAGTGTTTCTTTAGACACTTATCTGACTTATTGGATGGCTCTGGGAACTTCTCAAGCTACTGATTTGATTATTGATAGCAGTTCTTCTGATCTTGATGCTTTAGATAATACCAAGATAATTGGTTTAACTTTGAAAAATAACGGCTTAGCTGATATAACTATTAATCAAATGGTTGTTTCTTGGATTAATGGAGAAGGCGGTTCTAAAATAAATAATGTTTATTTAGCCGGCAGTTCAGTTTGGAGTGGCAGCGCTAATTCAGGCACTACCTTAAATATTACCGATTTTACTCTGCCAGTCGGCAATACTGTTTATCTAATTGACTTTTTAGATTTTAACAGGAATATGACGGGCACGACCATTACTCTTGATTTTATTATGGCTGATGGCTCAATTGCTACCGCTACTTTTTCTCCCGGAACAATTGCCGATATCACTCCGCCATCAGCGGTAATTGATTTATCAGTTTCTAATCCAACTTCTGATTCAATTGATTTGTCCTGGACTGCTCCCGGTGATGATGGCAATACAGGAACAGCCGCTTCTTATGATATTAGATATTCTACTAATCCGATCAATGATAGCAATTGGGCAACGGCTTTACAATTAACTGGTGAACCAATACCTCAAGTAGCTGGCACTGCTCAATCAGCGACAGTTTCCAATTTATTACCTTCAACCATTTATTACTTGGCCATTAAGACCGCTGATGAAGTGCCCAATACCTCGCTTTTGTCTAATGTTCCCAGCGTTGCTACCTTGCCGCTTTCAGTCGATACAACATCGCCAGCTGCTATTACCAATTTAACTATTTCCAATATAACTCTGAATTCAGTTTTATTAAGTTGGACTTCTCCCGGTGATGATGGTGATACCGGTACGGCTACAACCTATGATATACGCTATTCAACTTCACTGATCACTGAAGCTAATTGGGCAACAGCCACTCAAGTATCAGGCGAACCAGCGCCTTTGATAGCTGGCACTGCTCAATCTCTGACAGTTTCCGGTCTGTCTTCTAACACTACTTATTATTTTGCCATCAAGACCTCTGATGAAGTGCCTAATACCTCACTTTTGTCTGATGTTCCCAGCGCCACTACTTTAGCGCAATCGCAGGCTGATTTGTTAAACGTTAATATTACTGGTGCCGGCATAGATTCTACTAATAATAAAAGAGTAATCGGTTTGACCATTTCTAATATTGGCGCCGCCGACATAATTTTAGATCAAATGATTGTCTCTTGGACTGGAGCATTTAGTGGCACCAAAATAACAGGAATTACTATTAATGCCGTTTCAGTTTGGACCGGCAGCAATAACTCGGGTGCGACCGAGAACATCAGCAACTTTACTTTATTACCATCAGTTACTTACCCTCTAACCTATCTTATTTTTAATAAAAATATGACTGGTACTACTTTGAGTATAAATTTTATTATGCTTGACGGTTCAACTAAATTAATAAGCAATATTATTCCTTAATTTATGGTCATTGATAAAAAAGGTTTCACCCAGCACCACTTTTAATTATATGTATTATGTTTATTTATTAAAAAATAACATGAATAGTGAGATATATATCGGTTCAACGGGAGATCTAAAAAGAAGATTTTCCAAACATAATAGTGGAAAAGAAAAATCAACAAGGCGTTATATGCCTTGGACTTTAGTTTATTATGAATCATATAAAACAGAACGATTAGCAAGGGTTAGAGAGAAAAGATTAAAATATAATGGCAACGCAATAAGAGAATTAAAAAAGAGAAATGGATTGATTAATATTAATATTGATAAAAATAAAAAAAATAATGAGGTTGAGGGTTTACCCAGCACCACTTTTATCGTTAACGATAAAAGTGGTGCTGGGTTTACCCTAATTGAATTATTGCTTTATATCGGTCTGTCATCAGCTATGCTTTTAACTGTTTCCATATTTTTATCGGTAATTTTACAATCGCGGGTAGATAACCAAGTTGTTTCAGAAGTTGAACAACAGGGTTGGCAGGTGATGAATATAATCACTCAAACTATTCGCAACTCCGAGGTTATTAATTCACCAATGGCCGGTAGCAGCGCCTCGCAATTATCTTTGAATGTTTCTGATATTTCATTAAGCCCGACTATTTTTAGCTTGTCAGGCACAGCTATTTTAATGGCCGAAGGATCTAATTTACCGGTTAATCTAACCTCCTCTAGAATAGAATCCTCTAATTTAAATTTTGATAATTTGTCTATCACTAATACCCCCGGCACTGTCAGAATAACATTTACCTTAAAGCATATTAATCCGGAGAATAAAAAAGAGTATGATTACACCAAGACCTTTTATGGTTCGGCTTCGCTTAGATAAAAAATTAATCAAAACCGAAGGTTATGTTACCCTGCTTAGCGTTTTAGTAGTCGGTGCCGTCGGTTTGGCTATAACAGTTTCTTTGGTTTTATTAGGTTTAGGCGCTAGCCAGTCCAGTCTGTCTTTGGAAAAGTCAGCTCAAGCCAAATCTTTAGCCAATGCTTGCGCTGAACAGGCTCTTCAGGAAGTAAGAAATGATATCAATTTTTCTGGTTCTGGCAATTTATCTTTAACTCAAGGCAGCTGCTCTTTTACGGTCGCTAATACCGGTAGTGAAAGCCGGCTGATTATTGCCTCTGGCCAGGCTGGGAAGGCGGTTAGAAAAGTAAAATTAAATATTGACCAGATTAATCCGCAAATTAATATTTTGTCTTGGCAAGAATTGGCTGATTTTTAATATAGTGGTATAATATTAATAATTATTAATAATTAAAAAACATGAAAAAATTATTCCAAAAGCAAAGGGGTTTCACCCAGCACCACTTTGATAGCGGTGATGTAAGTGATAAATTTAATGTATCTTTCTTATCCAAGAAGAAAAGTGGTGCTGGATTCACCCTGCTAGAAATTCTATTAGTAGTGGCGGCGATTGGCATTTTAGCCGGTATTGTCATTATTGCCATTAATCCCGGCAAACAATTAGGCGATACCAGAAACGCTCAAAGAAAAGTTGATGTTAATACTATTTTAAATGCCGTTTATCAGTATTCTTTGGATAATAATGGTTACTTGCCAGCGGCTATAACTACGACTGATACGGCAATTTGTTTAGATACTGGAACTTGCACTGGTTTGGTTGAATTAAGTGGCGATTTAGTGCCCACTTATATTGTTTCTATGCCAGTTGATCCCAGCTTGACTGCTACTGCCGGAGATACCACTGGTTATACCATTTCGAAAGATGCCACTACCGGCCGGGTGACAATAACTGCCCCCAATGCTGAAAGTGGAGCCACTATCAATATTACCAGGTAAAAAGTTAATTTTTTCCAATTTTAATATCCTAAGTTAATTTTGTAATGTTTTTATTTAATAAGAGAAGTTTAGCTAGCCAAGTTATTGGTTTATCAGTTTTTAAAACAGTAGTTGATAATTCACCTAACGCTGTTATTATTCTAAATATTGATGGCGTTATTTTGTATGCCAATAATACGGCTTTGAAATTAATTGAATTGCCTCTAAGCCATATTATTAATAAAAAACAAAATTTCATAAGATTTGTAGATGGAAAAACTGGAAAAGATTTAAATGATTTAATTGAAAAATTAGTTAAATCTGGCAAGAGTGTAAGAGATTTTAATAAAAATAGCATTATTTTAAAATCCAATGGCAAGACGGTCTCGGTGGCTATCAGTGTCACACCTTTTAAAGATAAAGACGATAAAATAATTGGCAGTTTTATTATTTTTCGCGATACCACCCAGGATAAGGAAATTGAACAGACCAAGACAGAATTTGTCTCTTTGGCTTCCCATCAACTTAGAACGCCGTTGTCAACTATTAATTGGTATTCGGAGATGATGCTGACTGGTGACACCGGCAAATTAACCAAAGAGCAAAACCGATACGTTGAAGAAATTTATCATGGCACTCAAAGAATGATTGAATTAGTAAATGATCTTTTGAATATTTCCAGGATAGATTTAGGGACAATTACCATCAAACCAGAAGTGGTTAATTTTAAAGAGGTTATTGAAAGCGTTTTATCAGAACTATTCCCTCTGATTAAGAATAAAAAAATAAGAATTGAAGAAAAGTATGATAAATCAATTCCCAACATTATTCTTGATTCTAAGTTAGCCAGGATTATTGGCCAAAACCTTCTTTCTAACGCTGTCAAGTACACGCCTAAAAATGGCCAGGTTTTTATTAGTATCAATAAACTTAAAAATAAGCTTTTAATTAAAATTGCTGATACTGGCATTGGCATACCCAAAGACCAGCAAGCTCAAATATTTAGCAGATTGTTTAGAGCTAAAAATGCCAAAGAAAAATTAACTGAAGGCACTGGTTTGGGTCTTTATATTGTCCAACTGGCGGTGGAAAAATTAAATGGCCAGGTTTGGTTTGAGTCAATTGAAAATGGCGGCACGACATTTTATGTTTCCATTCCGCTCAAAGGAATTAAGAAAAGAGGCGGAGTAAAATTAAAAGAATAGGTTGTTGGCTTTGTCAAGTAAAAAATAAAAAAGCTGTCTTATGGTTTAAGGCGGCTGATTCTTTCTAATTCAATTTCCAATGCCGATTTTTCAGCTATGATTTTTCTAAAAGTCGCTAAATTCGGATGGGGCTTTTTAGGCAATTACCAGCAGTTATTGCACCTGGGCTCGTAACTGTAACCCAAGTTATGGCTGGAATCGTCGTCAACTATAAATACCGGGTCAGTTATGGGCGTAGAATAGCCAATTTGCAATCTTTGGCTGCGAGAAGCTACTTGGCCGCAATGGCAGGTGGTGTGCGGATTGATGATTTCATCTGCCTCCGGGCAGAGAGAACTTGAAATTTCAAATTGACCACCGTAACAATTTTGAATTAAGCCGCAGAGAATAACTTGTTTTTTGCTCTCTAATAGTTTCCTGATTAACAGAATGAAGGCCTGCGGCTCGTTGCCAGCGCCGATTTCAAAAAATTGGCATTCTTCAATAACAATGATATCGGGATTATGCCTGTCCAACTCCCTGACCAAATCATTAATATCGCTAACGGCTACCACCTTATCAAAAGCTTGCCCGCTTCGAGAAATAATAGTTATTTGATCGCTTCTGGTTTCTATTACGGGTTTGAAAACGGTAAATTTTCGTTTTTCAATCAGCCGGCAGCGGCTATTATGTTCTTCCAGCTTGCTGACCAGCCGTAAAAGTTCAGCGGTCTTGCCCGAGCCAACCGTGCCAAAAATCAAAGTCAAAAATCTCATCTTTTTTCTCCTTCTTAATAAAAGTATTGATATTAATCTTATATTTTTTAATGATTATTTGTCAAATTAATCGTTTATTTGCTATAATTTAAGGCATGTTGAAAAGAAATATTAAAAAATTTGATGTTGTTTCCATTGGCGGCGCCACCAGTGATTTTATGTTCTACTCCGGTGAAGGTGAATTGATTTCCACCAACAATTTAACCAAGCAGAAATTATTGGCCTTTGAATATGGCGCCAAAATAATAGCTGATAAACTTTATCCTACCTATGGCGGCGGAGCAGCTAATACGGCTGTGGCTTTTGCCCGTTTGGGTTTGAAAACTGGCATAATCTGCCAAGTTGGTTGGGATGAAGAGGGCAGGAAAGCGGTGGAGAATTTGAAAAAACACCGAGTTGATTCCAGCTTGATAAAATATGATAAGCACAATTTAACCGCTTTTTCCATGATTTTAACGGTTAAGGGCGCGGAAAACGAACATATAGTTTTTGCTCACCGGGGAGCGAGTGATACCCTCTCAAATAAAGATTTGCAGTTAGACAAGATAGCAAGCGACTGGCTTTATATTTCCTCATTGCCTAAAATTAACTGGGCAGGGATAATGGCTTCGGTTATTAAGACGAAATCTAAAATTGCCTGGAATCCCGGCAATGCGCAACTGCAGCAGCTAGCCAAAATGGGAAAATATTTGCCCAAGGTAAAGTTGTTTCTTTTGAATAAAGATGAGGCCTTAGAATTCAAAAAATTAAAGGATATTAAGGGATTGATCAAATACATCCGGGGCTTAGGCCCAGAGATAGTGGTAATTACCGATGGCAGCGCTGGCGCTTATGTTTATGATGGCCATAAATATTATTTTATGAAAGCGTTGAAGGTGAAAAGCGTGGATACGGTCGGTGTTGGCGATGCTTTTTCTTCGGCCTTTACAGGCGCTTTGATTTATGGTAAAAATATCAAGACAGCTTTAAGCTGGGGTATAAAAAACTCTGCTTCCGTCATTGGCAAAGTTGGAGCCCAAAATGGCTTGTTGGATAAAAGGCGGCTGGCCCAAAGATAAGGTTAATTGCTTAAAGTTCAGGCAGGTGATAGACCAAGTCAGGTCTATAATTTTTTTTCTAAAAAATAAGTAAATTGAAGTTGAAAATTGTAAATTATAGATTTTTACCAAAATTTCTAATTTCTAATTTCTAATTTCTAATTTTTTAAATCATGGAGAAGAAGTACGTTTATTCTTTTGAGGAGGGGAATAGGGAAATGAAAGCCATTCTAGGCGGCAAAGGCGCTAACTTGGCGGAAATGAGCGGCTTGGGTATTAGAGTGCCGCCGGGCTTTACTGTTACTACTGAAGTTTGTGATATTTATCACCAGAATAACAAAAATTATCCTAGTGAGGTCAAAGAACAAATCAGTCACCAGCTTCGGGAATTGGAAAATAAAATGGGTAAAAAGTTGGGTGAGGCCAATGATCCGCTGTTAGTTTCGGTTCGTTCCGGTGCGGCCGCTTCTATGCCGGGGATGATGGATACTATTCTCAATTTAGGCCTTAATGACCAATCAGTTGAGGGCTTAGCTCAAAAATCAAATAATCCCAGGTTTGCTTGGGACTCATATCGGAGATTCATCCAAATGTTTGGCGAGGTGGTGATGGAAATTAAGGGCAGTGAATTTGAGGAAATTTTAGAAAAGGTCAAAGATACTGTTGGCGTCCAGTCTGACACTGATTTAACAGCTGGACATCTGGAGGCCATAGTTAAAAGATACCGAGCTAAAATCATTGAATTAAAGGGTCGGGATTTTCCCCAAGACCCAATGGAACAACTGCAATTATCTATTGATGCGGTTTTTAATTCTTGGAACAATTATCGGGCTATTAGATATAGAGAAATTAATAATATCAAGGGCTTAGTCGGCACGGCGGTTAATATCCAAGCCATGGTTTTTGGCAACTTAAATGAAAATTCCGGCACTGGTGTTTGCTTTACCAGAAATCCCTCAACCGGTGAAAATAAATTTTATGGCGAATATCTGATGAATGCCCAAGGCGAAGATGTGGTAGCCGGCATTAGAACTCCCCAACCGATTTCCGCTTTAGCCGAGCAAAATAAAGCTATTTATGATGAATTGGTGGCTATTTGCGATCAGGTGGAAAAACATTATCAAGATATGCAGGATATGGAATTCACCATTCAAGGAGGTAAGCTTTTTATTTTACAGGCCAGAAATGGCAAAAGAACAGCGGCGGCGACTGTGAAAATTGCCGTTGATTTGGTCAAAGAAGGCGTTTTAACTAAAGCCGAGGCCTTAATGAAAGTTCAGCCGGAACAATTGGATCAATTATTGCACAAGCAACTGGATCTAATAGCTAAAGCCAAAGCTGAAGTGATAGCCACCGGCTTACCGGCTTCGCCGGGAGCCGCTGTTGGTCAAGTTGTTTTTACCGCCGCCGAGGCCTATAAAAAAACTCAACAAGGTTTAGATGTCGTGTTGGTTAGAGTTGAAACTTCGCCTGAAGACATTGACGGCATGCATAGCGCTAAGGGTATCTTAACCGCCAGAGGCGGTATGACTTCACACGCTGCTGTTGTCGCTAGAGGCCTGGGTACTTGCTGTATCGCTGGCTGCGCTGATATACAGATTGATGAAAAAGGCAGGAAGTTCACTCTTAAAGAGAGTGGATTGGTGGTCAAAGAAGGTGATTTTATAACTCTTGATGGCGGCGATGGCCAAGTTTATTTAGGCAAATTAAATACCCAAGAGCCGGAGTTAAGCGGCGATTTCGGGACTATTATGAACTGGTCTGATGAAATAAGAGAATTAAAAATCAGAACTAATGCCGATACCCCCCAGGATGCTAAAGTAGCCAGAAAATTCGGCGCTGAAGGCATCGGCTTATGTCGAACAGAGCATATGTTTTTTGAAGGTGATAGAATAAAAGCAGTTAGGGAAATGATTTTAGCTTCGGATGTTGAGGGACGCCAAAAAGCTCTGGCTAAATTATTGCCTTACCAAAAACAGGATTTTATCGGCTTATTTAAAACTATGGAAGGTTATCCGGTAACTATTAGATTGCTGGATCCGCCGTTGCATGAATTTTTGCCAATCACTGAAAAAGATATTTATGATTTAGCCAGGGAAATGGAAGTTGATGCCGGCACGTTGAAAGCCAAGATTTCCGATTTGCATGAATTTAATCCGATGCTTGGCCACCGGGGTTGCCGGCTGGCCATTACTTATCCGGAAATTTACGATATGCAGGTCCGAGCCATAATTGAAGCGGCTATTGAGGTTGCCAAAGAGTGTCCAACTTGTGGCCGATCAAGCCAAGTTGCGCCGGAAATAATGATTCCTTTAGTCGGCAACAGTAAAGAATTTTCAATTTTAAAGCAAAGGACGGTGGAGATCGCTAAGGCCATTATTAAAAGTTCAGGCCTTGATTTGCCTTATAAGATTGGCACGATGATTGAAGTGCCCAGAGCCGCTGTAACCGCTGATCAGATTGCCGAAGAAGCAGAATTTTTTTCTTTCGGCACCAATGATTTGACGCAAATGGGCTGCGGTTTCAGCCGTGATGATGCCGGCAAATTCTTAAAAGAATACGTAGCCAAAGGCATTTATGATCGGGATCCTTTTGAGGTCTTAGACCAAGAAGGCGTGGGCGAATTAATCAGAATCGCCGTGGAGAAAGGCAGGAAAGTCAGAAGCGATCTGAAAATCGGCATTTGCGGCGAGCACGGCGGCGAACCCAGCAGTGTGGAATTTTGCCATGGACAGGGTTTTGATTATGTTTCCTGTTCGCCTTTTAGAGTGCCAATTGCTCGATTAGCAGCTGCTCAAGCGGTGATTAGAGAAAGAAAACAATAAAACAAGAAAACAAAAAATTAGAAATAGGAAATTAGTGAATTTATTAATTATAGAGACGCATTGCAATGCGTCTCTATTTTTATATTTTATTTAATTTTAGCTAAATATATCATCTAATTAACGTAACTATTGACAAAATTTTTAAAGTATGATATAATTATGTTTTGTACGTTACAAAATCATTGGTTAATGTGAAGCCGGCTAACCTTAGTGAGGTTGAGAGAAAACAACGGAAAAGGAGGAATGAACATGAATAAGATGAGCGAAATCAGGAAGACAGAATGGACTTTTAGTAGTACCATCTCTTTCGCGGCTTGCGTTTTGGTTGCGTTTCTGCTTCTGTGCACTTTCACGGGTTGTCCGGTTTCGGGTACGTTATCGACAGATAACGGCGGCGGAGTAATCGAACTGGAATTGGGTAAGGTCATTGTCAGCGGACAGTTGTATGACCCTGCGGCGAAGGCATCTATTGGGGACTACGGCGATCTACTGAAAAGGCAGATCACGTCCCTGAATTTCTTTTTCTACCTGCAAGGGGATGATCAGCTCAACCAGAGCCAATCATTCTTCGTGCCGGTGGAAAACGGCAGCTACTATGCCGAAATCATGATCCGTCCCGGCACTTACGATATCTGGGTGGAGGCCATAGACGCTTACGGCAATGTCCTTTTCTCTGACAATTTGAAGTTTGAAGTCAATGGCGGAGAAAATCTAATCGAGGTCGTCTTCATCATGACCGAGAGCTATCGCTATCGGTTTTTCGTGGGAGAATTGCCCGGTGAATATGACGAATACGGCCAGGCAGTTATTACGACTAACGACGGATCAACTTATTACGCCTGGTTCTCTCCGCAGAACCCAGGTGGCCAGGATCCGGTGACGATGATTTTCACCGCTTGGTTGCCGCTAGATTTTGACAGTTTGCTTAATCAGGCGGTCTTGGCCATCCAAGATATAAATGGTAAATCGTACGCCACCCAACTGGATTTTGATCTATTCGATGCGGTTTATGGCATTATGTATGTGCCTTATGTCTATCCCTCATGGATGGGCGATGTCTATGTGGATATCTCATTTGAGTACGAGGAGCAGACCACAAAGCCACCCACCCCATAGTACAGCACGTATCCTGTAAAGCAAAATTGCTTTGCAGGATTTTTTATTTGCCTGGAATGTGTTATTATATAATAGATGATTATAAATCATCTAAACGTCATGAAAAATAAAATAAAAATAGAAATTTCAGCCCGCCACTGCCATTTATCGGATCAAGATGCCCAAAAACTTTTAGGTAAAAATTATAAATTAAAAGTTATTAAGCCATTGTCTCAACTTGGCGAATTTGCTTCTCAAGAGACCATTACGGTTAAAACCAAAGGCGGACAATTGACTAATGTCCGGGTGGTAGGACCGATCAGACCCAAGACCCAGGTGGAAATAACTCTGACCGAGGCCAGAAAATTAAAAATAAATCCGCCGATTAGATTGTCCGGTGATATTGAAAAAACACCCGGAGCGATGCTAATCGGATCCAAAGGGAAAGTTAACATCAAAGAGGGTATCATCATTGCCCAAAGACATTTGCATTGCAACCCCGCTCAAGCCAATAAACTGGGTTTGCAAGATGGTCAGAGTTTAGCTGTTAAGACCCTAGGCGCCAGAAGCGTGACTTTTCATAATGTTGTAGTTCGGGTGAAAAAAAATTTTGATTTATCAGTTCATCTTGACACCGATGAGGGCAATGCCGCTTTACCGGCCGGCATCTGTAGCCAAGGAGAAATAATATCAGCATAATTCTAGCGGCAACAGGGATGATTTTAATAATCCCAGGCAGAAATTAATAAATTTATTCGTTTTACTCGCTTGATTCCCTTAAAAAGTGGTATTTTACAGCTGGCTGCGGGCTATAAACCAAAATTAACAAATAATAATAAAAAAATGCTTTATTTATTTATTGGAGTAATTTTTATCGCGGTAGTGGCGGTTTTGATAATTCAAAGTAAATTGAGTTAGTGATGAAGAAAATATTGGTAATTAATGCTGGCAGCGCCACCTTGAAATTCAAGGTTTTTTCGGCGGTCAATTTAGAGGAAGAAATTTCCGGCCTGATTGAACGTATTGGCTTAAAGGATTCTTTTTTATCCGTAAAATCGGCCAAAAGTAAAATTATTAAAAAATATCCCAAGGGAATTAAAAACCAGAACGCCGCTTTTGGTGAAATGTCAGTTCAACTCCAAGATATTTTGCCGGACGTAAAATTAGTCGGCCATCGGGTGGTTCATGGCGGCGGCGTTTTCAACCAGCCAGCCAAGCTGACTGATAAAATTATTAAAAAATTGGCAAGTTATAATAAATTAGCGCCACTCCATAATCCGATAAATTTGCTTGGCGCTAAAGAGGCCATAAAAATCCTGCCCCTAGTTCAACACTGGGCGGTTTTTGATACGGCTTATTATGCCACTATTCCCGAGTATGCTCATCGTTACGCTTTGCCGGAGAAATTTTATAAGTTAGGCATTAGAAGGTATGGCTTCCATGGCCTTTCTCATAAATATTCGGCTCTGGAAGGAACCAAAAAGGCGAATATCAAAATCCATAAAGCCAAAATTATCACTTGCCATTTGGGCAGCGGCTGTAGCTTGACTGCCACTTTAAATGGCCGAGCTATTGATACCACTATGGGTTTTACGCCCTTAGAAGGGCTGACAATGTCTACCAGAGCCGGGGACTTAGATGCTTCCATACCGCTTTTTTTGATTGATGAGCTGAAAATGTCCACTCAAGAAATAAGCGATCTGTTAAATAATCGCTCGGGTTTACTGGGTGTGGCTGGCACTATGGATATGCGGGAAATATTATCGGCCAGCGGTTATAAAGTCAGCGGCTATCAGAGCCACCAACGGTTTAATTTAGCACAAAGAAAAAAATCACAATTGGCCCTGGCTATTTTTATTTATGACATTGTCCGATATATCGGACAATTAGCTGTCTCAATGAAAGGGTTGGATTTGATTGTTTTTACCGGCGGCATCGGGGAAAGAAGCCCGATTATCAGAAAAATAATTTTGGAAAGAATCAAACATTTAGGCCAGTTTAAATCAGTTATCATTCCGGCCAATGAAGAGTTGATGATAGCCAAGGAAATTGTTGACCAGGAAATAAAAAAACAAAAAATTAAAAAAACAAACAAATAAAAAAATAACTCCGTTAGGAGTTATTATGGTTAGTGATGTTGTATATTTTTGAGTTCTTTTTTAATTTCTTCGATTTTATCAATTATTTCATCTTTGACATAGAGTAGCAGAAAATAAATAATAAGAATACCGAGATACGTCTCATCAGAAATGGCATAGAGTACCAAGCAGAGCATAGAGAGAAGAAACATTATTAATGGCCAAACATTGTAATTTCTTTTCATCACTTCTTTCTCCTTTCCCTTTTGTTGAGGATTTTAAACGAAAGTTATTTTACTTTTTAAGTAACGCTTCAATTAAAACAGCTATTACTTCGTCATAAGCGTGTATTGGTCGAACCTGCAAATCAGTTGATACTTCAAATAGCCGGCAGTAATAAGTGAACCTAACGGTATTTTCTATTGAACACACATCTATATTGCTAATCAGTTCAGGGTGGGGAAGAGCAGTTCTAAGTTTATTAGCCAGTGCTAACATTTCTGAGGGATTAGGAATGGTAGTAATAGTTCTCTTTCTCATATTCTTTTCTCCTTCTTCAGTTGTAAGGTGCTAATGACTGTTTACAGCATAATTAAAATAAATTAATTTGTCAAGTGTTTAATAAGTTAATCAATTCCCAGGCCAAGACCATCACTTCGGCGGCGATAATCATCGGCGCCCTGTCTTTAATTAGCCGAATCTTAGGCATCTTCCGCGATCGGATTTTGGCGGCGCAATTCGGCGCCGGCGATACTTTAGATGCCTATTATGCCGCTTTCCGCTTGCCGGATTTGGTTTATAATATCCTGATATTGGGAGCCATCTCGGCCGGTTTGATTCCGGTTTTTACCGGCTTGATAGTTAAAAAATTCGGCGGGGAAAATGAGGCCTGGAAGCTGATAAACAGCGTTTTAAATTTATTGTTTTTGGCGGTCGTGGTTATTTGCGCGCTTTTATTTTTGAGCACTCCCTACCTAATGCCACTGATCACGCCGGGCTTTAGCCAAGAAAAAATGGCGATGGTTATCAGCCTTTCTAAGATAATGTTTTTGAGCCCGATATTTTTAGGCCTATCGGCCATTTTTGGCTCAATTCTCCAATCGTTTAGGCGGTTTTTTGTTTATTCGCTGGCGCCGATTTTTTATAATGTCGGCATTATTATTGGCGCTTTGTACTTGGTTGATTATTTCGGGATTTACGGTTTGGCTTGGGGTGTGGTTTTAGGGTCGTTTTTCCATTTACTGGTGCAAATTCCGCCAACTTTTTCTTTGGGCTATAAATATCAAGCGATTTTTAACTGGCGTGATAAAAATGTCAGAAAGGTCGGCCGGCTTTTAATTCCCAGGACCTTGACGTTGATTATTAATCAGGTTAATTTTTTAGTGGTTACTGTTGTTGGTTCTACCTTAGCGGTTGGTTCACTGGCCATTTTTAATTTATCAAATAATTTACAAAGTTTTCCTTTGGGAATTTTTGGCGTGTCCTTAGCGGTAGCGGCTTTGCCGATACTCTCAACTTTAGCTGTTAAAAATAACTTGGCTGATTTTGTCTCGGTCATTTCTAGCACTTTTAGACAAACCTTGTTTTTTATTATTCCAATCTCAATCTTGCTTTATGTTCTGCGCGCTCAAATTGTCAGGATAATTTTAGGCAGTGGAGCGTTTAGTTGGCTAGATACCCGGCTGACAGCGGCGACCTTAGCCATCTTTGCCTTAGGCCTGTTTGCCCAAGGGACTCTGCCTCTTTTGGTACGTGGCTTTTATGCCCTGCATGACACCAAAACGCCGTTTTACATCGGCTTATTGGCGTTGATTGCCAATTTAACCGGACTGGTCTTTTTTGCTTGGGTTTTTAGTTGGCCAAATTGGTTTTCATTTTTTGTTATCGCTGAATTAAAAATGGCTGATTTGTGGTCAGTGGCTGATCTGCGGGTCTTAGCCATGCCGCTGGCCATTTCTTTCTCATCCTTAATCAATCTCTTCTTTTTATTATTAGCTTTAAGGCGCAAGATAGGCCGATTGGATGGCCGAAAAATATTGGATTCGTCAATGAGAATAATTTTTGCTTCATTGGGCGCCGGGCTTTTTACTTACGCTTCTTTGCAATTATTGGCTAAATTGGTAATGACTGAGACCTTTTTAGGTTTATTCTTCCAGGGTTTTATAGCCGGCAGTATTGGCTTGTTGGGCTATTGGCTTTTGGGTTATCTGCTTAATATGGCGGAAATGGCTGTTTTTGTCAGCGCGATGCAGAAAAAATTGTTTAGAGCGGTCAAAGTGGCTGAAGATACCAGTCAGGAAGGTGAGGGTGTTTAATTTGATTATCTCTACCTGCCCGAGCTTGTTTGTCCGGCCGGCCTGCCGGTAGTCAGGGTAGGCAGGGGGGAGTAGCACGAAGTGCCAAAGGAGTGGGAGAAAAAATAAAACCTCCTTTAATAGGAGGTTTTTGTTAAACCATTTTATTGCTTCTTTGCCGCCTTGGCCTTTTCTTGCCTAACTGATTTTATAATAGCATCGGTTAGATCAAATTCTTCTCTCAACTCCTTGTTGGTTTTATTGGCAAAATCCAATTTGGTCCTTAAAAATTTGAAAAACGGTCCTTCTTCAAAGATGAATCCAATATTGTTTGTTTGAGCATAGGTCTTGATTTGTTTCATTACCGTTTCTTTGGCCCACTGGAAATAAATGTCGGACTTACCCAATAAACCGGCATTTTTGGCTTTCAATGACTTTTGGTAATATTCGTTATTTTCCATTAGTACCGAAGTTGAAACCGATCGCGGGTTAATTATTGGTTTTTTAGGGTCGCCGATAATTAAGGCCTTTTGTAAAATTGAGCCCTCTTTAAGGACAATAGTTAAGTTTTTTTCCTGATTAGTGCCGAGCAGGGTTAATAGTAAAAAGAGCAACATCAGAATAAATGAGATAAAACCAATTAACTCCTTTTTTCTGTTAGACATTGTTTTTCTCCTTGGTTTAAAGGTGCTAATAACCAAATTCATCTTAGTATAATTTTATAGTTGTGTCAATTTAATCATAATAAGAATAAAAGCTCCCCAAAAAGAGGAGCATTATCGGCTTATTTAGATCGCACCGTGACATCTTCTTCGTTGATGAGCCGGTGTTTTTGAAAGAAATCGGCTAATTGGAGTTGATGGGTTATTTGGTGGATTGAATCATTATCCTGGTTTAAAATGGCCTCAGCGACTGAATCATAAAGTTTTTCCAAATCAGCCAGCATAGCCGGCGGCCAAGGCCCTTGGTCAACATCAAAATAAACACTTTTAGAAACAGTCATAGCCAAGCCTTGAGAATTTTGCCCGTAGTTATTGGAGAAATTAGCTTTGATTTCAGTGATATTGCCAAATTTAAAACCATCACTGGTTTTTATTGGTTCATCAGTCAGAGTGAGTTGGTAATTTATTCTTTTCAGCCAGCCGGGACGGATTTTGTGGCGGATATGGATGAAGACCCCTTTTTTGTCCCCCCTAATTGATACTTCTATGAGGCTTTTCCGGCTGGGATGAGCATCAACTAAGGAGATAGTATGCAATTCATACGGCGCCGGTTTTTGTCGCAATAATTTATCAAGATTAGGCAAGATGGAAAATAATTTAATTGCCGGTTGACCAGCCGACTGGCTAAGGCCAATCGGATTTATTAATAGGCCAATAATCAAAAAGGCTAAAAACAATTTTTTACTTTTTAATCCCGGCTTTTTAGCCATGGTTTTTCTCCCAAGTTGCCGTTTTGGTTTTTAACCAGGTTGATTTTAAAGGTGCTTCCTGATACAATAATTTAGCATTGATTGGTTTTTTAGTCAATTTTTTTCGCGGTAAGACACTTAGATTAATTTTTATGACCAATAAAATACGCAATTTCTGCGTTATCGCTCATATTGACCATGGCAAGTCAACTTTAGCCGATCGTATGCTGGAAATTACCGGCACGGTTGATAAGCGGCATATGAAAGCCCAGCTTCTGGATCAAATGGATATTGAGCAGGAGAGGGGAATTACTATCAAACTCCAGCCGGTTAGAATGAAATATGGTGGTTATGAATTGAATTTAATTGATACTCCCGGCCATGTTGATTTTACTTATGAGGTTTCCCGCAGTTTAATGTCGGTTGAAGGAGCGATACTGTTGGTTGATGCCACCCAAGGAATCCAGGCCCAGACCTTGGCCAATTTGTATTTGGCGCTGGATCAGAATTTGGAGATTATACCGGTCATTAATAAAATTGATCTGCCCAACGCGCAGATAGACAGAGTCCAAGAGGAAATCATTAGCATTTTAGGTTGTCGGGAGGAGGAAATTTATAAGGTTTCGGCTAAAACCGGCGCAGGCGTTGAAGGTGTTTTAAAGGCGGTCATAGCCAAGGTACCGCCGCCGGCTATAGCCCCTGATAAAAAAAATCTTCGGGCCTTAATTTTTGATTCTCTTTATGATGAATATAAAGGAGTGATTGCTTATATCAGGGTTTTTGAAGGCGAAATCAAAAATGGCGAAGCGGTAAAATTCGTGGCCAGTAATAAGTTGGCTAAGGCGCTGGAAGTTGGTTATTTTTCTCCCCAATATGTAAAAAGCAACCGATTAACAACTGGGGAAATCGGTTATTTAGTCACCGGCCTGCGCGATGTTTCTCAAGTGAAAGTCGGCGATACTATTACACTGGCTGAAGCCAAAGTCAATCCCTGGCCGGGTTTTCAGGAAATTAAACCAATGGTTTATGCCGGAGTTTTTTGTAAAGACGGCAGCGATTATACCAAGTTGCGCGAGGCCGTAGAAAAGCTCAAACTCAATGACGCTTCACTGATGTATGAACCGGAAAATTCTCAGGCGCTGGGCTTTGGCTTTAGATGCGGGTTTTTGGGCTTGCTGCATTTGGAAATTTTTCAGGAAAGATTAAAACGCGAATTCGACCTTGATCTGATTGTTACCACTCCCAGTGTGGCTTACAAGGTTTGTTATAAGAGCGGCGGCGAAAAAATGATTTATAACCCGATTGAATTTCCTGATCCGACTTTTATAAATTATGTGGAAGAGCCGGTGATGCAGGTTGATATTTTCACACCCAAGCAATATTTGGGGACAATAATGCAACTGGCAGCCGAAAAAAGAGGGACCTACATCAATACCGAATATTTAGACCGGGAGATGGCCATCTTGCATTATTATCTGCCCCTGACCCAATTAATAGTTGATTTTTATGACAAGTTGAAATCGATTTCTTCCGGTTATGCCAGCTTAAATTATAATTTTTACGGCTGGCAGAAAACGGAAGCGGTAAAAATGGACATTCTGGTAGCCGAAGAAAAGGTTGAGGCCTTATCGCTGATAACTTATAAGGACTCGGCTGGTGAAGTGGGCCGCCGGCTAGTCACTATCCTGAAAAATAAATTGCCCAGACAGCAATTTGTTGTTAAAATCCAAGCGGCAGTTGGCGGCAAAATCATCGCGGCGGAAAGAATTTCGGCTTTAAGGAAAGATGTTACCGCCAAGCTTTACGGCGGCGATTGGAGTCGAAGGCAGAAGCTTTTGGAAAAGCAAAAAAAAGGCAAAAAGAAAATGATGGTTACCGGCCGAATTGATATACCTGCCGACGCTTTTTTGGCGGTTTTGAAGAAATAAAAGCCGGCTTTATCCCATATCAATTTTATAGCAAGGGAGCTAAGGTAAAAATTATCATTGACAAAATCATCAGGATGACTATGATAGTCCAAATAGTTTTTTGTATTTTTTGCTTTTTCATGCCAAATTAGTTTAGGGTAACACTAATAATGATATTAAAATAATTGTCAATTGTCAATTATTTTTATCTCTGTTAAAATTGAGATAGTTATTAATTACTTAGCTTAGATAAATGCCAAAAACCTGGCAAGTTCTTGAACCAGCCGCCGATCAGCTGGTTGAGAATTTTCCCGTGGCTAACAAAATAATCCGGCAATTGCTTTATCACCGAGGTTTAACCGAGCCCCGGGCAATCAACGATTTTTTAAATCCCGACTATGAAAAACAAATCATAGATCCTTTTTTATTTGCCGATATGGAGAAAGCAGTCAAGAGAATTTTAGCCGCTGCTAAGAATAATGAACCAGTTATGATTTATGGCGATTATGACGCTGACGGCGTTTGCGCTACCGCAGTGCTATACAATGCTTTGAAAAAATTAGGGATAAATGTCGGTGTCTGGATTCCTTTTCGGGAAAAGGAGGGCTATGGCTTGAATCCGGCGGCCGTCCAAGAAATTATTGCTAATGGCTATAAATTAGTGATTACCGTTGATTGCGGCATTGCCAATAAAGAAGAAGTCGCTCTTTTTAAAAGCCAAGGCGTTGAGGTAATTATAACCGATCATCATCAAGAGCCGTTGGAACTGCCTAATAGCGCCTTAGCTATTATCAATCCGTCGTTAAAAAATTCTACTTATCCTTTCCGGTATCTTTGCGGCACTGGTGTGGCTTTTAAGATCGTCCAGGCGCTGATGAAGAAACAAAATGAATTTAAGTTAAGCTCTAAGATTCCGGCCGGTTTTGACAAGTGGCTGTTGGATTTGGTGGCGATTGCCACTGTCGGTGATATGGTTTCCTTATTGGGCGAGAATCGAGTGTTGGTAAAGTATGGCCTGATAGTTTTAAATAAAACACGGCGCGCCGGGGTGATGAAAATCATTGAACAAGTCAATCATTACAGCGGTGAAATAGACGCCCAATATATCAGCTGGCGTCTGGTCCCCAGAATCAATGCGGCCGGTCGGGTCAATCACGCTTCTTCAGCTTTCAGGTTAATCGTTTCAGAAGACGTTGAAGAGTCAGCCAAATTAATCGGGCAATTGGAAAAAGAAAACACTGAGCGCCAATCAATTACTGCCGCCATTTTAAGGGAAGCGGAAAGGCAAGTTGAGGCTATTAAAAATGAGAAATTATTGTGGGCGGTGGGGGAAAATTGGCAGCCGGGCATTGTCGGTTTGGTGGCCGGCAAAATCAGCGATAAATATAATCTACCGGCCATAGTTGTTGCTAAAGACGGAGATAAATACGTCGGCTCAGGCCGAAGTATTGATATTTTTGATATCACTGGCGCTTTAAAGCAAAGTGATAAATATTTGGAAAAATATGGCGGCCATCCCCAGGCCTGCGGCTTTACGGTTTTGGGCCAAGATAATTTTAATAAATTCAAAGAAAAATTATCAGCCATTGCTCAAGCAGAATTATCCGGGCTTGATTTAAAACCGGTTTTAAGTATTGAAGCGGCAATAAGTTTAGCTGATATTGATTGGAATTTCTATAATTGGCTAAAAAGGTTTGAGCCCTATGGTGAGGCTAATCCCCAACCTTTATTTTTGGTAAAAAATCTAAGAATTGAACAACTACAAATGGTGGGCAGCGACGGCCAGCACTTGCGAGCAATGGTTAGTCAAGCCAATCATCCGGTCAGCCATAAAATTATCGGCTTTTATTTCAGCCAGTGGTGCACTAAATTGGATATTGGTGACCAGCTAGATGTGGTTTTTGAAATCGGGATCAATGAATGGAATAATAATAGAGAATTGCAATTGAAGGTTGTTGATTTAAAGAAAAGCGAAATATAAATATTGACAATCATCTTGGATGTGCTATAATTTACCAAGATCTTTAAGAAACCGGATATTAACTGGGTAAAACAGTCAGGAGAAGTGCTATGGTTAGGAGTGCCAAGTCCACTTTCAGGCCGCTTGTCCGCTTTAGGATTAATTATAGGTTGACCCTGCCCCAGATGATTTCAGCTGGCCGTTATCAAGTGGTTGATAGTGATATCACCCTAGATAATTTTCCGATAATTAAAGGAGAGCCGGAGGTTGAGTTGGGAATTTTTTCTTTTGATTGTCAAATGTCTTCAGCGGCTGTTAGGGAAAGACTGAGGTTAGAAAGTTATGACTCGGCTAGAATAGAACATCTTTTGGCTTTGGGAGCTAGCTATCCAGAAAAACAAAGAACTTTGCCGATTTCCGCTTTAGCTTCCGTTTGGAAAATATCCATAAATCTTTTGATGGTCGCCAGCTTAGATGTAACCGATGATGACCGGCGTTGCCTGAAATTGGATTATGCCAATTTTCTTTGGCATGAAGGGCATGGCTTTTTGGCTGTCAAAAGTCAAATTGAATCAATTAGCTCTTTGGTAACTACCCAAAGAGCTTTTATTTTACTCAACTTTTGGTATAATTTATAATGTTGCTGGCCGAATACCCCTGGCTTTTAAGCCAGGGGATGAAGGCCAGTGTGAGAAAAAATATTGTCGGCGGTAGAGACGGGGCATGCCCCGTCTCTACCAGTCATTCTGAATTTGCCCAGACCTGCCTGCCGGCAGGCAGGTACTGCGGTCTTTAGACCGCAGTCAAATTCATTTTATAAGGCTCGTATAAAATTATATTATAATAAATAAAAGACCCCACTGTGTTATAAGTGAAACGAACTATGAATATAATATTCTTAGTATTAATAAATGTTAAGCATTATGTCTAAAGCGATTTTGCACACCGATGGCGGCGCTCGAGGCAATCCTGGACCGGCGGGTATTGGCGTAGTTTTGGAAATCAGCGGTCAGAAAAAAATTTTTAAAAAATATATCGGCGAGTCCACCAATAATCAAGCTGAATATCAGGCTTTGATTTTGGGTTTGACTGAAGCCAAAAAAGCCGGTGTCAGTGAAGTTGATTGCTATTTGGATTCGGAATTAGTAGTTAGACAATTGAAAAGGGAGTATAAGGTTAAAAATGAAGGTCTAAGGCCATTATTTATCCAGGTTTGGAATCTGACTCAACAGTTTAAAAAGGTAAAATTCATCCATATATTTCGGGAGGATAATAAAGAAGCCGACCAACTGGTTAATGAGGCCATTGATGAGCGGTTTTAAAATTCAGCCGATAAAAAAATCACAACTTAAAGTTGTGATTTTTTTTGTTCAAACAAGCCTGTAAGCCGAATTCTGTTCCTGTTAGGGAGATGGTTATCTATCTTGGCTTGTCATTGCTGGCAAGCTCCAGCCCTCTACTATATTTGAGGTTGCACCAGGTAGAGTTTACCACAAACTGCCGGTTGCCGACAGTTGAGTCATGTAGCTTTGGGCTAAGGGGATATCCCTTGCTTAATCCCAAAACATCATAACACTTTTCACCTTTTACCACTACCACGCAGTGGAAATTCCAAGCACCAAATTTCCAACTCCCAATTTTGAATTCAATTTTTATTTTTTGAATTAATTTATTTGGGGTTTGTATTTTTGGATTTAGGATTTCTAATGCGTAGTACTGGTTAGTATTGTCTCTGTGGAACTGGTCCTGACTATATTTTGCAATCTAGCCGGTGGGCGTTACCCACTACCATGACATTGATAAATATTGATAAATTATCAAAGAGTGTTCGGACTTTCCTCTCCGATATTCCGCCAATTGACGGCATCAGAGCAACCATCCAACTTGTTTGAACATTATTAATGTTATCATAAAGCAATTAATTTGTCAATTTTGACAATTTCAATTTTAGCTGGTAAGATATTATCTTAACATAAAGATAAATGAAAAAATTAATATTTGTAAATTCATCATTGATTGGTAAGTTTTGTAGTTTATGAAAAAATCCGAAATAGCCATCTCCGCCAGCTTGCTGCCGATTGATTATTTGACGGTTATTTTAGCTGGCCTGGCTGCTTACTTCATTCGTTTTTGGCAGCCGGTTCAAGAAATCAGACCGGCGATTTTTGAATTGTCGTTTGAATCCTACCTGTCTCTTTTATGGGTCATTGCTTTGCTCTGGCCTTTGGGCTTTGCTTTAGCCGGGCTTTATTCCATGCGCGGCACCAGCCGGCCGATTGATGAAATTTATAAGATTGTTCTGGGTTCTTCCACGGCTGTGGCGATTTTAATGTTCATTTTTTTCTTTAGCCGTAACCTTTTTGATTCCCGTTTTATTATCATTGCCGGTTGGATTTTTTCCACTCTTTTTGTGATTATGACCCGAGGCCTGATTCGTTTTATCCAACACCGGCTTTATCGGTATGGCTTGGGCGTTCATCGGGTGGTTATCATCGGTAAAGGACAGCTGGCCAATGAAGCGGTAGAAAATTTCAAAAAAGATATTAAAGCCGGCTATAAAATTGTGGCCAAATTTTTTGATTTCAGCCAAACAGTTGAAAATCAATTATACGAACTGATTAAAAAAAATAAAATCGACGAGCTCCTAGTGGCGGATGCCAATATTTCCGATGAGGAAGTTAATCGACTTAATAATTTTTCTTATTTAAATCACTTGACTTTGAAATTTGTGGCCGGCATTTTTGATTCGCCGATAATTAATTTTGAATTTAACACTGTGGCTAATCTGCCGATTATTGAAGTTAAAAAAACCCGCCTTGACGGCTGGGGCAAGGTCTATAAAAGAACTTTTGATATTTTTGCCTCGTTTATTTTAATAATCATACTTTCACCGCTGATGATTTTGATGACTTTATTGATAATCATTGATTCCCGCGGCGGCGTCTTTTTTTCTTATCAGAGGATCGGCCAAGGCAGTCAGCCCTTTAATTATTTTAAATTCCGATCAATGGTAAAAAACGCCCATCAAAAAAGATTTGACGAGGATTTTTTAAAGAGCCAGGAAAATTTGCGGGCTGGCACGCCGATGATAAAATTCAAAGACGATCCCAGAATCACCAGAGTTGGAAAAATAATCAGGCGTTTCAGTTTGGATGAATTGCCGGAATTATTCAATGTGCTGATTGGTAAAATGAGCTTGGTTGGCCCCAGGCCGCATGAAGTAGAAGAAGTGGCTAAGTATAATATTCGCCAAAAAAGGGTGTTAACTATCAAACCAGGGATGACCGGCATGGCGCAGGTTGCTGGCCGCAGCGACCTTGACTTTAATGAAGAAATCAGGTTAGATATCTGGTATATGGAGAATTGGAGTCCGAAATTGGATTGGCTGATATTATTGAAAACACCAATGGCGGTTTTAAAGAAACGTAAGACAGAATAAGTTCTTTAACCAATCAGCCAGCTCTAATTAAAACTGGGGCTAAACAACCTGGCTGATAACTATCAGCGAAATCAGGAAGGAGAGAAAAATGATGGGTTATGAGAAGGTCTGCATTCAAATTTCTGGCGATAAAAAAGTTTAAAATAGTTTAGATCATTATTTAGTATTTATCAAACCGCTTTGACAATTACCTAAAGCGGTTTTTTATTTGCCAAAAATACTCTAATAATATAGAATTTTGATATGGCAATAGATGAGAATTATACAACAAACATATTTGCTCAAGGTGAGCAAGTTTCCAACGCCAAAGTGGCTTTAGTCCATGACCATTTAGCCCAAGACGGCGGCGCTGAAAGAGTATTGATGACGCTCAAGGAAATATTTCCGGCGGCGCCGATTTTCACTTTGATCATTGATAAAAAAAACACCAATAAATTTTTTCTTGATCAAGAAATTAGAACTTCCTATTTACAAAAAATTCCTTTAGGAGTCAAAAAATACCAGTGGTGGCTGGCTTTAATGCCATTTTTAACCGAAAGGCATAATTTAACCGGTTATGACTTGGTTATTTCCAGCGCCTCGGCTTTTTCTAAAGGAGTGATTACCAGTCCCTTTAGCCGCCATATTTGCTATTGCTACACGCCGACCAGATTTTTATGGAGCGATGCCTATTCTTATGTTGAGGGCTTAAAAGTCAACCCGCTAATCAAAATCATTTTGCCTTTTACTTTGAACAAATTAAGGGCTTGGGATAAGTCAGCAGCCGATAAGGTTGATTTTTTTATTGCCAGTTCCCAGACAGTCAAAGACAGGATTAAAAAATATTACCAGCGCGACAGCCAGGTGGTTTATCCGCCGGTGGATGTTGATAATTTTTATATTTCCAATCACCCTAAGAAATATTATTTGGCCGGCGGCCGCTTAGTGCCTTATAAGAGAATTGATTTAGCCGTCAAGGCCTTTGTCCGTCTGGGCATACCCTTAAAAATTTTCGGTGTCGGTCCGGAAATGAAATATTTAAAAAACTTGGCTTGTCTACGCGGGCGAGTCAAAAACAATATAGAGTTCTTAGGCAAAGTGTCGGATAAAGCCAAAAGAGATCTTTTCGCCAATTGTCTGGCTTACTTGAATCCCCAAGAGGAGGATTTCGGCATCACGGCTATTGAAGCTATGGCCTCTGGCCGGCCAGTCATTGCTTACCAAGCCGGCGGCGCTACGGAAACAGTGATGGCGGGCCAGACCGGCGAATTTTTTGAAGAGCAGTGGTGGGAAGAATTAGCTGATAAAATCATCAGGTTTGACGAAACTAAATATAATCCCGAGCTGATTAGGAACCATGCTAAAAATTTCAGCCTTGATAATTTTAAAAAGAGAATAAATGAAATATTAAGTTATGAAAATCGGCATTGATGTAAGGTGTCTAATGGCGGCTAATTATTCCGGCGTGGCTTGGTACACTTTTAATTTGCTTACGGCGCTTTTTGCCATAGATGAAAATAATGAATATGTTCTTTTTTATAATAATGCCAAGCCGGTTAATTTGCCGGATTTTAAAAGCGCTAATGTTAGCTACGCCGGCTTTAAATATCCCAATAAAATTTTAAATTTGTTTTTCCATATCGGCAATAAGCCAAAAATAGATAAGATGATAGGCGGCGTTGATGTTTTTTTTATGCCCAATATTAATTCTGCGGCTTTTTCCAATTATTGCCGGCGAGTGATTATTGTCCATGATTTGTCCTATTGGCGGTATCCGGAATTTTTTACTTTAAAATCAATAATTTGGCATAAAATAATCATGGCTAAAAAAATAATACAGGAGTCCGATGTTATTATTGCCGATTCTGTCAATACTAAAAACGACTTGGTTCACTTGTTGAAAATCAAAGATGATAAAATAAAAGTGATTTATGGAGGAGTTGACCCAAAATTCCAGCCAGTTGATAATAAAATTGAATTGGAGCGAGTTAAAAGGAGATATAAATTGCCGAATAGATTTTTATTATTTTTAGGGACATTAGAACCTAGGAAAAACATTGAAAGTATTATTGAGGCCTTTAACCAATTGAAAACTGATCATTATTTGGTGATTGGCGGCGGCGACGGTTGGAAATCAAAAGCTATTAAGCAATTAGCGGCTGAAAATGATAAAATTAAGATAGTTGGTTATGTTAAAGAAGAGGATAAAAAGGGATTGTATAATTTAGCTGACGTTTTCGTCTACCCTTCTTATTATGAAGGTTTCGGCTTGCCGCTGATTGAAGCTATGGCCTGTGGCACGCCGGTCATTGCTGGCTCAAATTCTTCGCAGGCAGAAGTGGTCGCTAACGCCGGTTTATTGGTTGATCCTTATAATATAAGTGAAATTAAAAAAGCCATTGAGTTTATTTTAGAAGACAAAATCCTAAGGGCTAATCTGATTAAAAGTGGTTTGGCTAAAGCCAAAGAATATAGTTGGCATCAGACAGCCAAGGAAACCTTGGCTATATTTAATAGTTTAAAAATAATATGAAAATCGGACTAGATGCCAGGTTATATGGATCACAACATGGCGGTATCGGACGGTACACGGAAAATTTAATTAAACAGCTGGAATTGCAAACTGATCAGAATACTAAATTATTTATTTTTTTATCAAAAGACAATTTTAATGACTATCAGCCGAGCAATAAAAATTTCCAGAAAGTTTTGGCTGACTTTAAAGTTTATGGCTTAAAGGAACAACTGTTGTTTCCACCTCTATTAAAGAAATATCAGCTAGATTTGGTTCACTTTCCCCATTTTAACGCGCCGATTTTTTATCGAGGTAAATTTATTGTGACTATCCATGATTTGATTATTTCGCATTATCCCAATAGCCGGACTACTACTCTTAACCCTCTGGTTTATAAAATCAAATTATTTTTTTATAAAGTCATAATTAAAAACGCCGCTCAAAAAGCCAAAAAAATAATTGCGGTTTCTAAATACACTAAAAAAGATATTATTAAACTGTTAAAAATTGAACCAGCAAAAATCATAGTAACCTATGAAGGCGTTGATTTGCCCAAAACTAGTCAAATGAATTGTAATGAATTAAAAACTAAACTGGGAATCAGTAAAGATTTTTTGCTTTATGTCGGTTCAGCTTATCCGCATAAAAATCTGGAAAAATTAATTTCAGCTTTTAAGATTATTGATAATCCGAATTTGCAGTTAGTTTTGGTGGGTAAGAAAAATTATTTTTATAACCGGTTAGCCAAAGAAATAAAAAAAGAGAAGTTAGAAAATAATGTTATTCTAACTGATTACCTTAGCGATGACGAATTGACTGGCCTTTATAAGTCAGCCAAGCTCTATGTTTTCCCCAGCTTAATTGAGGGTTTCGGCCTGCCGCCCTTGGAAGCCCAGAGTTATAGCTTGCCGGTTGTCAGCTCCAATTCAACTTGTCTGCCGGAAATATTGGGCGAGAGCGCTGTTTATTTTGATCCTGATAATATTCAAACGATAGTTAAGGTTATTACCAATACTTTAAATAATCCCGAATTATTGGCTAGTTTAAAAGTCAAAGGCCTGGAGAATGTCAAAAGATATTCTTGGGATGATTGCGCTCAAAAAACTCTTAAAGAATACCAACAGAACTAAAAAACAAAAACATATCTATGATCTGTTGATAAATAAGCTTTAAAACAAGTAGCTTGGTGCTACTTTGTGCTTTTGTGCTTTTGTGAATTTAGGCTTTTATGTTATAATAACAGCAATATTTAAAGAGAAAATTTCTCAAAACAACCAAGATTTTTTGTGATGCTTCAAAAAAACATGAAGGTGAATAAAAAAATCCCGAAGATTAGGGTCAAGAAACGGCTGGCTAAGAAAAAAGCGGTTTTATCAAACAGGGTGAAGAAAATTTTTGATGGCGATAAGAAGTCGCTTGATATTGTTATGTTTGAAGAAAACCGATTTGGCGGCTTGCATCATATCCCCGTAGGGACTTCTTATAACAGTTCGGTTGGTGTTAATATTGCCGAGCACCCGCTTGACCAATATTCGTCGCCCTATCTTTTGGATTTATCGAAGAAGCGGTACATAGAAAGAGTCAAGCCGACCTTAGATGGCAGTTTTCAAGTCAGTTATCAGGATTTACCGGCCGGAGAAATCTTGGAAAAATTGCAGATTTTCCAACTTCTGGCGCTGAATAACAGCGAAATCTTAAATTGGCTCAAGTATGGCTGGTCTAAATTTACATGGCTGGTTAAAAAACCTTTTCAGCGCATTGATTTTTCTCCCAAATTGCCGCTGGCGAAAAAAAAGGCCAAAGCCAACCAAGGTTTTGATATTTGGCAGGAGATATCAATTATTAATTTTTTATTTTTTATCAGTTCCAAAATCAGCTGGCTTTTTAACCTGGGCTGGCGTTTAGTCAGCCACCTCTATGCCAATTTGGTGGGTCAATATATTGGTCGGGACGAGGTAGTTGTCCTGGAGACGAAAAAAGTGATAGCAATTGAAAAAAATCCATTGCCGACCAGCCAAACAAATTCTTTAGTCAATAAGAGATTCAGAATTAATTTACCCCCGATTAATTTTAGCGGCTTAATAAAAAGTTTTGAACTAAGCCAATTGTCTTTAAAACCGTTGTTGGCATTTTCAGTAGTAGCTCTTTTGATTGTTATTCCCATCAGGTTATATTTTTATTTAGAAAGCGCTAAAGAAACCAAAGGCCAGGTGCTGGGTCAGGCCGAGGAGGCCTTAAACAGTTTAACCTCGGCTCAATCGGCGCTGGCTGATTTTAAATTTAGCGAAGCGCAAAGTTATTTATCAGCTGCTAATAATGATTTTATTTCAGCTCAGAAACAACTGGCTGAAATCAAATCATTTTTGACTATTTTGGCCGAGATCTTGCCTTTGAATAATACTTATCGCAGTGGCAAGAATTTAATTGATTTGGGCGAAAAATTGACCAAAGCCGGCGAGTTTATCGTAGCCGGCTTGAACCAGTTTACCGGTGAATCGGACTTGTCCTTGTCATCTCGGGTAAAAAATTTCCAAGTGGACACCAAAGAGGCCTTAAGGCAAATGGAGTCAGCTGAAGAAAATGTTAGTAAAATAAAAATAAGCCATTTGCCGGCGGAAAATCAGGATAAATTCGTTGAATTAAAAGATAATTTGCCGATGTTTATAGCCAGTTTGAAAAAATCCGATAACCTGATGGGTTTCATCACGAATTTTTTGGGCGAACAGGGTTTAAAACGGTATTTGATAGTTTTTCAAAATGACAATGAACTTCGAGCCACCGGCGGCTTTATGGGCAGCGTCGCTTTGGTAGATTTTAAAAATGGGAATATTGAAAATATTGAAATACCGTCCGGCGGAACTTATGATTTTAAAGCCGGTTTGACCAAGTTATGGCAATCACCCGAACCGCTGAGATTAGTCAATCAAAGATGGGAATTTCAAGATGCTAATTGGTGGCCCGACTGGCCGACTTCAGCTAAAAATATCTCGTATTTTTACAATGACAGCGCCGGCGCTACCATTGATGGAGTGATTGCTATAAATTCCGATTGGTTGGGTAGCTTATTAGCTGTTATTGGCCCGATTGAAATGCCCGATTACCAAAAAACCATCAAAGCGACTAATTTTGAAATGGAATTACAGCAAAGCATTGAAGTTGAAGCCCAAGATAAAACCCAGCCCAAAAAAATATTAAGCGATTTAGCGCCCAAGCTGATTGAAAAAATATTGGCTATTGCTCCCGATCAAATGTTATCTTTGGCTTCAGCTTTGAATCAAGGCCTGGCCGAAAAAGACATTTTGGTTTATTTAGCCGATGAAAACGAGCAAAAATTTGTGGCAGAGAACAATTGGGATGGCCGGCTAAAAGATACCGGCCAGGATTATTTAAATGTGGTTGTCACTAACATCGGCGGCGGTAAGACCGATAGTGCCATCCGGCAAGAAATTTATCATCAAGCCAGCATTGCCGAGGATGGGTCGATCATTGACAATGTGGTTATCAACCGAAGTCACTTTGGCCCGCTTGACGGTAATTTTACCAATCTGCCCAATCGCAGCTATATCAGGGTTTATGTGCCGCTGGGCAGTGAACTTTTAAAGGCCCAAGGCTTCAAACACCCGGCCGATAACGAGTTTAAGCCGGTTGATGATTATTTAAAAGAGAATCCAGCCCTGCTCAATGAAAAGGCGGCCTTAATTGATAAGGAAACATCAACTAAAATATACAACGAAGATGGCAAGACGGTTTTTGCCAATTGGCTGACTGTGGCGCCGGGTGATGACCGGGAGGTTTTATTAGTTTATAAACTGCCTTTCGGACTTAACTTAAATCGCGAAGAAAATAAAAGTGACGGATTATTAGATAAAATCAAGGCGGCTTTTTTTAATCGCCTTACTTATAATTCTTATAGTTTATTAGTCCAAAAACAACCCGGCAGTGATGATGATTATTTTGTCAGCCAAGTTGAATACCCCAGCGGACTAAGTTCCCAAATTACTTATCCCAGTTATCCCGGCGCAGTTGAAAATAACGCCCAAGAGAGCATTTACCGCGATAAGCTGACACATGACTTATTTTATTTTATTGGCTTTCAATATTAAATTACTTATTTATCAATCCTATGTCGGTCAAAAATTATCTATCAACTAGTGGCGACCAGCCCCTGAATCCATTGATTAAATCCAAGAAGGACAAAATTGCCACCGCTGTCAAGGATAAAAACAAGAAAGGGTTGGTTACCACCATGCAAGATGATCTGGCCAAGCTAATGGCCAAGAAAAATCGGGCCGGTAAATCTTTAGAATTTAAGCCGGCTGGGGAAAGACAGCCGGAGAACAGTGAGATCCAAAGGAAGCTAACGGAAGTTTATACCGACGGCGATGGCGAGATACCCGATTTAACTCGCTTGGAAAAAAACGATAAATCACCCTGGCAGACGTTGTTGTATTCCTTGATCGGTGTTTTTTCAGTTTTATTCGTAGTGGCAATTGCCGGTTTCTGGTTTTTCAGCAACTGGAATACCGATAATTTCACTAATGAGCGCATTACTCTTAAAATAGATACGCCGATTACCATTATTTCCGGCCAAGAAGGCATTTATACAGTGACTATCACCAATAAGGAGAAAGTGGATCTTTATAATTTGGAGTTGGAGCTTTTATATCCCGAGAACTTCATTTATCTTGATGCTGTCCCCAAAGCTGGCGGCGATAAAAATAACAGCTGGAGTTTCAGCGTTTTAAAATCAGGCGAAAGCCAAAAAATAGAATTAAAAGGAAAAATAATTGCTGCTTTAAAATCCACCCAGACCTTCAGGGGCTGGCTGAATTTCAAGCCGGCTAATCTCAATGCCAATTTCAAGCAGGAAACCATTGTTGATGTCATGGTTTCTGCCTCGGTTTTTGGTTTGGATATAACTGGACCGGATAAGACCTTGGCTAATCAGGAAGTTGAGTATGTTATAAAATATGAAAATTCCAGCGAAGAGGATTTCACTAATCTTCAGATAGTGACTGTTTATCCGGAATCATTCGTCTTGGGTTCGGCCGAGCCGTCTTCGGAAAAAGAAATGAATAACACTTGGAATCTGGCGGAATTGAAAGCCGGAACCAGGGGCGAAATTAAGGTGAAGGGTGATTATTCAGCCGCTGAAAGCGGTGGCAATCGCGATTTTACCGCTCGGCTTCAGCTTAAAAAGGACGGTGATTATTATCCCCAAAGTGAAGAAACACTGGTGACTGAAGTTATTAAAGACCAATTATCCATGCAGCTTATTGTTAATGGTTCGAGCGAGGACCAGCCGATAAGTTTCGGCGATTTGCTGGTTTATACCCTTAATTATAAAAATACCGGCGAAGAAAATTTGGAAAATATCCAGATTAAAGCTAATTTAAACTCCGAAATTTTGGACTGGAACACTCTCAAAGATGAAAATAAGGGTGTCAGGGAGGATAATTCAATAATTTGGACCGGCCGGCGCATACCGAAATTATTGAAATTGGGAGCTGGCGAAGAGGGACAGATAGATTGGCAGATCAGAGTTCAGGATGCCTCAGCTATCAATGATATTAATGTCGGCAAGTTCAGTGTTGAGAGTTTTATTGAAGCCAAAGCGCAGCAGACGGGAAAATTAACGGGTGAATCGGTTGTTAGCACGAAAATTTTGGTTAATTCCGTCAATTCCGATTTGACCATGTCAGCTGAAGCCAGGTATTATAACGAAGATAATGTTCCCTTGGGCCTGGGGCCGATAGAACCCCGGGTTGGCGAACTTTCAACTTATAATATTAAATTGGCTTTATCTAATAATTTGCATCGGGCGGAGAATATTCAAGTGAAGGCCAAATTGCCAAGCAATGTTTTTTGGTCAAACAGAGAAACTCATGATCAAGGTGACTTAATTTACAACGCGGTTGCCGGTGAAGTTATTTGGAATATTTCAAATTTAGATAAGTCAGCCCAGCCGGTTATTGCCACTTTTAATATTGATATCAAACCAACTGACAACGATCGGGGCCGGATTTTGATTTTACTCTCCAATATCAATCTAACGGCCAAAGACAGCGAAACCGGCGCTGCCATCAGTAAAGAAGTCAAAGCCATTACCACTGCTTTTGACGACCCGATTTTAGGTCAGACCAAGGGCATTGTTCAGTAGAGTAATTTAAAAAAACAATTAATTAATTTTTAAATTATTTTCCGCCAAAGGCGCCGTGCCCGCCTCTGGTATGGGATCTGCCTATGGCCTGAAGAAATTGGAAATTAGAAATTAATTAGAAATGTATAAATTATTAAAAACTTCCCAAAAATCCCAGGCCCGCTTGGGAATTTTAAAAACGGCGCACGGAGATATCCCAACTCCGTTTTTTATGCCTCTAGCCACTAAAGCGGCGGTAAAAAACCTGACTGCCGATGAAGTTAAGGGTTTGGGAGCGGAAATTATCTTGGCTAACACTTATCATTTATATCTTCAGCCGGGTTTAAAGGTTTTAGAAAAGATCGGTGGTTTGCATAAATTAATGAACTGGTCAGGCCCGATTTTAACCGATAGCGGCGGCTTTCAGGTTTTTTCTCTGGCTAAAATTAGAAAGATCATGCCCTATGGTGTTGAATTTAGTTCGCCCATTGATGGCAGTAAGCATGTTTTAACGCCGAAAAAAGTTTTAGAGATACAAAAAATAATCGGCTCGGATATTGCTATGATTTTAGATGTCTGTCCGAGTTCCAAAGAAAATAAATCAAAAATTAAAGCAGCGGTTGATTTGACGACTATTTGGGCCAAGGAAGCTAGTCAAGAAATCAAAAAAACAAGAAAACCAGAAAACAATAAATCAAGAAATCAATTATTTTTTGGAATTATTCAAGGCGGTTTATATAAAGATTTGCGCTTAAAGAGTTTAAATGACTTGGTTTCGCTTGGCTGGGACGGTTATGCTATTGGCGGCTTGGCGGTTGGCGAAAGTCCCAAAGAAATGTATAAAGTTTTGGATTATTTAACTCCAGCCATGCCAAAGGATAAACCGCGGTATTTAATGGGTGTAGGCACGCCGGCCAATATCATTGAAGCAGTCAAACGCGGTGTGGATATGTTTGACTGTGTCATCCCGACTCGGGAAGCCAGACATGGTCGGTTATATTGTTTCCCCTCCTTACCAAGGAGGGGATTAAGGGGAGGTTGGCCGACAGTCGGCCAATTTCTCCCTGGTCTTTCTTTGGGAAAGGAAGGAAAATTTTATACTACTATAAATATCACTAATGCGAGGTTCAGAAGTGATAAAACGCCTATCAATAACACTAACCTAAAACAATACAGCCGGGCTTATTTGCATCACTTATTCAAAACCAAAGAGCCCTTAGCTATGCGCTTGGCAACTTTGAATAATTTGGAATTTTATTTAACCTTAATGGTGGAAATTCGCCAAGCAATAAGCCGGGGAAAATTATGAACCAGGCTTTAAGAATCTTACTTTTACCAATTCAGGAGCATTTTTAGGCGGATTTATAGTGACTTTTTTGGGCTTTAATGTCCTTTTTATAATTATGGCTGTACTGTGCTTATTCAGCGCTTTATACATTTATTTAATACCCAGGAAGATTTTGTAATAAACCAAGCGGGTCGGTTTAGCCGGACTTGAAAAATTTTATTTTTTCTGTATAATACTAATAGAGATTGTTCTTTTTAAATGATAAAGAAAGGAGGCCTGCTGTGTTCCTGCCCAGAAAACCCAAGGATAATGATTTGCGAGTGGAAATTTTGTTTGAGAATAAGGACTGTCTGGCGGTTATCAGCGGGACCCTGGACTGGACAGTCGGCTTATCAACTGTTAAAAATAAGTTGGAAAAAGTTTGGCTAAGAGACATTAAACATTTGATATTGGATTGCCGTAATTTACAGGCTGCTGATAGTTGGAATTCCTTAGGCACTTATTTTCTGATTTTTATATTATCATTGAGGCGTCGGGCCGCCAAAAGGAATGTTGAATTTTTAGTTTATTTAAAATCCCGGGAACAAGTGGCTGTTGTTAGCCGCTGGGGTATAAAAATACGCAGGAAATTAAGCAAAAATCTGATATTTGAAAATTCCAACAGATGATGTTGGAATTTTTTATTTAGCTTGTTGGGCTTAATTAGGTTAAGTAAAATTTTTTTCAGATTTGAGAGCGACTCGGTTGCTGGCTTAACAGAGCGGCTATCTTCCATTATAATTATCTTATGGCCATTATCAATCCAATTTATTTTTTAGCTCTGACAATCAGTCTACTGATGTCTTTGGCGCTGGCCCCGCTAATGATTAAAATTTCTTTTCATTTTAGGATTTTAGACCAGCCGGCTTCGGCTGATAGGAAAATTCATAAAAAAGACGTGGCGCTTTTGGGCGGCTGGGCTGTTTTTTTATCAGTTTTTGTTCCCTTGATTATTTTCCGCTGGTATAACTTGGCTGATTTTTCTAAAATTTCCGATCAATTCATAGCAGTTGTATTTTTAGCTGGTTTACTGATTATGATTGGCGGCACGCTTGATGATAAATATCGCCTTTTGCCTTGGCAACAAATAATTTGGCCATTATTAGCCAGCGGTCTGACAGTTTTAGCCGGCATCAGAATTTCTTATATTACCAATCCTTTGGGCACTTCTGAAAATGCCATTATCTATCTGGCTCCGGTTTTAGGCGGCGCGCTCTCATTTATTTGGCTGATGGCTATTATCTACACTACCAAACTCTTAGACGGCTTGGACGGCTTAGTGGCTGGTATTACCGCTATTGCGGCCATCATGATCTTTGCATTGAGTTTGGATTGGGATTTATATTTGTCGGCCACTGGTATCTGGGCCTTGTTGCTTTTGGGGGCCTCAAGCGGTTTTTTGTTTTTTAATTGGCATCCGGCTAAGATATTTTTAGGCGAAAGCGGCAGTCTTTTTATGGGTTTTATGCTTGGCGTTTTATCCATAATATCAGGGTCTAAAATAGCTACTACTCTTTTAGTGGTCGGCATTCCTGCTTTGGATGTTTTACTGGTGATGGCTAGTCGAATAATCAAGCGGGAATCACCCTTTTCCCACGCTGATAAAAAACATCTTCATTTCAGGTTACTGATGGCTGGTTTCAAGCATCGGGAGGCCGTCCTATTTCTTTATTTATTGGCTATTATTTTTGGCTTAGTGGCCGTGGTTAGTGGCAGCTTGGGCAAATTAATCGGCTTGATAGCGCTAATAGCGCTGATGTCGGTAATTATTTTGGTAGTTTATAAAAAATCCTCTCAAGATGTTTCCAAAACCTAAAAACCCAAAATTATCAAGCCGGCTTACAATCATATTTTTATTAATCATTTTAACGCTGGTCTTATCTTTTTTGATTAATTATTTTTTCCAGTCAGCCAATCAGCGGGCAGTTGTTATAGCCGAACAAAAGTTCAATATTGAATTAGCTAAAACTGCCAAGGAAAAAACTATTGGCCTAAGCCAGAGAAAAAAATTACCAGAAAAAAATGGCTTGTTATTTGTTTATGAAAGGTCTCTGATTCCCACTTTCTGGATGAAAGATATGAAATTTCCCATTGATATTATTTGGATCAAAGACGACATGGTGGTGGGCTATGAAAAAAATCTCAACCCAGTTGCCGGTGAGGTCGATCTGCCGATTTATCAACCCAGGGCCTTTGTTAATTATGTCTTAGAAATCAATGCCGGTTTGGTGGAAAAGTATGGGATTAGAGTGGGTGATAAGGTTGACTTTGATATTTAATTTATTATTAAGGAAAATCTCTCTCTTTTGGGAGTCAGGTTAAAATGGGATGGCTGGCGTTTGACAATCAGGTTAAAATAAGGTAAGATGAAATGGTTATTTTAAATTATATTTTCCAGTGAAATTATGAAAATGGCAGTTATTAAAACCGGCGGCAAGCAATATGTGGTTAAAGCCAAAGATAAGATTAAGGTTGAGAAGCTTAACATCGCAGTCGGCCAAAAAGTAAAATTTGACACCTTGCTTATTGCTGACGGTGAGAAGGTAGAAATCGGCCTGCCGACTTTAGCTGATAAAGTTGAGGGCACTATTTTAAGATTGGATCGGAGCGATAAAGTTCGGGGCGTCAAATATAAACCTAAGACCAGGCAAGCTAAAAAATTCGGCCATCGCCAGGAATTCAATGAAATAGAAATTATCAAGATCTAAAAAAATCCGCTATAACAGCGGATTTTTTTTATAACTCTTTCCTATCTTTAAGCGCGTTTTCCAAGGTCACTTCATCGGCGTATTCCAAATCGGCGCCCATTGGCAAACCCCTGGCCAACCGGGTAATTTTAATCTTGGGGAATTGTTTTATTAGCTTTAAGAGATAAAGCGAGGTGGTTTCACCGTTCATATCGGGATTGAGGGCTAAAATAATTTCTTTAATACTGTCGTTTTTTATTCTCAACAGCAGTTCTTTTATTTTTATATTGTGCGGAGAGATGTTTTCCAAAGGGTTGATATTGCCGCCAAGTATATGATAAGTACCGTTAAATGACCCGGTTTTTTCTATGATGGCCATATCTTGAGGTTTAGCGACCACACAGATCAGGGTTTTATCCCTTTGGCTGTTATTACAGATGTAGCAGGGATCACTTTCGGAAAAATTAAAACATAGCCGGCATTGTTTAATGCTGCTTTTCAAATGGTCTATAGCGTGACTAAATTCATGCAACTCACTTTGCGGCTGATAAAGCAGATGAAAGACCAAACGCTCGGCGCTTTTAGGTCCGACGCTTGGTAATTTGGAAAATTGGTCTATTAGGTTTTGAATTATTAAAGGATATTTCATTTTTTATCTAATTTTTATCTAATTTTAGTCATTTTTGATAGTTTTTAACAAAGTGGCATTGACAAAAAAACATGGGTGTGATATAATGTCTCACAGAGAGGTTGCGAAAGATCAACCTCCGAACATACATATTAAGTTGAACAGGGAAAAGAAAGGAGGTACCCGTGCGGATGAAATATCCAGTCGGGTATGTGTAGTTCTCTCCTTAAGTGCCTGGTGCCTCTCGCCCCGGTGCCTGGTGCTTTGCTCTGGTGGGCTATTGAAACCGCAGTCCTCGCCGCTGATCTGTAATTAATGTGGCGGCGACCAACCGGGAGGTAATCCCAGGTATGCGAAATTTTAATTTTCGCGGTCGTGGCACACTACTGTAGTGTGCCAGTTCCTTTGGAGCTTGGAGTGCCGGCGGGCTGAACAGTTCGCTGGGCGGGAATCTGGTTTGGTCTGTGTATCAAGCCAGTAGGCCAGGAATTGAGCGTCGGACATAACCGATCTGCTGCAAGCATGCAGATGAACAAGTGGCAATCGGCTCGCTTGATTCTGTAACATACAGGGGACGGGATATGAATTTCTCGCTTCTCCTGCCCGCTCCCGGCTTTCATCTGCCGGCACTCCTTCCTAAAAGCCCGATGTCGCTTCGGGTAACACCCGTCGGCGGCGTCCAGCCCTCACCGAACAATAAGTAGGTGGGGGCTCTTTTCATTTTTATAATCCAGACAAACCGCCAAACTGCGACATTTTCTGCGCCATCACCCTTTGAACCTTTTTGATGGCGTCATTGGCCGCTTCCAAAACAGCGCTTTCCAATTTAACTTTATCTTTTAAAAGCTCATCGTTTATTTCAACTTTTTTAATTTCCTGATTACCGTCCATGGTTATTTTGATTTTGCCCCAGCCGCCAGAACCTTCAACTGTTTCTGCTGAAAGGGCTTTTTTTATTTGGTTGGCCTGGGATTTTAATTCTTGTATCTGCTTAAGTTTGTTGAACATAAATGTTAATAATAAATAATAAAATAAAAAAATAATAATTAATAATATAAATCTTAAATTCGAAATCTCAAATTAGAAACAAATTTCAAATCTTAAATTTTAAAAATATTTAGAGTTTCTAATTTATGATTTGTTCAATATTTCGATATTAATATTTAGAATTTGTTAATTGTTAGCTTTGTTATCTACATCTCCGGGTTTTCAGTCACTTGACGTTTAGTTTCTAATGTCCTAAAACTGACTAAATCGCTTTGAAAATACAGTTTAACTTGGCCGGTCGGACCATTGCGGTGCTTGGCGATATAAATCTCAGCCGAATTTTTTTCCTCTTCAGTCAGCGAGTTGATATCAAAACTCCGGTCGGCGGCTTTGCGATAAATGAACATCACCACATCAGCATCCTGTTCAATAGAGCCCGATTCTCTTAGATGCGATAATTTTGGTATGGCCGGACTGGCTTGTTCAACGGCCCGAGAAAGCTGGGATAAGGCCAAAACCGGTATGTCCAATTCCCTGGCTAGGCCTTTTAAAGCGCGGGAAATCTCGGCAATTTCTTGGACGCGATTTTCAAAGCTGGATTTGCGGCCGCTACCTTCCATTAATTGCAAGTAATCAATTATAACCATATCCAGCCCGTGTTCCATTTGCAGGCGCCGGGCTTTAGTACGCAGTTCCATGACATTAGTATTGGCAAAATCATCAATATAAATACGGCTTTCGGAAAGTTCACTCATGGCCTGACCGATTTTTGGGAAGTCATCGGTTGTTTCCGATAATCGGCCGGTTCTCATTTTCCATAGGCCAACTCCGGCTTGGGCGCAGATCAAGCGGTCAACCAGCTGTTCTTTGGACATTTCCAAAGAAAAGATGCCGATTGATTTCTTGGCTTTGATAGCCACGTGCCTGGCGATATCTAAAGCTAGTGAGGTTTTGCCGACCGAAGGCCGGGCGGCCAAGACGATTAGATCCGATTTTTGAAAGCCAGCCAAAAGATTATCCAAGTCAGAATAGCCGGTCGGCAAGCCCCTTAATTTGCCTTTTTCCCGATGCAATTGATCAATTCTGTCAAAAGCGGCCGACAAAACATCCTGAATAGGAATGAATTTTTCTTTTAAAAATTGCTGGGAAACGGCAAAAACCGACTGTTCGGCTTTGTCCAAAATATCATTAACTTCTTTTTCTTCATGGTAACCCAATTCCAGGATATTATTGGCGGCGGAAATCAACCGTCTTAAGGTTGCTTTTTTTTGGATGATTTGGGCGTAAGAAACCACGTGGGCGGCTGACGGCGTTTGGTTGGTGAGGGTTACCAGATAACTGCGGCCGCCAATGGCTTCCAGTTTCTTTTTTTCTTCCAACCGGCTAGTTAAACTTAAAATATCTATAGCTTCTTTCTTTTCAAATAATTCCAGAATAGTTCCATATAAGGCGGCATGCGCTTCACGATAAAAATCATTGGGAGAAAGCATATCAGCTATTTTGATGATGGCATCCTTATCAATTAAAATGGCGCCGATCAGCGATTGCTCCGCCTCAATATTTTGCGGCGGCAACTTGGCCAAAGAATTAGACACGATATCAGGCATAGGAATTAAAGGATAATTATTAGTCCATTTTAACTAATAACTATTTTAAAAACAAGCACAGGTTTTATACACTTTATTCTATCTAAATAAGTTGCTTAGCGAGCTACCAACTTATTGACAAATGACTAGTAAATTGCTAATCTTTTGGCAGGACCTTTTTTAGGAAAGTATAGGAAGAAAGGATGGTATAATGTCAAACAGAACCCTGAAATTCATTGTCTATTTGTCAATTGTAATGACAGTGTTGATACCCACCTGGATATATTTGGTAGTTGGTTTTTCAATTTATCCGGAAAAAATTTCAGATGACGACCTGTTATTGTTCGGGATAGTTATAGCTATCTTTCAATTAATGTTTGGTGTTGCTGGTGTGATATTGATGGCAATTATACGTGGTTATATAATTGTACGGACTTATCCCAAGTAGTAAAGTGAGATATAAAGCTTATGCTTTGGCATAAGCTTTAATTATTGTCAAAAATAATTGTCAAAAATAATTTTATGTGTTATAATTTCGGCAAATGTTATAAAATAATTCAGCAATTAAAGTTAGAATAAAACAGGCGCCTATACTTGCCTGCGCAGGCAGGGCCCAGTCGGATAAAAACAATTTAAATCAAGTTACAATTAAGAAAGTAATATATGCGCTTATAGCTCAGTCGGTAGAGCAACAGCCTTTTAAGCTGATGGTCGCAGGTTCGAGTCCTGCTGGGCGCACCAAGATTATACGACAAAGCGGGAGGATTGGCGGCCACCCAGGACGAAACAAATCGCCAAGTTGCCGTTGGCGATTTGTGAAGATTGCAAAACTCCTTTCAGGGAGTTTTTTTATTTTATTAAAACCTCAAATCAAAAAGATTGACTTTTACAGAATTTTGTTATAATATGAAGTGTCCTATTTTCCATTGGAAATGTAGGCATTTGCAACGTCCATTGACAATTAAAACAGAAAAAAACAAACAACAGAAGGAGATCAGGGAATGGAAAAATTTAAGGTCAATAGCAAGGTTTTAGCGGTCATCTCAATAACGGCTGTAATCTTTGGTAGCTGGCTTATTTTTTCTTCGCCGGGGCGAAGAGCTGAAAAGTCGCTGATCGTTGCTAAGCAGTTGGTAGCCAGCGAAGTTAAGGAATTGAAGCAATTCAATTCCAATTTCCAAGTCACGCTTAATTGGTATAAGCAAGAATATACTTTGCCGATTACTGTTTTACTTTCCTCTTGCCAGGAGAAATCCGTTCAGGCCGAAAGTGAAATCAAGGCGGCAGAAAATGCCGGCAGTTCAAAAGAAAAACGGGCCCATGCTGATAAAGCTAAGGACTTGATTAAAACAGTTTCTGATGATCTGGTTCAAGCGCAAAACCAATTGGTAGCTTTTGAAAAAATGACTGCCGATGCCCGCCAAGAATTGGCTCAAGTTAAAGTGCTTATACCTGATGCAATTTCTTATCAGGCCTTAGCCGAAAAACGCTTAACTAATGAAGGACCTGATTACCTTTCTAAATATACCGCGTTTAACGAAAAAATATTAATTCAAGCCAAAAATGACTTGGCTGAAATTGTAATGGAGTGCCAAGACGCTTCCAATCTTCTGCCGGTTGAGAGCAATTTGGAGCGCTTGGGTGATCCTAGTACTGCTATGGAATTGTTGAAAACGGCCAAGGAAAATTTAACTGCGGTTGAATCGGCTGTTGATGAAGTTATGAAGAATTTTAATTTTTATCGTGCAGCGACGGACAAAGCCGGCGTTACCATTGATTCCTCGCAACAAAAAATTGCTATTGCTTCTGATTATCTTAATGGTTTAGTGGCTAAAGGTCCATTTAAACCAGCCAAGTCCCTTAAAACGGCTTTTAAAAGCATCGTTCAAGCGGAAAAAATACTGGCCGAAGCGTCAGTCGTTTTAGGAAGGTTAACGGCGGAAAATAAATATGATTTTCCCTTGGCTTACGGTGATGCCCTAAAAGCGCTGGACTTGGCTGACAAAGCAATCCAAGAAGCCAATTGCCAAGTCGCTTTATTTACTGAGGCAACTAAGGGTCTAGGAGGATTACGTTTGATCATTGCTGATTTGGAAAAAAGAATCAGCAATTCAAAATCCTATCAAAACAAGCTTCATAACCATGCCCAAAACACTTGGTCTGCGGTGGCTAATAATGCCTCTATGGCTAATCAAAATTATTATCAAGCTAAGGATTATTTGGCTAAAGCTGAATATTTGATTTCAATAGACCAGGCCTACGAAACGGCTATCATTGAAATGCAAAGCGGCCTTCAATTTTTGGATCAAGGTCAGAGCTTGATTTTGGCCCTGGTTCAATTAGCTGAAAGTTTGGAAAGTTATCGCTTAAATTGGCCCGACATTGAACGCCAAGCTGAAAATGCTGTTAGTGATGAAGAAAGCAACATTACCGATTATGGCGATTATTCTCCCAGTGCTAAGTCAGATTTTGACTCAGCTAATGATTGTTTGTCTTCAGCTCGCTTCTTGGCTAACAACCAAGAATACCAATTGGCCACTCAAAAAGCTGAAGAAGCTATTAATTTAGCTGATGGCACTGGCAACAGGGCTCTTCGGGCTTATCGAACCCATCAAGAGAGTCAAAACTCAGCCAATGATTTTAGCAATACTTTTGATTCTGGTAGTTTAAACAGCTCTAATGACAGCGGTTGGAATAATAATAATAGCTTTAGCGATTCAAGTAATTCTATTAGTTCCAGTGATAGCTACGGCTATGGCGGAAGTTCCAGCAGTTCCAGTGATGGTGATGGTTATGGCAGCAGTTCCAGTGGCAGTGACGGTTATGGCTATTAAAACCACGCTTTCAGAAAGGAGAAAGGGATAATATGGATATTGCCTTAGGAGTTCTGATTATTTTATTGGGGGTAGCGGGTTTGATTTGGTTTTTTAAATTTAGAAATTTTCCTGTTATTAACCGGGATGCTAATATTGCTCAAAGCAGTGTGTTGGTTGAAACTCCATCTTTGGATAAAAAGACGCAATTATGTCAGGCCTTACCCGATCAAACGATGACTCTAATCGGCGAACCGGAAAGAGCTATTAGGGCCTCAATTACTTTAAATGAAATGTTTAAACATCAGTCCAGTGAACCTTGGAGCAGAACTGGTGTAATTTCTAAGGCCTTAGCTTTGGCCGGTGACATTTGGATTTTTAAAATTCCCGATCAAGAAGCTGGCCAGCCAATTTGGTTGAAAGGCGAAAAAATTTATACACCAAGCTTACTTTCTTTTTATAAGGGCAGCGATGAGTCGCCTGGACCGGCCAGAGTATTCAAAGAAAATGGTCAAACCAATCCGGTACCCTACTCTTTGCCCAAAAATCTTACTCCAGGTGTGATCTGGGAAGTGGTTGATATTGGTGCCTTTAATGCCGAAGTTGAAGGTGAAGATAGTTGTGTTAATTCCGGTGACCTGATGTATTTTGTGACTTCAAAAGAAAAAGATGGCGGACACTGGCTGGTTTTTTTGGATGCCAGGAAAGGCGAAGCCAAGGGTTCTGGCGGTTTGTTCCTGCTTGAACCGTTTGAGCCGTCAGTTGATGTGACTGATTTGATGTAATTTTCATCTCCAATCAAAAAACCAACAACCAACACCAGGAGAAAAAACAATGGCGATCACTACGCTCGACAAGAAAGTCAATTTCACTATGTTTTTCAAAGCCATGGGCAACCGGTTGCAAAATCTTTTGGCCTCGACTCTTTCGCCGGCAGAAAAGCTGGAACAGATCCAAAAAGTTTTGGAAGTCCAGGTTCAGGAAAAGCGCCAATTGGCCCGTGAGATCGGCGCCCGGATGCGTGCTATGTCCGATCCGGAAACCAAGGAGCTTGAATCGCTCGAAGCGCTTCAAGCCCGGCGTGTCAAACTTGTCAAACTTGGTGGAACTTTGGTCGATCAACCGGACAAGGTAGCTCGGCTCGGCCAAATCAGCCAGGAGGTTAAGGCGCTTGATGACCGCATCGCTTCCCAGCAAGCAACCTACAAAACCCTCCAGGAAAGTTATAATCTCGCCAAGGACAATTACCAACAGGCCTTCTTGGCTCTTGAGACTGTTCGTGAAAACGGTGCGGCCATGCTCAAAGCCATCGAAGCTCACAAGCAAGCGCTGGCTCTGCGCGATGAGGCCCAAAGTCAGGATAAGATTGACACTTCGTTTCTTAACGATCTCCAGAATGAGCTGTCCCAGGTCCAAGCCGAAATTCGCACCGATGATGAGATCGAAAATGATCTTGATGCCACCAGCAACTTTAGCGTCGACTCAGCTCTGTCCAAGATGGATGAGGCCAGCGTGGACAATGATCTTATGGCAGAATTCAAGGCGGCTTCCAGTCCAGCTTAATTCGTACTTTTATAACAATGCAATCAGGGCAGTAGAGATTTTACTGCCCCTTTTTAATTGTTTTTTTATTTTTTATGCTATAATTATAACCAGCTAATAAATAACTCAATCTTAAAATGAAAGCGATACACGTAGTTTCCTTGGCGCTGGTTATCATTGGCGGCCTAAATTGGCTGTTAGTGGGCTTAATCGGCTGGGATATTGGTGTGCTTTTTGGCGGTCAGGCAGCAGCTATTTCTCGGGTCATTTATGTCCTGGTTGGCGTAGCGGCAGTGATCTTGGCGGTCACTCATAAGAAAGATTGCAAGGTTTGTTCTCCTAAAATGGAATCAATGTAGGGGAGATAAAACTCCTCTCTTAAAATCCCCAGTTTTTGGGGATTTTAAGTTCTAATTACCATCTATTATTATTATAAAATAATGATAATTTCAATTATTGACTTTCTTTCACAAGTGGTGATAGCCACGATTGACTATATCGGCTATGGCGGCATTTTTTTGTTAATGTTGGTGGAAAGCAGCGGTATTCCTATGCCCTCGGAAGTCATTATGCCTTTTTCCGGTTTTTTGGTGGCTCAAGGCCAATTGAATTTTTGGGCGGTGGTAATAATCGGTACTCTTGGTAATTTAATCGGTTCTTGCCTGGCTTATCTAATCGGTTTGAAAGGCGGCCGGACTTTAATAGAAAAATATGGCCGATATTTTCTTATTTCAGCGCGCGATTTGGCTTTGGCCGAGAAGTGGTTTTTAAAGTATGGCGATTTTATGGTTTTTATCGGACGCTTATTGCCGGTTATCAGGACTTATATTTCTTTTCCGGCCGGCCTGGCCAAGATGAATTTAAAGAAGTTTTTAATTTATACTTTTTTAGGCGCTTTTATTTGGTCAACTTTATTTGCTTGGTTGGGCGTAAAAATGGGCAATAATTGGCAGTTGATTAGGGAAGAATTGCATAACTTTGATCTGGTTATGGCTCTTTTAGTGGCCTTAGCCGTCATTTTGTATATCGGGCGGCACTTATATCATAAGAAACCAGCTGCCTGATAGAGGTTATAGACAGGTTTTACACTTCTTACTTTCTGTTAATGTTTATATAATGATGAGGGTTGATAAATTAAATATTTTTTATGGATAACATCAAAGAGCTTTTATTTAATGTGGGGATTTTTAAAAAGAAAGACCCTAAAGTATCAGCCAAAGAGGAAAAAAAGAAAGATGACGAAAAACAGCCGTGTTAAAACCTGGCTGTTTTAAGATAATCAAAATCAGGCCGGATGGATGAATATATTTTAAAAAATCAGGAGCCGAATTACGGTTTTAAAATAAATTATCGGGCCGAGCTTAATGAGGAGCAATATCAAGTTGTAACTCAAGGCGATGGTCCCTGTTTGGTTTTAGCCGGCGCCGGCAGCGGCAAGACCCGCACCTTAGTTTACCGGGTGGCTTATCTTTTGGAAAAAGGCGCCAATCCCAACAGCATTCTCCTAGTGACCTTTACCAATAAAGCCGCCAGAGAAATGACTGGCCGGCTGGAACTGCTTTTAAAAGACCAGGTTAAGGGTTTGTGGAGCGGAACTTTCCACCATATCGGCAACCGCCTTTTAAGGACTTATGGTCAAGCCATCGGCCTTAATCCTAATTTCAATATTTTGGATAATGAGGACTCTAAAAGTTTGATCAAGGCCTGCCGCCAGTCAGTTTCTTTGCCTAACGACAAGTATTTTCCCAAAGCCGATTTAATCCATAAAATCATCAGCTTGTCGGTTAATTCCAAAAATAATATCAGCGACCTAATCAATCGGCGCTTTTCCCAGATTGATGAAAATTATATTCCCTTGATTGAAAAAATCGGTAATCTTTATCAAGCCAGGAAAAAACAAGCCAATGCTCTGGATTTTGATGATTTATTGTCAGAGTGGAACCGGCTTTTATTGGAGAGCGAGAGTGTCAGGGAAAAATTAGCCAAGCAATTCAAATATATTTTAGTTGACGAATACCAGGACACCAATTATATCCAGGGTGAGATAATCAATCATTTGGCGGGCGACGACCAGAATGTTTTGGTAGTAGGGGATGACAGCCAGAGCATTTATTCTTTCCGCGGAGCAGTAGTGGAAAACATTTTGGATTTCCCTAAAAATTTTTCTCAAACCAAAACTTTTAAACTGGAAATTAACTATCGTTCCACGCCGGAAATTCTGGGACTGGCCAATGAGTCAATACGCCATAACCGCCATAAATTTGATAAAAAATTAAGAACTCATAAAAAATCCGGCGAACGGCCGGCGTTAGTGGCCTTAGATAGCGTTGATAGCCAAGCCGATTTTATTTGCCAGAGGATTTTAGATTTGCAGAAAGAGCAGAGGATTAATTTAAACGAAATAGCTGTTCTGTTCAGGGCCCATTTTCAGTCATTGGAACTGGAACTGGCAATGAATAAACGCAACATCCCTTATGTTATGCGCGGGGGCTTAAGATTTTTTGAGCAGGCCCATATTAAAGACGTTGTCGCTTATCTTAGAATTTTAGCCAATCATTTGGATGAAGTTTCTTGGGTTAGGATTTTGCAGCTTCAGACCGGCATCGGTCCGGCGACAGTGGATTTGATTTGGCAAAACATCCGCCAAGTCGGTTCGCTTAAGCAAATTCTGGAAAAATCTTTCAATCTACCACTTAAAGCGGCTGGGGGCTGGACAGAAGCCAGAAATATTTTGCTTAAATTATATTCCCTTGAACCATCTGGCCTATCAGCTTTAATTGAAACCATTTTGACTTTCGGTTACCAGAAAATGGTAAGAAATAATTTTGAAAATTCCGAAGATAGATTGGCTGATTTAGAACAACTGGCTATATTTGCTGACCGCTACGATTCTTTGGATAAATTTTTAGTCGATACGGCGTTGGGTGAAAATTTTAAGGGCTCAAAATTAGTAGAAAATAAAGAATCAATATTAGAGGCAGTTATTTTATCAACTATCCATCAGGCCAAGGGCTTGGAATGGAAAGCGGTTTTTATTATTTCTTTGCTGGACGGCCAATTTCCCAATGCCAAGGCCTTTGACAACTATCAGGATTTGGAAGAAGAAAGACGGATGTTTTATGTGGCCTCTACTCGCGCTCAAGACCAGCTTTATCTGACTTACCCGATTTTTAGCTCTTACACCGGGCAGATCAATCAGGTTTCCCAGTTTGTTAAAGAATTACCCAAGAATGTTTATGAGAAATGGAAAGTTAAAGACGAATTGATCAGTGAAGATGACGTAGTTTATGTTGATGAAGATTCACCTTTTAACTTAGATGATGTTTCGGCTAACTTTTGGAAAAGATTTAAAAAACGAAGAAACTAAAAAATTAATAATTACTGATTACTATTATGTGAATCAATCATTACAATTATTTGACAAAGTTAGTTTTATGTGCTAATTTCCAAATATAAATTTAGCAGTTCTTTACAACAAAACCACAACTTTAAAGGAGAGGTTAATGATAGAAAGTCGTGTTAAAGTGTTTGTTTTAGACACTAGTGTTTCAGTGCATGATCCCAATGTCATTGAAAATTTAGGTGATAATATTATTGTCATTCCTATTTGGTCTATTGAAGAATTGGACCGTGCCAAAAATCGTCTTGATTTAGTTGGTGCCAGTTCACGAGAGTTTTCTCGCCAGCTTGATAGCTATCAAGAGATGGGTTCGCTTAAAGAAGGTGTAGCTACTAAAAGCGGCGGCCGCCTATTTGTTGATTACAATGGCAAGGATTGGACGGACCTGCCGGTCGGCTTGGAGCACAACAATGACAACCGCATGCTCTTAGTGGCTATGGCTTGGCAGAACAAGCCGCATAAGCCGGAAGTCATTATCCTTAGCAAGGATTTGAATTTGCGCATCAAAGCTAATGCTTGCGGCCTCAAGGCCGACGATTATCAGCACGATAAGCGCATTACCAGAATTGAAGAACTTTACAGCGGGCGTGTTACCATTAATCTAACTGGTGACCAGGCTGAGATTCTAAATATTTTATCAAGAGACAAATCGCTAGCCGCTAAAACTGTGGCTGAAATTCTCGGTGTTTGTTTGGCTGAATTGCCAGCTAATATCGGTTGCAAGTTTGTTTGCGGCGGCAAATACGTTTTAGCTGTTTATAAGCCGTTAAGTAAGGTTTTTGTATCGGTTAGCAAGCCGAAATCTTTAGACAAATCAAAAGGCATTGAGCCCATCAATGACGAGCAAGCCCTGGCTTTCAAACTGCTAATGGATCCGGAGATCAAGCTGGTGACTTTGGTGGGTAAAGCCGGCACTGGCAAAACCCTTATCAGCTTATTGGCCGCTTATCGCCAAACAGGTGAAGAAGGTGACGATAAGCCGAGTCGCATTCTGGTTTGGCGTCCTAATGTGGAAATCGGCCGGTCGTTGGGATTTCTGCCTGGCGATATTGATGAGAAGTTTGCTCCTTGGCGCGAACCGATATGCGAAAATATGAGATTGATTGTTGGTCATAGCCAGGAAAAAGATGGCAGAAAATTTGATATTGTCGGCGAATTGATCAGATCAGGTTATTTGGAAATCCAGCCGATTAACTACGCTTTGGGCGCGACCAAGCATAACGCTATCATCTTGATTGATGAGGCGCAGAATCTGACGCCGCGCGAAGTCGCTGCGCTCATTACCCGCTGTGGCGAATATTCCAAAGTTATCATCACTGGCGACCCTTATCAGATCTACAATCCCTACCTGGATCCGGCTTCCAATGGCTTGACCTATGTGGTGGAGCGTTTCAGGGGGCAGGATATTTTCGGTCACATTACCATGGTTAAGAGCGAACGCTCTAAACTGGCGGAATTAGCCGCTGATATACTTTAAAATAATGACAACCCAAGCCGAAAAGGCCTGGGTTTTTTGTTTTTTGGGGCAGTGGTATAATAAGGGCAAAGATGACTTATAAAATCAGCCAGCCTACAGTCGATGAGATGAAAAAATTAATTTTAAAATTCATTATTTTACTGATAATTATAATAGTCGGTTTGGTTTTTATATTGCCAGCCATAATTTCTGAAGAAGAAAATATTATTAATCAATTTAATTTAAAAAGTATGAAAATAACCAGCTCGGCTTTTGCCAATAATAATCCGCTGCCGCTCCAATACGGCTGTCAGGGCCAAAATATCAATCCGCCGCTATTAATTTCCGGCATGCCGCCAGGAGCAGTCAGCTTAGCCCTGATTGTTGATGATCCGGCTGCGCCCGGCGGCGATTTCGTGCATTGGGTAATGTTTAATATCCCGCCAACAACTTCTGAAATTAAAGAAAATTCTACTGTGTCAGGAGCTATAACAGGCACTAATGATTTTAACCAGCAGAGTTGGAACGGACCTTGTCCGCCTTTCGGCACTCATCATTATCAATTTAAAATTTACGCCTTGGATAAAATATTAGATTTAGTTTCAACTGCCAGAAAATCAGATTTGCTCCAAGCCATGAATGGCCATATTTTAGATCAGGCCTTGTTAATCGGCACTTATCAGCGATAAAAAATTATTTCCGGTTATTGACAAATTTCTATTTTTTAGCTAAGCTTTTGATGCTAAATTAATGGTTCTTTTTTAATTCAAATCCAAGAAGGGAGGAAAAATATTCAGAGTAAATTATAATCGTTTAACTTAAATTACAAGTATTTTCAAGATCATTTGATGTTTTTAAAAGGAGGAAGCTGATCATGAAAAAGAAGGTTACCTGGTCTCTGTTTCTGGTTCCAATTCTGGCTCTTAGCGTTATTGTTTTGCTTTCCGGTTGTGTTACTGCTGGTTATGGCTCGGTGGGAATAAAGTCAGCGCCACCGCCGCCTGTCAAGGTGAAACCACTGCCGCCGCCAGCCGCTTCTTTTCGCCAGCCGGCAGTGCACTCAAATCCGCCGATTATGCGTCAACAATCGCCTAAAGTTCATTTTAGCCCGCGTCCGCCGGCTGTACGCCATCAAGCCCCGGTTAGGCGAGCGCCAAAAGCCCATTCTGGCCCGCGTCATCGCTAAATATTTAGTGCTAAAGTTTACCTGCTCCGCAAATCCATTGCGGAGTTTTTAATTTAAGCATTCAATTGTGTTATAATATACACAATAGTCAAAAGTTTTTAAAGTAGAAAGTTAATAAAGTATTTTTATAATGTTGCTGGCCGAATACCCCTGGCTTTTAAGCCAGGGGATGAAGGCCAGTGTGAGAAAAAATATTGTCGGCAGTATGTGAGAAAAAATATTGTCGGCAGTA
>MHIM01000003.1 GCA_001817505.1 Candidatus Buchananbacteria bacterium RIFCSPLOWO2_01_FULL_39_33 | reverse complement strand
CCTTTGACGCTACCGCTCTTTCACCCACCTCCACTCGCGGCATCTTGGTTAACACCGCTTCTTCCACTATCACTAATTTAGTGGTTAACACCGCTACCACTTCCAATTGGTTAAACATTGGCACGACTGATGTTATTGGCACTCTGGGCGCTACTATGGGCGCTGGCGATCTCTATGTGGGTAGAAACGCCACTACCTCTGGCAATCTGACGGTCTTAGGTTGGGCTTCGACTACTTTAGGTCTCTTTACTCAAGGCAATCTCTGGGTCGGTGGCAACGCCACTTCTTCACATTTAGCTGTTGAAGAACTTTGTCTTAATAATGACTGTGAGACCGCTTGGCCCACTGCTGGCGCCAGTAGCCCGTCTTGGCAAACCTTAAGTGGTTCTGGCACCGCTATTACCCCCACTTCCACTAACGGCCTAGTCGTTAACGCCGCTTCCTCGACGATTACCCAGTTAAATATTGATCAATCAACCACCACTAACGCCACCACCACCAATTTATATACATCTTCTTTGGTGGTTAATGATTCACTCTCTGGCACCGGCTTTACCAACGCCTGGAACAGTTTGCTCAACGGCACTACCACCTTAGATCTCACCAACTTCCTAGTCACTCAATCAACCTCCACCAATTTCCAAACCGATTCCTTAGGCGTCGGCGCTGATTACTTAACTGATATCACCGGCACTGGTCTGCAATTAAGTTCAGGCGCTTTGGCTGTTAACTTCAGTGTGGTCGCCCCCAGTGGCTATCAAGGTTCCTGGCAGGCCTTTGACGCTACCGCTCTTTCACCCACCTCCACTCGCGGCATCTTGGTTAACACCGCTTCTTCCACTATCACTAATTTAGTGGTTAATCAAGCCACCAGCACTGGTTATTTAGTGGTGGGCACCGCTCCCGCTGGTTCCGGCTATGCTAATGGTGATGTTAATATCGGCAATAATTTAGTTGTTGGCGGATCTATCACTTTAGGTGGTGTTACTAAATCTGCCTGGCCAGGTGGCGGTGCCGCCGGTTCCTGGTGGGCAACCAGCACCGAATCAACTTTAGCTTATCCCGGCAGTGATTTAAGAACTGGTTATGGCTTGATAGTTGGTGGTACCGCTACCACCTCAATCAATACCAGATTTGAAGTTTCCGGCAACGCCAAAATTTCCGGCAACGCCACTACCACTGGTTATCTGGTCTTGGGCACGACTAATCCTAATAGCAATTTAGCGGCCGGCACTATGTGGTCGATGTTTGCCACTAGTTCCCAAGCCACTTCCACTGTCGGTTATATTGCTGATCACTTGAAAATTGCCACCACCACCGAACATGATGGCGGTTATAGTTTATTAGTCGGCGGCAAAGCCCTGATTAATGACTTGGTAGTCGGCAATTGCGTGGGTTGCGGCGGTTTAAGAAATGTTGAGGATTTTTCTGCTGGCACTAGCACTTGGACCTGGTCTAAAGAAATAAAAAAGGTTTATGTGGAGGTTTGGGGCGCCGGTGGCTCCGGGGATACTTCTGTTAACAATGCTGTCAGAGGCGGTGGTGGTGGCGGCGCCTACAGTGCTGGCTTAGTCAGTGTTTCTGGTAATGTGACTATAGAAGTTGGTACTGGCGGCGCGGCCGATAGTGGTGTGGGTAGCAGAAGTCTTTTTGGCACGGTTATCTCTGAACACGGTTTAAGCACTGCCGATGGTGTTACTACTGGTTCTCTGGGTGGCGCTCTGCCGACTGGCGGCGATATTAATATTGCTGGAGGACCAGGCGGCCAAGGTGGAAATACGGATGACTCCAATGGTGGTAAAGGTGGTGATAGCCCAATGGGCGGACAAGGTGGCCCGGGTGGTAATGGTAGCACTGATGCTGATGGCCCTGGCCAAGCCGGATCTATACCAGGTGGTGGCGGTGGCAGTGGCGGAGATGCTACTGGCGCTGGAGCTTCGGGAGCTGATGGCTTGGTTATTGTTTGGTCTTATGCCACATCTACCGGCGCCGATTTAGCCGAGTGGTATGATACCAGCGGTGAAGCTCTGTCCGGCGATATTATGGGTATTAGTAAAGATAATTTATCGGCGGCAACTAATTCAGAAGTGCCAAATACGGCGGTTTTGAAAAAAGCGGTGGCAGGCGATCGCTTAATCGGCGTGGTTTCTACCAATCCCGAAGTTGTTATGGGCCAGAATATTTTGTTCACGGCTAAAAATCCCCGTAAAATCGCTTTAGCCGGTCGGACACTGGTCAATGTTTCCAATAAAAATGGGCCAATTAAGAAAGGCGACCTGTTGACAGCTTCCGATATTGCTGGCGTGGCAGTTCGTGCCAGTAAAGCGGGTCAAATCATTGGTTCGGCGCTGGAAGATTACCAGCCCCCAGCTGATGAGCCCGATAAGATTGATAAAATCATGATGTTTGTTCAAACTTCCTATTCCACCGGTTCACGCTTAAAGCAGTTTTTTGCCAGCCAGGGAATTGATCTTGATGAAATTTCGGGAAAAGTTGATATTGGCAGATTTATTCTAGCCAAGATGATTAAAGAAAAGCAGAACATTACCAAAGAAACTAATTTATCGGAGATTTTATCTGATCGTATTGTCGGTGGTTTGGAAATCATCTCACCGCGCGTTTTAACCGATACCTTAGTGACTAATACTATTGAGCCGGTTGACAGCAATCTGATTTTAAAACTGACCGAAGGCGGCAGTTTCACTTTAGAGCGGATTGCTTCGTCCACTCTTTCTACCAGCTTTGCCGGAGCCAGTTCTACAGACGTGACAGCTACTTCCACCGAAGTAATCAGATTTGACAGTTTGGGCAACGCTTTCTTTGCTGGTCAAGTGACGGCTAATAAGTTTCTCACCAGTATTCTGACCGGTTCCACCACGCCCGCCAGTGGTGAATTCTTGAATTTATCTGCCTTAGGTGATTTAACCAGTCAAGGCAAATTAGCGGTAGAGGGACCAGCCGAGTTTAAAGATCAAGCGACTTTTAACGGTGATGTTACTTTCCAGGGCTCAATTTATTTCCAAGATGGTTCCAGCACTCCGTTGATTGTTTTTGATAATAAGGGTAATGCAGAGTTAGCTGGCCAGGTCAAAGTCGGCTTATTAATTACTGATAAGATTCAAAGTCCGGTGCTGGATCAACTTCAGGCCTCTTTAACCGGCCTGGCCACCACCACTCAAGACCTATTACTGGCCCAGCAAAATCTGGTTTCCACCACCACCGGACTGGTTGTTAGGGTTGAGACCTTGGAATTAAACCTCAATGCGCTGACCAGCGGACTGACAGTCCAGGTACAGACGATATTTGATGGCGGCTTGGTAGTTGATAATATTACTTCGGCAGGCAATTTACTGACTCTGATGTCCGATACTTTGTTTATCGGCCGGCCGTACTTTAACGCTGATACCGGCGGCTTTGCGGTTATTAAAGCCGGCCAAGTTTCTGCCGATATTGTCTTTGATCGGGAATATTTAGAACAGCCGGTGGTCAATGTCAATTTGACTTTTGAAGATACTGCGTCTCTATCTACTACCACTCCAACTATTACTGAAGCCGAATTTTTTGCCAGCGACATCAGATATTTAGTGACCAAAAAAACCGTTAAGGGCTTTACAATATTACTAAATAAACCAGCGCCGCAGGACTTGACCTTTAACTGGTTGGCTTTGGCGATTAAAAATCCAAGAATCGTAACTTCCAAAGAGCCAATCTCCATTTCAACTTCAACGCCTGAAGTAACTCCAATTTCTGAACCAACACCAACCTCAACACCAACACTTGAACCCGAACCAACACCAACTTCAACATCAACTCCCGAATCTGAACCAACGCCAGTAGAAGTAACTCTGATTTTTGAATCAACACCAACCTCAACATCAACTCCTGAATCTGAACCAACGCCAGTATCTGAACCTGAACCAACCCCGATTTCTGAACTGACTCCAATACCAGAACCAACACCTGAATTGACCCCAACATCGGAGCCGGTAGTTGAGGAGCCAGCAGTAGTTGTGCCAAGTGATTCCACTACTGCTGAATTATAATTTTAAATGTTTACTAAAATCACTAATAAATAGCTGATGGCTTTAAAATATTAAAATATTTTAATGTTTTTAATTAAGTTTTTAAATTCTTAATTTTTTATGTTTATTACCATCCAAGCGCAAAAAATAATCACCAAGGTCTTGGCGATTTTAGCCGCAACTTCCAAGGCGCAAAAAATTATTATCGCGGTTTTAGCAATTCTCTTGATTGGGTCAGCTAGCTTGGCTTATTATTTTAGCGACCAATTACAAACAGTTAAAAACAATCCTCAAAAATTCACCCAAGAAGAAACTAAATCCTTAGTAGCTAAAGTCGGCCAACTGATGGTTCTGCCAGCTGGCGAAGATCCGATTATCGCGACGGTGGTTGATCCCGAGCGCTTGAAAGATCAGGCCTTTTTTGCCCAAGCCAAAAAAGGCGATCGGGTTTTGATTTATTCCAAAGCCCAAAAAGCCATTCTCTACGACCCGGTGGCTAATAAAATTGTGGAAGTGGCGCCGACCAATATCGGCGCAGCGCCGGCACCAGCCGCTCCCTAATTTGAAATACGGAATTTAGAATTTAGAACATAATGTTTCGGGTTTTAGGTTTTGAGTTTTAAGTCAATAGTTATTATGACAGGTAAGAGACGATCAAGAAAAAAAATCATCAGCAGGGCATTAATAGTGTTGATAATTTTGGCCTCTGTTTTATCTTCTTGGGTTTCAGCCGAGGAATTTTCCAGCACTAATTTTATTCTGCGCGACCCGGTGATTACTCCGGCCAGCGGCTTTTCCAGCTCGGCTAATTTTCAATATTTTTCCAATACCGGACAAACCGCTACCGGCGAAGCCACTAGTCCCACCAGCTACATTGTTTACAGCGGCTTTCTTTATTTTGCAACTTCAACTTCGCCGGTTTTAAGCGCTACTGCCGGCGATAGCCAGGTCTCTTTAAGCTGGACGGAAGCCATCGGCACTTTAGCCAATATTACCAATTACCAATTAGGCATAGCTACTGCTAGTGGCGGACCTTATACTTATCAGTCGCTAGGCAATGTCTACAGTTATACCAAAACCGGTTTAACCAACGGTACGGCTTATTATTTTATAATTAAGGCCTACGCCAATACCCTAAGTTTATCACAGTCGGGTGAAAGCGCGGCAACTCCGGTTGCTACTGCAGTTTCCACCACTTCCACTGGCGGAGGCGGAATTTCTGCTCCAGCCACTCTGGTTAATTTTAGCGGTTGGGCCTATCCTTATAGCAATGTCATTTTATTAAAAGACGCGCAGGTAGCAGCGATGACTATTGTCGGAGCCGATTCTAATTTTACTATCAATTTAACCGGGCTGGCCGGTGGCAGTTATGTTTTCTCTGTTTATGCCCGAGATGAGGATAATCGGCGATCGCCATTACAAAATTTCCCCCTGGTTTTGAAAGCCGGGGCGACTACTAATGTCAGCGGTATTTTTATTGCGCCAACGATCACTTTAGATAAAAGTGAAGTTAAGCGCGGTGATAATTTGGCGATTTCTGGCTATAGCGCGGCTAATAGCAATATCACCATTACTATCGATGCTGGATCTGGTCTTATTGTCCAAACTAAGGCCAATAAAGTTGGCGCTTATTCATATAATTTTGATACCTCGTCGCTTGATTATGGAACTTATAATGTAAAATCCCGGGCTTCAATCAACAATCAATTTATCAGTGGGGTAAGTTTTATACTTAACTTTAAAGTTAGTACCAGAAATGCTCCCGTCGAAATAGGAACTCTGGCTAAGGGAGATTTAAACAATGACAACTACGTAAATTTAATCGATTTTTCTATCGCCGCTTATTGGTATGGCCGGGTCTTAAGTTCTGATTTTAGAGAGATAGAAAAGGAGAAATTAAACGGTGATGGCTTGATAAATTTAGTTGATTTTTCAATCTTGGGTTATTATTGGACCGGGTAGATTAGAAAATAGAAAATAGAAGTTAGAAAATAGAAAATAGAATAAAGTATGGGTACACAATCATTTAAGGATTTGATTGTTTGGCAAAAAGCCAGGGATTTAGCCGTGCTCATATATAAGCTCACTGAACAATTTCCTAAATCGGAATTATATGGTTTAACTAGTCAGATGCGACGAGCAGCTATTTCTATTTCTTCTAATATAGCGGAAAGTTATCATCGTTTTCATAGCAAAGAAAAACAGCAATTTTTAGCAATAGCTTTTGGTTCAGGTTCAGAATTAGAGAGTCAAATAGAAATTGCTAAAGTTTTATTCCCAAATCTGAATTATAAACAATCAGAAGATTTATTATCAGAATCAATGAAAATTTTAAATAAATTTTTAAGTAAATGATGGTCAATCAAAAGACAATTTTTTTTATTCTACTTTCTATTTTCTATTTTCTATTTTCTTTTCCTACTTTCGCTGCCCAGTTCTTCCTCGGCGCGCCAGCTCAAGAGATAGCGGTAGACAGTACCTTTACTGTCGGTGTTTTTGTTGATTCTCAAGGCCAAGATGTCAATGCCTTGGAAGGCGATATTGTTTTTCCCAGTGAGTATCTGACTCTGCGTTCAATTGATGATAGTAACTCTCTTGTCAGTTTGTGGCTGAAACGACCCGAGGTAAATGTTGACGATTCAGTCAATAAAGTGCCTTTCTCTGGCATCGTGCCCGGCGGTTATAGGGGTGAGAAAGGTTATCTTTTTTCTTTGATTTTTACTGCCCAGAAAGCTGGTCAGATAACAATTAGTTCTGCCAATGATAAAATTTTTTTAAATGACAGTTTAGGTACGGCCGCTTCAATTAGCTGGGCGCCCTTGAATTTGAAAATATCTTCTACGGCAGCCAAGCAAGATTATTTGCCGCCGCCAGATAACAAGCCGCCCGAACCATTCACACCGCTCTTGACTCGCGATCCCAATCTTTTTAACAATCAATGGTTTTTGGTTTTTGCTACCCAAGACAAGGGCTCCGGCCTTAATCATTATGAAGTGGCCGAAAGGCGGGAATTTAAAATTTTCAATTTTAAGTTTGGTTGGGGCGATTATTTAATGGCGGACAGCCCTTATCTTTTAAAAGACCAGAAACTTAAAAGCCAGATTTATGTCCGGGCTGTTGATGAAAATGGCAACCAGCGACTGGCGACAGTTTTAGCTGCCCAATCATTTAAGTTGCAGGGAAATTACTTGATTTATGTTATAATTATATTAGTTATAATAGCCTTTATAATTTTGTTTTGTAAACGATTATGGAAGAGAGAATTAACTCATCAATAGCTTTTAATATTAGACGAATAAATACTAAAAAATTATTAGTAATATTTGGCTTTTTATTGTTTCTTAGCGGTTTACCAAGTGTTACTTTAGCTAGTTCTTTAACGATCAGTCCTTCGGCTGGCACTTTTACGGTGGGCAGCACTTTTGACGTTTCCATATTTTTAAATACCAAAGACCAATTAGTCAATGCTGTTAATGTCTCTTTGTCTTTTCCGACCGATAAACTCCAGATTGTTTCTCCCTCGGTTGGGCAATCAATTATTGGTATTTGGACGACTTCACCCACTTATAATAATCAACTTGGCACTATTAATTTTCAAGGAGTAATGCCGAGAGGCATCAATGTCAGCAGCGGCTTGGTTAGTCGGATTTCCTTTCGGGTAAAATCAGTCGGTTTGGCTATGGTCCGTTTTCTTGATAACTCCAAAGTGCTTTTGCACGATGGCGCGGGAACTGATGTCTTAGAACAGAAAGTCAACGGCATTTTTAATTTGGTTTTGCCGCCGCCAGCCGGACCATTAGTGATTAGTGAAACCCACCCCGATCAGTCACTCTGGTACGCTAATCCCAACATTAGCTTGCGCTGGGCTCCCAATGCTAAAGTCGAGGACTATAGTTATGTGCTGAACGAAAATCCTATAGATGTTCTTGATAATATTTCCGAAGGTCTGAAAACCTCGGTTATTTACAAAAATGTGGCTGACGGTATTTATTATTTTCATATTAAGGCCATGAACAATGACAGTTGGGGTGGTAATACTGATTTTGCGGTGAGAATTGATACCACGCCACCGGCTGAATTTCCTTTAGAAATCATACCAACCAGCCGAACCATTAGAAAACAACCAGTTGTCCAATTTGCTTCAACCGATACTGGCTCTGGTATTTCACATTATGAATTAAGAATCATTCCCTTAAAGCCCGAAAAAGATCTAGCCGATCAGCCAATTTTTATTGAAGTTCAAAGCCCTTATATTATTGCTCCGCCACTGGAGTTGGGGACTTATGATATTATTGTTCGGGCTTATGATTTAGCCGGCAACTACCGTGAAAGTGTCAAACGCCTGAAAATCATCAGCCAGATTTTCCAAATTATTCCTGGACAGGGTCTGGAAATCAGAAATGTCTGGCTTATTCCCTGGTTGTGGTTTTGGTCAGGCCTGGCTTTACTTTTTGTTTTATTGGGTTGGGGCAGTTGGCGAGTTCGCCAATGGTATCAGCGCTCGGATCTTAAAAGAACGCAAAAGAAATTACCCAGTCATCTGCAAAAGCAATTTGAAGAATTAAAAAAATATCAAGAAAGATACAAGGGGAAAATGCTCCTGTTCTTGATTTTTTTCCTTTTAGGAACAATATTTTTCCCGTCCCAACAAGTTTTAGCCCAGCAGGTTGATTTAACACCACCTTTAATTACCACTATTTCCAGAAATATTTCCAATGAAGAAATATTTTATCTGGGCGGAGAAACCGATAATTATCAAGTTGAAGTTATTATTTACGTTCAAAACCTACAAAGTGGAGAAACTTTTTCGGAAACTGTAACTTCGGACAAGCAAGGCGATTGGTTTTACCGTCACAACACTTTTTTGGCAGCCGGTAATTATCGCTTATGGGTGCAAAGTAAAATTGCCGACCAAGTCAGTCCGCCTAGTCCGCAAATTGAAATCAAAGTGGAAAAAACTGCTTTTCAGTTTGGAGTTTCTCGGATAAGTTATGAAATTTTCTATCAAGGCCTTATTATTGTTTTATTATTCCCTCTGCTCGGCTTGATCGGCTATATTATTTTTTATGGTTATCACGGCCGCAAAAAACATCTCCAGTTTTTGAAAGAAATGAGAGAGGTGGAAGAATCAATTCGTCGCGGTTTTGCCGTCTTACGCCGGGATATTCAAGCCGAACTTGATTATGAAAGAAAAACCCGGCCAGAAAAATCTTTCACTCCCGAAGAAAAGCTAAGAGAAGCGCAAACCTTAAAAGACCTGGAAGAAATAGAACGTTCAATTGGCAAAGAAGTTTTGGATGTTTGGGAAACCGAGCGTCAAGATTAATAACCCATGATTTTTTATCTGCACTTTCAACAATTCTTTGGTTTAAATATTATCAGCCAGAGAATAAAAGTTAACTTTTTCCTAAATATCAGCGAGCATTCCTTGAGAATGGCTCTCTTTTTTAATTTTAGTTTAAAATAAAAAAAACGGCTCTGACTGGATCGCTTTTGGCCAATGAATGTTCTATTCCCCAGCTATTTTTTAGAGTCCTGCTGGTTGGGGTTGAAGTTTGGCTGGCTGGGGAAGTACTAACTGGACATTTTGGTTTAAATAATTTGTCAAGCTTGTTTTTTGGGGATTTTTATGTTAATATGGGTCAGCGTCTGGTTTGCCAACCTAGCTCAATGGGTCGCGAAGCGACGGGCAGCAATGAGCCGAGCCATTAGGCGAAGGCGAGATGCCGATAAATACGACCCTGGGAGTATTTAGCGCTGCCCCGGAAGAAAAATTTTTATAGCTATTAATTATATTTTGCCAACCTAGCTCAATGGTAGAGCAACCGCCTTGTAAGCGGTAGGTTGTGGGTTCGATTCCCACGGTTGGCTAAAATGATAAATTAATCATTATTAAAATTAAATTAGAATCATTATGTCGCAGGAAAACATGATAAAATTTGAGTGCATGGTTTGCAAACGCATCAATTATTTTTCCCGAAAAAATAAAAAGCTTCTCAAAGAGAGATTGCAGCTGAAAAAGCATTGCCAGCATTGCAAAAAGCACACTCTTCACAAAGAAACCAAATAACAGCTAATAGTTAACTGTTAAAAGTTAATTGTTAACTGTTATTTTGGGGGTGTAGTTCAACAGTAGAACGACGGTCTCCAAAACCGTAAACGAGGGGGCAGCACCTTCCACCCCTGCTGGAGAAAATATGCTAATTAAAACAGCTTGACCGGTTTTTTTAATCAGGTTATCTTAAAATGCCAATAATTTAAAATACTTAAGTAATTTAATCTTAAACATATGAAGGGTTATGTCATTAACTTAGAGCAAGCCACTTTAGCCAATACCAATTTCCGCCAGGTTCTTTATACCGGCCGATTCAGCCAGTTAGTTTTGATGAGTTTATTGCCGGGCGAAGAAATCGGCGAAGAAGTTCATACTTTAGATCAATTTATCAGAGTGGAGAAGGGCAATGGCCTGGCGGTTTTAAATGGCGTTGAACATCAATTGACTGATGGTTCGGCGGTGGTTGTTCCGGCCGGCTTAAACCATAATATTGTCAATACTTCAGCTGCTAAGACCTTGAAACTTTACACTATTTATTCTCCGGCTGAACACCAAGATAGCGTGGTTTTTAAAACCAAAGCCGAAGCTGAAGCCGCTCACGAGCATTTTGACGGACAGACCACCGAGTAAGCCGCCAGTTGTTAATCGGGGCCTGATATTAAGATCTTTGGCTTAATTGAAAGCCAACGGGTCAAAAGCGCGTATTATTTTGATAAACCAATTATGGTTTTAAATACGGATTATAACCAGAAAACCGATGAGGAATTAGTGGCTCTGACTTTAGAAGATCAGCGTGTTTTTGCTTATTTAATAGAGCGTTATCAGTCACGTTTGGGGCGCTATATTGCCCGCCTTGCCAATTTGTCCCATGATGATATTGAAGATATTTTACAGGAGGTGTTCATCAAGACCTATGGCAATTTAAATGCTTTTAATCCCAAGCTCAAATTTTCTTCCTGGATTTATCGGATTGCCCACAACCAGGTGATTAGCAATTTCCGGAAATTGAAATCTCGACCGCAGACGATAGCTTTTGAGAGTGACCCTGATTTTTTAGAGAATATTTGCTCTGATTTTAATTTGGAAAAGGAAATTGATTTAATCACTGACAAGCAGCTAATAACTGACATTTTAAATTCTTTGGATTATAAATATAAGGAAATCTTAGAGTTGAAATTTTTGGAAGAGAAAGATTATCGGGAAATTTCTGATATCCTGAAAAAACCGCTGGGTACGATTGCTACCCTGATTAATCGGGCCAAGAAGCAGTTTAAAAAAGAACTGATCAAGCAAAACATTAAATTAAAATAACTATGGACAATATAATTGATAAGGTACTAAAAGCCATCAAAGACCAAAAACCGCAAGCCAGATGGAAATTCCGTTTAAAGGATTATGCTCTTTGGCTGGCCGGGGTCTTGTCAGTTTTAATTGGCAGTTTTTCTGTTTCAGTGGCTATTTATATGCTGGTGAACAACGATTGGCTTTTGGGACAACAAATCAGCGGAACTTTCTGGGCTTTTATTTTCGCCACTCTGCCTTATTTTTGGCTGGTAGCGATATTATTTTTGACTGTGTTAGCTTATTATAACTTCCGCCATACCAGCGAAGGTTACCGCTATCAGCTAATCACTCTAACTTTGGGTAGCGTTTTAATCAGTTTGTTTTTGGGCGCCGTATTTTATTATATTGGCCTGGGCCAGATGATTGATGAGTCGCTTTACAAAAACATTCCTTCTTATGAAAGATTGGCTAGTCCTCGTCGAGCCATCTGGATGGATGTCGCTGCCGGCCGGCTGGCTGGCCAAGTTGTGGCTATCAGGGCTAATGATTTTGACTTAGTTGATTTTCGCCATCGGCTGTGGGTAGTTGAGCGTCCGCTGTCAGGCGGTTATATCCTCAATCGAGGTGAAGTAGTGAGAATAATCGGAGAAAAAATAGATGAAATCCATTTTAAAGCTGAAAAAATATTACCCTTTGATATGCCTGGGAAAATACCCGGCTTACGGCCGAATATGCCAACTAGACCGTTATTTTAACCCCCAATGAAAGAAAATTATGGGCGCAGCGTATTAGTGATTAGAGGATCCCAAATAATAAACCTTAAAATCACTATCAATATGAATTACAAAAAAATTGGCATTAGTTTAGGGCTAATGGCCATCATTCTGTCAGCCAGCATTTTACCAGCCAGCGCCGCTTCAAATCATAGCCCAAAGGCGGTTAGAAAAACCTGGCCCTTTAATCTAACTGTCAAGTTCCATAACTTAAAGCACAATGTTCACCTTAAACCCTTATTCTGGGTTAAGTAAGAAATCTATTAATTAAATTAATTAAGCTTAATAGAAAAAATATGAATTACAAAAAAATTGGCATTGGTTTGGGGGTCTTAGCTGTAATTCTGGCTATTGGCATTACTACAGTTAGCGCGGCTCAAAACCACGGTCGGGGCTTAAGAGGATTAAAAACAGAGCCGGAGAATAAAGATCAGGTTGTTCAGGCGATAGAGAATAGCGATTATCAAACTTGGAAATCTTTAGTCGGCGACAAAAGTCGGCTAGCCAAGGTCATTACTGAAGAAAATTTTTCCCAACTTGTCCAAATGCATAATTTAGCGCAAGAAGGTGAATTTGACGAAGCCAAAGAAATTGCAGAAGAACTTGGTTTAGGCCAATTCTCCAAAGGATTGATTAAGGGTGGACCTGGTCCAAGATTGGCTGATAAAAACGGCGATGGCTGGTGTGATGGCTTAGATAAGCAATAATTTAGGCCCAATAAAGGCGCTCTGATTTATATCAAAGCGCTTTTATTTTAGTTTTAGGGGCAGTTGACAGATTTAGGCAAGTCAAGGGGCGGAATCAAGTTAATGGTCTAATTGGCGGTTGAATTGTTAATAGTTGTATTTTGCCTTGTTTTTACTGTGATATTAATATATAATTCAGATGTGTGGAAAACTAATTCCATAATTATTAACTAACTAAGTAAGGACTATGGCTAAAAAGACCAAATCTCAAACTTTAGCTGCTTTGTCAGAAAAGACCAATGTCAGCAAAAAAGACGTGGCTGTGCTATTAGAGGCGCTGACGGCAATGGCTTATTCCGAGGTCAAGGGCAGCGGAGAATTCACTATTCCCGGCCTTGGCAAACTGGTAAAAGTCCAGAGGAAAGCCAGGATGGGACGGAACCCGGCTACTGGCGAGCAAATCAAAATTCCCGCCAAGACCGTGGTAAAATTTCGAGTGGCTAAAGCGGCTAAAGAAGCGGTGTTATAAGTTGTTGGTTAATTGTCTTAAAAACTCCTCCAAATTCATTGGAGGAGTTTTTTATGTTATAATATGATAGAGTCAAAAGTTTTTAAAGTTTGTTAAAGTTTGTAAAAAAATAATTTTACATCATTAATTTTATTTATGGTTTCAAAGAATATTAAAAAATCCAAGGCCTGGGTGGTTACCGTTGATATGGGCTATGGCCACCAAAGGGCGGCTTACCCTCTACATCATTTAGCCGAAGGCGGCATCATTACTGCCAATAATTATCAGGGCATACCCAAAAAGGACAAGGATATTTGGGAACACAGTAAAGATTTTTACGAGTTTGTTTCCCGCTTTAAAAAAGTTCCTTTTTTAGGTGATAAACTATTTAATATTTATGATAAGTTTCAATCCATTCCTAATTTTTATCCGCGCCGCGATTTGTCCAAACCCAATTTGCAAATCCAGCAAATTTATCGCTTATTTGAAGAATCTAATTGGGGTTGCGATTTAATTGAGCGTCTGGCTCAAAAACCTTTGCCCCTTGTCACCACTTTTTTTATCACCGCTTTTATGGCGGAATATTTTAAGTATGAAGGGGAAATTTATTGCATTGCGACCGATACCGATGTCAGCCGAACCTGGGTGCCGCTTCAACCGGCGGCCAGTAAAGTTATGTATTTTGCGCCCAATCGGCGAGTAATTGACCGCCTGATTCTTTATGGCGTCAAACCGGAAAAAATATTTTTAACCGGTTTTCCTTTGCCGCTGGAAAATATCGGTGCCAACTTAAAAATTATCAAGGCAGACCTGGGTAAGAGATTAATCAACTTGGATCCGGAAATGTTTTATATTTCCCAATATGAGAAAACTATCAGGGAGCATTTAGGCGATAATTTTATTAAGAAAAAAATCAGGCCTTTGACTATAACTTTTGTGGTTGGCGGAGCCGGCGCCCAACGGGAACTGGGTGGAATTATCATTGACAGTTTGAAAAAGAAAATCGCCAGCGGAGAGATTATTGTTAATTTAATGGCCGGCACTCACTTGGTGGTCAACCAATATTTCAAAGACCAGATTAAAAGAGTCGGTTTGGGTTCGCATTTGGGTAAAACTGTCAATGTTTTATTTGACCGTAATAAGTATGATTCTTTTAAGAGGTTCAATCAGGTTTTAAGAAAAACCGATATTTTATGGACCAAGCCTAGCGAGTTGTCTTTTTATTGCGCTTTGGGCATTCCGATTATCACCGCTCCGCCGATTGGCTCACAGGAAGATTTCAACCAGAGATGGTTAAGAACTATTGGCGCTGGCATTAAAGCTGATGATCCTCGTTATGTTAATGAGTGGTTGATAGATTGGCTGAAATCCGGCTGGCTGGCGGAAGCAGCGATGCAGGGCTTTTTAGAAGCGCCTAAATTCGGCACTTATAACATTGAAAAAATCATCGCTCACCGCTACGCTGAAGCCACCGAATTCAAGACGGTTTTACAGTATTAGTTATGACCTTTGATCGACAAAAAATTAAAAAAATTTACGGTTTAGCACTGTTAATAGTGTCTATTAATTTTTTAATCCAGTCACTTGGCACTTGGGAAATCATTCCGGTTTTTAAGGTGTTTAAATGGCTGGGTCTGGCACGTAATCCTTTTATTATGATTTTATCAATGCTTATTTTTGGCGGTATCGGTTTATTTTTTATTGATCGGATAAAAAGTGGTAAGGTTGCCAGAAATGGGAAAAATCAGAATAGGGCCAATAGCTATGGGCGGTCGCTGATTATTTCTATAATGACCTTTGGCAGCGCCCTAGCTGTAGTTTTTATTGTTGGCCTAATCAAATTAATTAATCAAACTGATCCCATTACTCTTTTTTCCTATTTGGATTTTTCTAACAACCCATTCTTTTTAAATATTTATCTCTTTTGGTTCTTCTTTTATTCTGGCATAATTGGCAATTTATTCAGCTCGAGAACTGTTACTAATCCCGAAGAAGAAAAAGCCTTGTTAAGCAATATTGAAGGATGGCGTAATAGCCAGAAAAGTTTTTCAAAGATGATGAGTGATCAAAAAAATATTGCCAAAAAATTTGAATCGAAAGATGAAGAATAATTTATACATCATTTGTGATAATATTCGGAGCTTATATAATTTGGGCTCCATTTTTCGTACTGCTGACGCTTTGGGAGTAAAGAAAATTTATCTTTGCGGTATTTCTGGCACACCCCAACAGACCGGTTTGGTTAAAGTTTCTTTGGGCGCGGAAAAATCGGTCAAGTGGGAATATAAGAAATCAGCTGTTAGTGTTGTTAGTCAGCTTAAAAATAAAGGAGTTAAGATTGTCGTTTTAGAGTTGGCTCAAAACAGTGTTGCTATAAAGAAGTTCAAGCCCCGATTTCCTTTGGCGCTGATTTTAGGCAATGAGGTTGACGGCGTGGCCAAAAATTTGCTAAAAAGAGCAGATGATATCATTCATATTCCTATGAAAGGCCAGAAGGAATCGCTTAATGTGGCTGTAGCTTTTGGCATCGCTGGATACACATTAGTAAAAAGTTAAAAGTTTATAAAGTTAAAAGTATTTTAAAATAACTTTATGAACTTTATAACTTTTTACTTTATAAACTAATCACGGGGTATAGCTCAGTTGGCTAGAGCGCTACGTTCGGGACGTAGAGGTCGTCCGTTCAAATCGGATTACCCCGACCAGATTAACCTTTTTCGCTCAAAAAAGGTTCAAGTTTCGTTCAGCAATTGCGACTAATTGACCCCAATATTTTTTAAGTGTTATAATATTAAAACTGATATTAAAATTAATCAGCTTTTATTTTTCATTAAATCAATCATATGCAATCAGTTAAACATATCGCTTTTATTATGGATGGCAACCGCCGCTGGGCCAAACAACAAGGCCTGCCGACTTTAGAAGGCCATAGGCGGGGCTATAATAAAATGAAGCAAGTCGGTGATTGGTGTTTGGCGCGCGGCATCAGATATATGACGGTCTTCGCCTTTTCTACCGAAAATTGGAAGCGTTCTAAGAAAGAAGTTGATTATTTGATGCGCCTTTTAGAAAAAGCTCTGACCAAAGAACTCCATGAATTCACCAAAAGGGGGATCAGGTTAAGAGTTATTGGCAGCCGGGACAGATTATCCAAATCTGTTGTTAAGGCAATTGATAATGCTGAAAAAATAACAGTCAATAACAAAAAGGGGATTTTGAATATGGCTATCAATTACGGCGGCCGACTGGAAATCATTGAAGCCGTTAAAAAAATTATCAAACAAAAAAAATCTCCGGCTGATATCACTGAAGAATTAATAGATAAAAATATCTGGACTGCCGGTCAGCCGGACCCGGATATCATAGTGCGCACTTCCGGCGAGCAGCGCTTGTCAGGTTTTCTAACCTGGCAGTCGGTTTATAGCGAGTTATTTTTTGTTTCTCATCATTGGCCGGCTTTTAGCGAGAAAGATTTGGACGGCATTATTGATGATTACAATAATCGTCATAGAAGATTTGGTGGAAATTAATTGGCCAATATAGCCAATAGCTTATAGAATTTATTTAAATTTAAAAGCCGTCTTATCGCTGATGCGATCTGACGGCTTCATGTAATCGAAGCTATCATTATTGGGAGTCGCCTTGACTCCAATTACGTACAATGCACGTTGAAGTGGGGAAGTGATTAATGAACCAACCAATCCCCAAAAGCCCAAAACTGACCAGGCCCCAAATCATGACCAGATCAGGGTCTGTTTCCTGATGAGCACGGACAATGTCCGGCCCATTCATACACATCATCAGTATTAAACCAAAGATGCCGGGGACCGTAAAAATATGTCCCCAACTCCGTTCTTTGACCCAGCCCGCCATTTCTTGGAGAGTACCCTGACCAACCAACAGGGTTAGGGCCATCAGCCAAACGCCAATAACGAGACCAATCGGCAACAGGCCAGTGACGAGAGCGCTCTTAATGACGATAGATATCATCTCCCGCTGTTCTGGCAGAATAGTGATGGCTATTCCGCCAAGAACAGCTACGATCAGCCCAATAAAGAAACAGCTCTTTAAAAAATTCCAGTTGTAAAAGTTCATGCCCGCTTCTCCTTTTTATGCCCTGATAACAGGGCTTTTCGTTTTTTCGCAATCACTTACACTTATATAATTATATCATACTTTAATATTTTTGTCAATCATTTCGTAATAGGCCAATAGCTTGGCAACACCTTGGGGTATAATGGAAGGATTAAATATAACCCTT
>MHIM01000002.1 GCA_001817505.1 Candidatus Buchananbacteria bacterium RIFCSPLOWO2_01_FULL_39_33 | reverse complement strand
TATCTTTATATCTTCCAATTTTTCTTAAATAACTTGATATTTGTCTATTTAAGAAAAATCTGCCATCACTCGTTTTCAAAAATTTTTCCCTTCCTCTGGCATCTTCTTCTAGTATATAACATTCGTAATGAATTAACTTTAGAGGTAATAATTTTTGAGTTGATTTTACTCCGCCCCTTTGATGTTGTTTATATCTATTTCTTAAATCAGAAGTAAAGCCAATATATAAACGATTATTTTTTAGCTGTAAAATATAAATATAGAACATATTAAAATATCTTTTCGTCAAGGGATAAACCCCTGACGACCGGGGTTCATCCCCGGTCGAGAGCGGCGCCTTCAACCAGCTCAGCCATCCCACCAATAATAACAGTTAACTCTTAACAATTAACTTTTAACATTTTTTGTAATTTTTAAATTGATAGTATAAATTCCAATTATCAGCCAAAATAAAACCGATAAATCATTTTTAAAATAAGGTACATCCGCCAGTCCCTGGATTAACATTTGGCTGATAACCATTAAAAGGGTTAAGTTTAGCAGATTATTCTTATTTTGCCAATAGGCCTTTAAATTCACTAGCCCAAATTTTATCCATAGCCAAATAAAACTGGCTAAACCCAATAAGCCAAGTTCGCTCCAAAAATTTAATATAATATTGTGAGGGTATAAAAATATTTCAAATTTTCCGATATGATAAGGCACAATTTTGGTTTGATAACCGGCCAGTCCAGCTCCTAAAACCGGATTATCTTTTAACATCGCCCAAGTTTCCTGCCAAATATGGCGCCTGACGATGCCTGACCAATCGCGCAGCCAGATTTTTTCCGACACATAACTGTTGACTGACGGTATTAAAGTTAAGGTTAAGACCGCTAAGATTGCTAAAATTATGAAATAAGACCTGGTTTTTTTGTAAATTATTCCCCCCAGTAGCCAAACCAATAAAACCGAAAAAATTGCCGCTTCGGACTTGGCTAAAATTATAGTAATAAAAGAAACTAAAATAATGGCAATTTTTAAGGCCTGGATTATTGTCTTTGATTTGCTCCACCAGTTAAAACCGGTAAATAAAATTATAATCGGCCCCAAGTATAGACCTAAAGCATTGGGGTAACCGAAAATGGATACTACCCGATCAACAGAACCGTCTTGCTTTAAAAAAGATTCAGGCATATTCCAACCACTGAAATATTGCCCAAAGGCAATCAAAGACAAATAAGTGGCAGAAATACCCAGTGCCCAAAAAACATTTTCCAATTGTTTTTTGGATTTAATAGTAGCGGTTAGGACGATGTAAAACAGGATTGGCTCAATAAAATAGGCCTTCCAGCTACCGGCTGCTTTTAGCCAGTTGGGTGAAATCAGTAAGGAGATGGTGGCTATGGCTAAAATAGCCACCATTGGCCAGAAAAAAACATTATTTTTAAACTCGCCCAGCCAGGATAATTTATTTTTAATCAAAAAGGATAAAAAAACCAGAATAATCATCATCTCTAAAAGCGTGAAGGGCAGATTAAAAATTGATGACCTAATCAGATAACTCGGCAAAAAGGCCACCACTACATAAATTGCCAGCTTGATATCCTTATAAGACAGCCAGGCGAATAAAAAGCCGAAGATTAATAAAGCCATTATCATAAGCTAAGATTTTTTCAGATTCATAATTTCCAAAACATCGGCTTTAGAAAAGCCCCTAAGCCAATAGAGAGACATAACATAAACAATGAAGCCGACGCTTATTAAAGTGAATAAATTTTGATTGGCCAACGCTAGCAGAGCCAGAGCCATTAGCAAACTGGCCGCCAAGGCCTTAAGAGTCAGCTGTGGTTGAATTTTAATATGAGTATATTTTTTTAACACATAATAAGAAGAAATCGTGATTATAAGTTCGGTCAGTATGGTCAGGTAAGCGGCGGCCCAATAAGAGAAGATGGGAATAAATATCAGATACAGCGGCAAGGAAATCAAAGCGTCAATAAAATAAAACTTAATCATTTTCTTAGGCAATTCAGCGGCCACAATAGCATAACCGAACAAGGCCCCGATGTAGATTAGAGCAGCAGCCAGAATCAGTATTTTCAATAAAGCGCCGGAAATTATGAATTCCGGACCGGCGATAAAAACCATTATTTTTTCACCTAAAATCAGGACGGCTACTACCATCGGCACGACGATAATGACCATAAAATCAAAACTCTTTTGGATGATTAATTCAAAGATGGTTCTGTTAAGGATGAAAAACTTAGTTAACAGAGGCAAGATCAGGCCTAAAAACAGATAAGGGAATTGCACCAGCACTTCCAGCACTTTATAAGTGGCGCCATAAAGACCGACTTCATTCTGCGGCCGAAAGAAAGAGAGAATAACAGTATCAGCCCTAAAATAAATTAAAGTCAGCGCGATGGTTAGAGCCAGCGGCCACATAGTCAGCCAAAGACGCCGCCAGATAGCCAAGTTAATTTCCGGTTTGAATTTTAAAAAATTCCAGGCAGAAAAAAACAAAATAACCAGGCCGATCAAATTGCCGGCAGCGATAGAGGCAACTATCCATAATAAACCGAGATCACTGATCACTGCCAGCCAAATGCCTAAGAGCATCAGGCCTTTGGAGCAAATTTCCGCGGCCGCCACTCTGGCCATAGCCAAATTTTTTTGGAAAATGCTGATGAAAATTGATTGGAGGGAAATGAACAGGAAAGAAAAACTGGCGATAGAAATACCCTCTTTAATTAACAGCGGATAAGGCAGCAGCCAGACGATTAAAACCGATGACCCTAAAAAAAGTATTGAGGAAATAATCCTTAAAGACAAAATATTGCCAAACAGGCGGCTGTTATCGGAGCCGGGCTCGGCTAATATTTTAGTGGTGGTCATTTGCAAGCCGAAATCAGCTAAAACGCCGAAAAATTGCAGGAAAGCTATGATAGTGGTGTAATAGCCGTAGCCGGTTTGCCCTAAATAACGAGTCATTAAAGCCACGATTAAAAGACCGATGATAGCGCCAGAAAATTTGCTAAAGGCCTGATAAAAAGTGTTTCTGGCTATATTGGCGGCGATAGACATTGGTTATAATATTGTTTTATCTTCTAAGGTTATCATTTTTGGCCTTTATTTTCAATTGCTTTTTCTTGGCCAATATTATAATATAGTAATAGTTCTTTACCAAGGTAAAATAATCAGGAGGCTAGGCCATGATGGTTCCCTGTCAAAAAATCAGCGCCAAAAACGGCCGGAATAGTTTGTTAATTAAGATTTTTGAAAAGGACAAACTAAATCCAAGACAAGTTAAGAGTATAACCGGTTATTTTAAAGAGATATTTGCCAATTCTCCCATTGATGATTTTGAAATTTTAATTACGGTGACGCCATTAACTGATGTTTTTGATGCCTATGTTCTATTTGTCAAATCCAATGATATTTCCTATTATCATCCGGGGTTTGGCGTTAATGTGCTGGCTTGCCTTAGAGAAATATTAGAGTTATTTATTGGTGGTTTTAACGGCTTAAACATCAATGATTATGAAATTGAAGAGGCGGCAGATGACAACGGTCCTGGTTTAAAAAGCGGACCAGTTGATGTTGATGGAATTCTTCGGGCTTTTAAGAATGAAAGGAAGAACAAGAGAGAAGAATAAAGAAAAATAAATCCCGCCGATTAAGCGGGATTTTTTAATGACTGGTTTTTTCTAACCAGAGATTTTTGGCTTCATTCCATAAATCGGGATAATTCTCATCGGTTTTTAAAAAATACCACCATTCGGCGCCCCAAAGATAAATTTCATTAAAACCAGATTTTTTAGCTAAAGAAATATTTTGCCTGAATTGTTTTAAATCCATTGACTGGTCTGTTTCTGCCCGGCTCATCTGGCTTAAATTTTTCTTTTCAGTGTGCCAGGCTTCAGCTTGGAGTTCGGAATTAATCACCCTTTCAGTTTTAAATAACATTTTAATCAAGGCGACTTTAGCTGAATAAAATAAGGGCGGTATGGGATATCTAATATAGCCAATTTTTTGGTTATAAACTACTTTATAAAGGGTGCTGCCGATAACTTCCGCTCCGGTTTTAGCAGCGGCAATCCAAAAGTTAAGCTCGCCGCTGTCGGTTATTAAAATTGGCTTGGCGCTCAAATTTCTGACCAACTGGATTTCTTGTTTAAAAACCTCCTCGTCTAACGGCGGACACTGGCCGAAAGTGCTCAAAAATGGTTCATTTTCAATTTGCCACATTTTAATATTAGCATTTTTATCATAGCGCTTAACCACCAAATCAATTAGTTCCAGCTGTTCTTGCCCAATTTCTTCTTTGGCCAATTCAGCTAGCCATTGAGGATCATGACATTCTGGCCAGCGGGGCAATCGGCGGCCGACAGCCAGGATGATATTGACTTGGCGCTGGCTGGCTTCGTTTATCTGCCAATCCAAATTTTCAAAATTATAAACATCCCTTTCGGCTTCAATTTCCTCCCAGTAAGCTGATAATCTGATATTATCAACTTTTAAATCATCTAAAATGGCTAAATAAGTTTCTCGCCAATTGAGACCCAATTCATTTTGGGCATAAAGCGGAGAAAAAGTCACTCCCCATTTAATATCTCCCTTAGAAAAATCAAACAGAAATGACCAGCCATATAATATTAATAAAACTGAAATTATTATCAGGAAAATATTTATTTTTTTGCCTTTAATTTTCATTTAGATAAATAAGATGAATAAACCGCCGATAATCAGAGCAGTAGCTATGATTTTTTTGGCCAAAATAGGTGGTGTCATTTTTTCTTCTAATAACTGGGGGAATTTCCAAGACAGAGAAAAAATGATTATTAGTAAGAAGACATATTGCAGGCCTTGCAAGGCATTGACTAAAGCGACGCTATGAGAAATGGCAATAGCGTAATTGATTAAAATAAAGCTCAAAGCGCCGGCTGTTTGCCCTAATAGAAATAATTGCTGACTTGTTTTTTTTGTTCGCCAACCGGCGGATTTGATTTCTTGCTTGATATCAATTCGGTTTTTGGCCCCCAACAACAACAAGAGAGCGCCCAAAAAGGCGCCGATTCTGGTCCAAATAAAGCCGGAAACAAATCCTTGTTCAATAAAAACATATTTATTCATCGTGTAGGAAATAGCAAAAAGAGCGGTTGATATCAAAGCGAAAAAGTAAGCGTTTCTCTGGACCTTTTTAAAATTGGCTTGCCAGGAAATAATCACCGTGCCTGAAATGATGACTAAAAATCCCATAAGCACCTGGGCGCTTAAGATCTCTTGTAAAAAAATCAGGGCCAGGACAAAAACAAAAATCGGCTGAAGGCCGCCGATAAACGGCGTAATGCGCGAGGCCTCATTTTGACCCAGCGCTTTAAACATAAATAAAAGGGAAAAGGTGAAAATAATTCCAGCCGTGATGGCGATTAAAATTTGGATTATTGAGTAAAATTTAAAGCCAAACGGCAAAAACACCAAAGCTAACAAGCTTAGAGTGGCAATAAAAAAAGCATAAACAGCCGGATTAGAAATTTTTTTGGACAATAAAAATTTGTCAATAGTGACAGCCAGAGCATTTAAAAGATAGGCGATAACAGTGATAATCAACCAAGTCATATTAAAATTTATAAAGTTAAAAGCTTATAAAGTTTAAAAGTATTTAGGTATATTATATCATAGAAACACTGGTGATTTTTAACGAATAAACATAGCATCGCCAAAACTGAAGAATTTATATTTTTTCTTAATCGCTGCTTGGTAAGATTTTTTAATCAATTTTTCTCCCACCAAAGCGCTAACCAACACCAACAGAGTTGATTTAGGCAGATGGAAGTTGGTAATTAAGGTTTTGACGAATTTGAATTTATAACCTGGATAAATAAAAATGTTTAGCCAACCACTTTGCGGTTTTAATTTCCCCCGATCATCACTGAAAGCTTCCAGTGTTCTTAGGGTAGTAGTGCCGACAGCTATTATTGACCGACCTGATTTTTTAGCTTGATTTAATTTATCAGCTGTTTTCTTATTTAAAGTTGCCCATTCGCTGTGAATTTTATGATCTTGAATATACCGGCTTTTAATTGGCTGGAAAGTACCGAGCCCTATGTGTAGGGTGATGTATTCAATAATTACGCCTTGCTTTTTGAGCTTATTAATAAGCCGCTTGGTAAAATGTAAGCCAGCGGTGGGAGCGGCTACCGAACCAGAGGTTTTAGCATAAACTGTTTGGTAATCGGCTAATTTAGCCATTTTTTTAATATAAGGTGGCAAAGGGGTTTGGCCGCTGGCTAATAGTTTTTTAGCGCTGGCATTAAATTCAACCAGCCAAGATTGGTCATCATATTTTTTAATGATTTTAGCTTTAATATTTTTAGGAAATAATATTTTTTCGCCAACTTTTATTTTACCGCCAATGAGACATTGCCAAGTATTTTTTTCTAACATGGGATTGCCACAGTCGCTTAAGCTCCCTCGCAATGACATTTTTTTAAGCAGAAATATTTCTATTTTGCCACCTGTTTCTTTTTGACCAATTAAACGAGCCGGTATAACTCGGGAATTATTTAAAACCAGAACATCACCGGGTTTTAAATAATTAATGATATGGTAAAATTTTTTATGTTCAATTTGGCCATTTTTTTTGTTTAAAATTAATAACCGCGCAGAATCTCGCGGTTTAACAGGTCTTTGGCCAATAAGCTGGCTTGGCAGTTGGTAATCAAATCTCTTTAAGGGAATTTTTCTTGGCTCGTTCATCAAGTCGTTGGATTATTTTAGCGATTTTATAGGGTTGGGGTATTTGTTCAAAAACAAACCTTTCCTTGACACCGGCTGACTGGATAAAAACATCGCCATAATAAAAGATTGTCGGGAAAAAGCCTTTTTGTTCGGCGGTCACATCCTGAACTCTTTTCAAATCCAGTTCGGAAACCACCCGGTTAAAAAGAGCGTTTTGCTCGCGGTTAATGATCCGATCGGTAGTAACAGTCCAAACATCAAGATAGGTTTCAGTCCAGGCGGTAAATAAGGCAATTAAGAGCACCAGATAATAAGTCAAAAAAAGCACTAATAATATCGGGTAAAGTAGCTCATTAGCTAATAGAGTTGGCAGATTATTGCTCATGATATAATATAAAACTGCTGGTATCAAAGCCAGAATCAGGAAAAACAGCAAAATTTTGAAGAATATAAACCAGTGCCGCCTTAAATGAAAGACAACTTCTTCACCTTGATGCTGGTTGGGTATGCTGTTTTTGGAAATCATAATTAAAGGTTGATATTGCTGTTCATAGTGGGAGATAAATTAGTTTGCCAATTGATTAGAGGCATGCTCCAGTCCACTTGGGTTAATAAACCAAAAGAATAACTAATAAACATAGAGGCAATTATCAGGTAAATGATAATAATTATCATATTAACCAAACTGGCAAAGCCGAATCTGATCAGATGATAAATATTAAAAAAACTGTAGACCACAAAAAACAGCACTATCGCCAGGTAAAGATAATAAAATATGGCCAAGGTAATCATAATCAGATTAGTTTATCTTGCCAATTAGCTGGTGGCTCAATATTTAAATGGCGGTAAGCCAGTTCGGTAGCGACTCGACCGCGCGGCGTGCGGTTGATAAAACCGATTTGCAAAAGAAACGGCTCAATCACATCTTCAATCGTATCCATTTCTTCTGATAAAGAAGAGGCCAAGGTGTTTAAGCCGGTCGGGCCACCGGAAAATTTTTCAATCAGAGTTTTGACGAATTGCCGGTCAATGTTGTCTAGACCGCGATCATCTACTGCCAATAAATCTAAGGCCTCTTGGGCGATAGCTTTATCTATTTTACCATCTTTTTTCACTTGGGCGAAGTCCCTGACCCGCTTTAACAGGCGATTGGCAATTCTGGGCGTCTGCCTGGCCCGCTTGGCGATTTCCTGAAGCGATTCTTCATCAATTTCCGTGTTCAAGATTTTAGCTGCTCGGTGGATTATTTTTTCTATTTCAGCCGGCGAATAAAAATTAAGCCGGAAAACATTGCCGAAACGGTCTCGCAGAGGCGAAGATAACCCGCTTATTCTGGTAGTGGCTCCGATGATGGTAAATTTGGGCAAATCTAAACGCAGGGTTCTGGCTGACGGCCCCTTGCCAATAATAATATCTAAGGCATAATCTTCCATAGCCGGATAAAGCACTTCTTCAATTGATTTGTTCAAACGGTGGATTTCATCAATGAATAAAATATCTCCATCAGCGAGATTGGTTAAAATCGCTGCTAAATCACCGGTGCGTTCAATCGCCGGCCCGGAAGTGACTTTAATATTAGAATTCATTTCCTTGGCGATAATATGGGCTAAAGTGGTTTTGCCCAACCCCGGCGGACCAAAAATCAAAACGTGTTCCAAAGATTCATTTCTGGTTTTAGCCGCTTCAATGAATATTTTTAGATTCTCTTTGGCGGTTTCTTGACCCACATATTCGGCCAATTTTTGCGGCCTGAGGGTGTAGTCAATTAAATTATCAGCTGATTCTTCTTGGGCGGAAGTGATTGGTTTGACAGGTTTATTTTCCATTTTTAAGTTGGTTTTTTAATATGATAATATTAACACCTGGCTGGTAAAATGACAAACCAAAATTTAAGTCAAAATAGCCCATTGGCGTGTTATAATTAAATATGTTAGATGTTTTTAGCTTGTTATATGATTAATTTATGGCAAAAATAATTTATGGCGTTGCCGGCCAGGGCTTTGGTCATTCCACTAGAAGCCGGGAGGTCTTGCAATATTTAATCAGTAAGGGACATCAAGTCCTGGTTTTTACTTATGGCCAGGCCTTATTTTTTTTGGATGAGGAATTTGATGTTTTTGAAATACCTGGTTTGGGCTTAACTTATAAAAACAATAAATTAATATATTGGCAAACTATCTACCAAAATATGTACCAGGTGGCCAGGCAGTCAAGGCATTGGCCTAAAATACTGAAAAAGTTCAGGGACTTTGATCCGGACATTACCATCACTGACTTTGAACCCTTGACTGCCATCTTGGCTAAATTGCAAAGAGTACCTCTAATCTCTCTGGATAATCAACACCAATTAACCAATACCAAAATAAGCATCCCGGGCCAGTATAAGAAAGATTTATTAGCGGATAAATTGGTCATTAAATCCATGGTTTGGGGCGCCAAATATTATTTAGTAACTACCTTTTTTGAAACGCCCTTAAGAAGACAGGACACTTTTTTATTTCCGCCCATAGTCAGGCAGGAAGTAAAAAATTTAATTCCCCAAGACGAGGGGTATATTTTGGTTTATCAGAATTCCGATTTCAACAGCTTGGTAAAGGTCTTGCAATTAATTAACCAGAAATTCGTGGTTTTTGGCGCCAATAAAAAAGGGGTATTGGGCAATATTGAATTTAAAGATTATAGTTCTCATGAATGGCTAAGATATTTGGTCAACTGCCGGGCTATTATTGGCACTGCCGGCTTGAGTTTAATATCGGAGGCACTTTATTTAAAGAAACCGTATTTGGCAGTGCCGATAAAAAAACAAACCGAACAGATGATTAATGCCAAATATTTAAAAGCTATGGGCTACGGTTTAGAAATGGCTAAAGCCGATAAAAAGGAGATAGAATTATTTATCAAGAAGATACCGGAATTTAAAACTAATCTTTTAAAGCATAAGCAGAAAAATGAAATGGCAATTTTTAGGAAATTAGACCAGATAATAAGCTATTTTTCTTGACGGCAATAATCAAGAAAACGCTTTACAATCAGGCATTTGTGTGTTATATTGATTCAATAATTTGCGGCGGTAGTTCAGTTGGCTAGAACGCTTCCTTGCCAAGGAAGAGGTCGCCGGTTCGAATCCGGTTCGCCGCTCTGGTAATAACTATTGACAATTAACGATTAACTATTAACATATAAAATTAGATTTTGTTAATTGTTAAAAGTTAATTGTTTATTGTTATATACGCCCAAGTGGTGAAATGGTATACACGAAGGACTTAAAATCCTTTGACCGCGAGGTCGTGAGAGTTCGAGTCTCTCCTTGGGCATTATAATGACTATTGACGGTTAACATTTAACAATTAACAATTTTGTTTTATAAATCTTGATAATATAGATAATTATGCTTACAGTCAAAGCCAGCGCCCAGCCCAGTAAAATCCAAGGAATTGGATTGTTTGCTGATGAAAAAATTACCAAAGGCGCTATAACTTGGAAATTTAATCCGCGTTTTGATATTATTTTTGACCCAGAAGAAGTAAAACAAATGCCCCCAGAACAGCGTCAACTTATAGATCATTACGCCTATTTATCGACCACGACCGGTAAATACATTTATTCCATTGATAATAGTCGCTTTACCAATCATTCATCAGTTAACAACAATGTTGATGTCGTGGCCTTGCCTGGTGAACCGGAAACCTGCGGAGTGGCTAATCGTGATATAGAAAAAGGAGAGGAGATATTGGTAAATTATCGCGCCTTTGATAGGGATGATGAAATTAGTCAAGAAGAATACCTTAATAGTTAATATCAAAAATTGATGCTAAATAAATACTTGACTTTTTAGGAAAAATCAGTTATTATTATCAAACTATAAAATATAAAAATATGACCGAGAAAGAAAAAGAAAATAAAAATTGGCTGGAAGAAATTTTACCAAAAATAAAATCAGGCGTGACCATCAAAGTACACCAGAAAATCAAAGAAAAGAATGTTAAAGGAGAAGAAAAAGAGCGTATCCAGATTTTTGAAGGCCTGGTTATAACCCATAAAGGTGGCGCGCAAAAAAGTGCCACGATAACTGTTAGGAAAATAGCAGCTGGCGGCATTGGAGTTGAGAAAATTTTTCCTCTCTATTCTCCTAATATTGTTAAATTGGAAGTGGTCAGGACTGCCAAAGTTAGAAGGGCTAAATTAGGTTATTTAAGAACTCACAAGAAAAAGCTAAAGGAACATAAAATTGCCTAAACATTCAGCCAAAGCCATTGAGCTTTAAGCGGACGTGGCGGAATTTGGTATACCTGCCTGCCGGCTTGTCTGCCGTAGGCATGGCAGGCAGGCGCGCAAATTAAGAGTAAAATAATATGGAGTATACTGTTTATGTTTTGAAAAGTATAGATCATAATTATTTATATACTGGATTAACATCTAACCTTAAAAACAGATTCTTACGTCATAATAGCGGAAGAGAAAAAACCACTAGACCTTATAGACCATTTGAAATAATTTTTACTGAAACATTTTCCACTAGAATAGAGGCTAGACAAAAAGAAAAGTATCTAAAATCTGGTTTTGGCAGAGAATTTATAAAAAGTCTTATGGAATAAGCGGACGTGGCGGAATTTGGTATACGCGCAGCCTTGAGGTGGCTGTGGTCACAAAGCCTTGGAGGTTCAAGTCCTCTCGTCCGCATTAATAACTATTAACATTTAACAGTTAACAATTAACTTAAAAATAATAAAATATTAATTGTTAATAGTTAATGGTTTATTGTTAAAATCGCACGCCTAGCTCAGTTGGTTAGAGCACCTCGTTTACACCGAGGGGGGTCGTGAAGCGACGGGCAGAAGCGAGCCGCCAAAGCGGAGAGCGTCGATGATTACGACCAACGGGAGTAATCAGCGCTGCCCTGGAACAGGGGTTCGAATAGTTATATTTAGCACGCCTAGCTCAGTTGGTTAGAGCACCTCGTTTACACCGAGGGGGTCAGGGGTTCGAATCCCTTGGCGTGCACCATAATAACTATTAACAGTTAACAATTAACTTTTAACAATTTAGTTTGAGTCCAGAATCTAACGCAACAGATTTGGCGCGAAGCGCTAATAATGCTACATTAGATTTCTATGGTTAATTATAAGAGATTAAGTGATT
>MHIM01000001.1 GCA_001817505.1 Candidatus Buchananbacteria bacterium RIFCSPLOWO2_01_FULL_39_33 | reverse complement strand
CCCCAGCAGGCCTGCCGGCTTTTTAAGCAGACCGCTCGGCAGCCACCTAAAGTAATCGGGCCCAGGCAGATCTCGCCTTTTAATAATAAACACTCATAGCCGCTGGTCTGACACTCATAGCAAACCGGATTTTGAGGAATTCGCGGCATTTTGCCCGCTATGAGTTCATCAGCCAAACGCATAAATTCCTCGCCGACAATCGGACAGGCGGGAATGGTAAAATCCACTTTGACAAAATTTTCAACTTCTTTAATGTCGGGATTCTCAACTTTTAATTTCTTATAAACCTGCTTGATGGTTTTTTTCTTGGACTGATAATTTTTCATTTCCCAAACGCCGCCTAAAGCCGCGCAATTGCCCACCACTATTAGCAAGTCAGAAATTTTTCTCATCTGCTTGAGCAACCGGATATTGTCTTGGGTCACCGGATTGCCCTCAACGAAACAAACATCGTAATGCTTGGCTGTCATGGGATTATCTTCCAGTAGACGAAATTCAGCCATATCGGTTTTTTTCAGCCAATTTAAAAACCGCTCGCCTTGATCCAGCATGACAAATTGGCAGCCCTCACAGGAAGTTAAAGAAACGATAGCAATTTTCGGTTTCTTTTCTTTTCTGGTTTTCTTGAACATGATTATATTATAACAATTTTTCGGACTTATTAAAATTGACATTTTAACTGAATCAAGATAAAACTAAAATCAGACATTAAGAGAGGATTGAACCTTGAAAAAGCAAATTCCCAATATTTTGACAGTCCTGCGGCTGGTTTTAGTTGTGCCAATAATGGTCCTGTTCTTTTGGATACAAACATCGGCTCAAATCCAGGTCTGGGTTCTGGCCTTGACAATTTTGGCTTCTCTCACTGATTGGCTGGATGGCTGGTCGGCCAGAAAATTCAATTGTGTTTCTGATTTTGGAAAAATACACGATCCTTTGGCCGACAAATGGCTGACTGTTTTATATCTGCCTTTAGTCGCCTTAGGCATGATACATTTTTTGCCGGTAACGCTCTTATGGTTAAAAGACATTACTTCCACTTACTTAAGGGGTCTGGCCGCCAAACCAGTAGCCGCTAAACTATCGGGAAAAATTAAAACAGCCATCAGCTTGCCGCTTTTGTGCCTGCTAATTGCCGCTATTCCCGTTGAAGAAGGTTATTTAGGAATTTTTATTTTTATGAAGGGCTCCCTCTACTGGGTTGGCGGAATACTTCTGTCTTTGGCTTGCTTATGGTCGGGCTTAGATTATTATTATCAGATAATAGTTAAAAAAAATCACTGAAACTCCGTTTAACTTCGGAGTTTTTCATTTAGATGAATAAATCCCTTTCCCCCTTTTTTATTCTTTTTAAATTGGCAATCAATTTTTTTCTCACTGTCAAATTATTGATTTTCTTGATTTCATTAGTTATCATCGCCATCCCCAACTGACGAGTTTCTGGCAGAGCGTAATCAAGCAGATATTCATAAAAGGTTTGCAAGGCATTGGGCTGGCAAAGTTCGTGGATTTTGCCGGTTTTGGCCAACTTCATAAATCTTGCGCCCGTTCTTTGACTGCGATAACAAGCCGTGCAATAACTGGGCAAATATCCTAAAGAACAAATATCTAAATTTACCTCGTCCAAACTGCGATGGTCCTGAAGATTAAATTGAGAGATTTCTTGATTATCATCATCTTTATTTTTGTAGCCGCCAGGTGAAGCGCGTGAAGCGGCCGAAGCTTGAGAAATGCCTATTTGAAACGCTTGACGCCTTATTTCCGGCGACTCTCTGGTAGAAAGAATCAGGCCGGTATAGGGTACTGCCAAACGAATAATGGCAATTATTTTTAAAAAGTCATTATCACTCACTTTAAATTCTGATTCAAAATCAACAGTTAACGCCGGATTAAACCGAGGCACGGAAATAGTATGAGGGCCAACACCTAATTTCTTATCTAAATATTGAGCCTGGGAAATTAAAGCCAAAACTTCATATTTATAATCATAAAGACCGAATAATACTCCCAAGCCAAAATCATCTATCCCCGCTTCAAAGGCCCGTTCATGAGCCGTGATTTGCCGATCATAATCGGCTTTAGGGCCTTGGTGTAATTTATCATAAGTGGGACGATGGTAAGTTTCCTGAAAAAGCTGATAAGTGCCGATGCCGCAATTACGCAGTTTTTTGTAATTGGCTACGGTAGTGGCCGCAATATTTACATTAACCCTCCTAATCTCTCCTCGTCCCGATTTGGTATTGTAAATTGTTTTGATAACATCTACCACATAATCAATCGGATTATTTTTGGGGTCTTCACCGAATTCCAGAAGCAAGCGCTTATGGCCCATGTCCTCTAATATTTTCACTTGTTGGGCCACCTCGTCTAAGCTTAGTTTTTTTCTATGGGCTTGATTGTCGCAATGAAAACCGCAGTACCGGCAATTATTAACGCAGTAATCAGAAACGTACAGGGGAGCAAAAAATACCAAGCGATTGCCATAAATATCATTTTTGATTTTTTTAGCTACCCTGAATAATTTTTGCTTGTTTTCCTCATCATCAAGGCGAAGCAAAACAGCAACTTCTTCAACAGTCAAACCTTTTTTTAATTTAGCTCGGCTAAGAATTTTATCTATTTCCCCAGTTGTTGGTTGAGTCTCAATACTTAATAAATTTTTTATTTTTTCTTCATCAAATATCATTTAGATTTTTACCTTTAATTCATCTTCCAGCATTTGATAACTCAAATCTCCTTTAAACAACGCCCAGTGTTCATATTTTTTTTCTTTATCATAAAATTTATTGTCATAAATATTGTAATGCTTGCGATATTTATCCGGCGTTAAATTAAACATCACTGAATTGGCTCCGGCTCTAAAAGCTTGGTGCCTTGAATCAGCGCCGCCGATTGTTTCCATTGCAGTGGTTACCGGAATACGGGCCGTAGGCATAACTAATCTAACCGCGGCAATCATTTTTAAAAGTAAGTTGAAATCAATTATTTTGGCTTGGGCCAGCGGCGTATTTTGAGAAGGAATAAGCGGTCCCATTGACGGCATAAAAGCACCCAATTCTTTCATCAATAATATATCATTAGCCAAATCATCAACGGTCTGACCCGGCAAGCCGATAATTGATCCGGTAGAAATGGTAAATCCCATTTTTTCCATGGCTCTTAAATTATCCAATCTCTCTTTCAGAATTTTGCCCGGGTGTAATTTAGCATAAAGCTCTGAATTAGATGTCTCAAACCGATACAAAACACCGTTAGCTCCGGCTCGTTTGAGTTGGCGATAAGTTCCTAAACTCCTGTCGCCAATGCTTAAATATAAAAATACTCGGCATTTTTCTTTAATCCCTTTAACCAGAGCCGTAAGTTTATCATCATCATACCAAAAATCGTCTCCCGACTGAAGTACGATAATTTTATAGCCTCGGTCATTTACAATCTGATCGCAAACATTGATAATCTCATCAATTCCCATCCGAAAAAGATTATTTTTCTTATTATCGCGCCGCAAACCGCAATAGTGGCAATTATTACAGCAATGATTGGAAAACTCAACTAGGCCATGAATACAGATATGGTCTTTAATATTTGTTTTTCTAATAATATTCGCTTCGGAATAAAGCGCTTGCAATTCAATGGGCCGATCGAGATCAAGTAGATATTTTATATCTGCTTTTTTTAAATTACCTCTGGCAGCGGCTTCAAACGTCTTCACTAAGCGTAAACTGATTTTAGTAGAATCGGCAACAGAGTATGAATTTAATAATTTATTAATTTCATCAGCTTCGTTTGAACTGATTTTTTTTATTAAATAACCGTTAGTATGAAGAATCCAATCGCCGACCCGAGGACTTTTTATTAAAGCAATACTAACCTTTCGGCCATCGGAAAGCTCGGCCATTTCTTTTTTGATAGCTTTAATTTTTAAGGGGATTGTCAAGCACATATATTGGCATATAGCTTATAGCATATGGCTTATAGCAAAATTAATAAAATCTGCCATCTGCCATCAGCCAACTATTTTTTCTTGAAAATCAGCGTCAGCCCGACCACCATTAAAATGATCGGCCAAATAATATCCCAGGCGATAGTCGGCATAATGCCCAAATTCTTGAGCAAAAAAATAATACCAACCGCCACTAAACCTGCTCCTAACATAAAATTATTTTTATTAATAAAAATAATAAATTTTAAATTTTTATACCGTCATTGCGAACGAAGTGAAGCAATCTCATCTTATTCCACTTCTATGAGATTGCTTCGCCCCCGTTGGGGGGCTCGCAATGACAACTGAAATTAAATTACTCCACCAATACCTTTAATATCCGCCCAGCGAAAGACCGGTCCGTCCTGGCAGACATAATAAGGGCCAATGGCGCAATGCTGGCAAACGCCAAGGCCGCAATACATTCTTCTCTCCAGTGACAAATAAATATTTTCTTCTTGGACTTTCTTTTTCTTTAGTTCACTAATCACAAAACGATACATGACCGGCGGACCGACTATCACTGCCACTGAATCAGCTGTGATTTTCCAGTTTTTTAAAAGATCGGTAATCAGGCCTTTTTGACCAGCCCATTTACTGGAAGGTTTTTCTAAAATGACATTTAATTCGGCTCGGCGATTCCACAAATGATATTCTTTCTTAAAAAGCAGATTTTCTTCGTTTTGGCAACCGTAAAATATCTGCAAAACCGTATTGGACATCTGACCAGCTAAATAATCATTAATCAATGGCCGTAGCGGCACAAAACCGCAACCGCCGCCGATTAAGAGCAGGGGCTTATCTTTGAATAAATCAACATCAAAGCCATTGCCATATGGTCCGCGCACCTCCACTAAATCCCCCTTTTCAAGTTCTAAAAGCCGATTAGTTAATTTACCGACGCCTCTAATAGCCAGTTCAAAATAATTTTTAGCTTGAGTTGAAGAAGAAGCTAAGCTAATCGGGCATTCGCCCCAGCCCGGTAAGCCGATTTGCACGAATTGGCCCGGCAGAAAATCAAACTCTCTCTGCCTGGTTCGATCAAGAAACTTTAAACGTAAAAGTTTAGTATCAACTGATTCAAAATCTACACTAATAATTTTAGCTGATTGTGTTTGATAGATATTAAACATTTTTACAAAGCTTTAATGGTTTCATTAATATTAATACCAACCGGACAGGCCTTGATACAGCGGCCACAGCCCACACAGCCCGGCAAGGAATATTGCTTGGGTATTCTGACCAATTTATGATAATACCAAAAAAATATTTTTTTCTTGACCGTATCCAGCTCTTTACGGCCGTCGGCTACCAAGGAAAAATCATTATAAAAACAAACACCCCACCTACGGCTACGCGATTGTTCAGCGCTGTTATCTCTGTCTTCCAAATCAAAGCAAAAGCAAGTCGGGCAAGCGATAACACATTTGCCGCAAGCCAAACAGCGCTTATCCAATTCGTCCCAAATTTTTTTATTAGCTGATTTTTCCATCTTGGCCATAATTGAGAGCAGGGTCTTATCCGGCCCGCTTTCAGCCACTGGTCCGGCAAATTCTATATTGTTGTAATCAGTCAAACCGGCCTGATCCAAAGTTAATTGGCCTTTTTCCGAACCGGAATAAAACTTTAGCCGGCCGTTTTTTTGCCGGCTAACGAAAATATCAAAAATTACATGTTCTAAAACATTTTCTTCGTAGTTATGGGAAAAAACTTTGTATTTTTTATAATCGCTGGGCAAGCCGGTGCTATAGCCGACAATTAGCATCGGCCGTCGCCGCTTTTGGTAATAAAGATCGTTGGCAAAAACCTGTTCAAAAAGCGTCAGGGCCTTTAAATCCAAAATATTCATAGCCAGGCAAGCGATAGGCGGATATTTAGTTTTAGTTTCTACTAACCGGCCCTTCTGGATATCAAATAGCCGCTCGTGATAGGGCAAAAGCACTTCTTTCCAGCTGCCATAAGGCATGGCGCCCGACCAATCTATCTCTTCAAGATTTTTAACTTCCCTAATGCCGTATTCATAGCCGGGCAAAAGATTATCGTCCAATTTTTGCGGCGCCAATAAAAAATAACTCTCGGCCAGTTTATTCAGTAATTTTATCAGTTGCTGATCATTCATGACTATTATTATAACATAAAAAAGAGTCCAGAACTATTGCCGATTCAATATTGCCAGCTCCAATATAAATATAAAAGCCGGCTAAAAGAAAAACCCGGCCGACTAGCTGCCAGTAGGCCGGGAACCTATATCAATAGACGACAAGCAAATTTATAAATTTAATTGACACAGCGCCAATCCATTTGCGCTTTCTGGGTTTTTAAATCAACCAGGCAAATCGGGTTACAGCCAGATTTTTCAGCTTTAACAGTAAATGAGCAGATAAAGCTTTTGGAATCGCAATCGCAATCTTCTTTCACAATACCGGCCTGGGCGCAATCGCTTTTTAAAGCCAGTTCATAGGCCTCAGCACTGCTAATATTATTTTCGCCCTTGGCAATACAGAATTTTTCGGCAGTAAAAATAGAATTGGAGTTGTTTTGGCTGGTTGCCTTATTTTTATTTGAAGTAATACTTAAATAACCAATCAGAGCTAAAGATAAGATCACTAAGATTAAAATTAATAAAAAGTAATAATTCTTCATAAATTATGATGATTTATCTTTTGATTACTTTGGACTTGAAAAATCTTTCCTGAAATTCTGTCAAAGCCATGATCTGTTTATCATTATAATCCACGCCTTCGGGCACTATAATGACTTTATCGTCATTGTCATTGAGGCGGTGAATGATGGCAATACACCTACCGGTAAATTCTGCCAGGGGTTCAAAAACTCCCAAGACATAAGCATCCACTTCTTCCCCATCCGGCGCCTGGGTATTAGGAATGAAGCCATAATTGACCATATAAACAAAGCCGTGTTTAGGGTGCTTAGTGCCAATCGGCTTGTCTATTTTCGCCAAGACCTTTTTGCCTAAAAATTGCCTAGCGTTATCCATATATTTTAAATTAGATTTCCAATTTAGGGCTATCAATTTCCAAGACCTCTACCGGTGATTCTTGATCAGTTATCTTGACCACATCTTTGTCAATTTTTTTGAATTCTTTATAAGAAAAATTATAAGCATTGACCGTGGTATTCAAACTGCTGCCTAATTTCTGCAATTTGTCATCGTAAGCAATGATATGCCTCTGCAATTTCTCCACATTTTTGATTATTTCTTTGGCTTGGCCTTCTATTTTCAAAGCCCTAAGACCCTGAAGCACAGTTTGCAAATAGGCAGCAAAGGTTGTCGGTGAGACAATTATAACTTTTTTTTCCTTAAAAGCATAGTCAATCAAGCCGCCGGTATCCACTTTGACCGCCCCCACTTCATTGACCAATAAATCATAATAAATAGCTTCCGCTGGTATGAACATAAAGGCAAAGTCCAGCGTTCCCTGACTCGGTTTAATATACTTGGAAGTTTCGTCAATTCTTTTTTTCAAATCATTTTTGAAATCCTTTTCATAAACCGATCGTCTGTCCGTATTGGCTTCATTTAAGACGCGATTATAATTTTCCAGTGAAAATTTAGCATCCACCGGAATAATGCCTTCTTTGGTGAAAATGGCGGCATCCACCGTGTCGCCGTCGTCAAATTTGTATTGCAGCTTGAAAACGCTGGGCGGCAGAATATTTTCCAAGACCAATTGCAAACCGGCTTCGCCCAAGTTGCCGCGCGTTTTCTGGGAAGTTAAGACCTTTTCCAAATTTTTTAGCTGCTCGGAAAAACTCATCACTTGCTTGTTGGTTTCCTGAAGCTGGGTCACTTTTTCGGTGACACCTTTGATCACATTCAAACTTTGGCCGAACTGAACCTGCGCCTGCCGCGTTGACTCGGTCAGTTTATTATCCAAGGTCTGATTTAATTCCTTGATTCTCTCCTGCAGCATTAAAAATGACTGGTCATCGGCTTTGGCTTGGGGTAGGGCTTGTAATTTCTTATTAAAAAATAAAAATAAGCCGGCAACTGCAATCAGTAAAATAATTATTAAAATTATCAGAAGTGTTTCCATATTTTATAAATTAGACCTACTAGCGCGATTATGAATAATTTTGGATTTTAATTTATTGTTATATTGTTTTTGTCATCATAGCAAACTCTTTTAGTTTATTCAAATAATCTTCCAAATTATATTTAGCCGCTGCCTTCAAGCAATTCTCACGCAGGTCTTTTAGTTCGCTTTGATGATTGAGACACCACTCTATTTTTTCCCGCCAATTATTATTGGTGACAACAAAACCAGTTTCACCTTCTTTCACCAATTCCGGTAAAGCACCTTTATTAGAAACCAAGACCGGCACGCCGTGGGCATAGGCCTCAATTATCACTAAACCAAAACTTTCTCCTACCTGGCTGGGATTAACCAAAAGATCGGTTTGGGACCATATTCTCTCTGCCAGCTCCTTTGGCTCAAGCCGGCCCCAAAACCTTATTTTAGCCTTAAAACTATCATCAGGAAAGGCCTCTTGGGCTCTAATTTTGGCCTTGGACAAAGCCGAGCCATTGCCTACGATATTTAAGACAAAATCGCCTGCCGGCGCAGGCAGGCCTGCCAACCCCTTAACCGCCTCAATCAAATCAAAAATGCCTTTATACTCTTCAACTTGGCCAAGAAAAAGAATTTGAAATTCCCCTCTCCCACCCCCCCAGTCAGCTCCGATTGGCGTCGCTGCTTGCCCCCCCTCGGGCAGGGTGGGCATCTTTGAAATGGGATTTCCTAAAACGATTTTTTCCGCTTTTTTAAAAAAGCCATAACGTTGATAAACCGATTTTATATACTCTGAAGGAAAGACCACTACTTTAACCGACTTAAATAAAAGTTTATTAAACCCGGCATAGCTGTTGGCTAAAAATCCGATTTTTTCATTTTCTGGCAAAAGACCAGAAGGATGAATCAGCTGCATATCATGAACGGTCTGGATGTTTTTTATTTTTAAAATTTTAATCACCAATGGCGTCAAATAACCGAGGCCTTTCAAATTGTGCATCAGTACCAAAGCCGGTTTTTCTTTTTTTAAAATTTTATAAACTCTGCCGGCCTGAATGATATTAAACATATCCAAAAGATGCCAGAAAAATCTTGAAATCGCCGGTTGAGAATTAATATCTAAAAAATTAAATAAATTGAAACTTTTAATGCGATAAACTTTCAGGCCGTCAATTTCCTCTTTTTGATTTTTACAGCCGACGCTTATAATAAATACTTCATCACCTTGGTTTTTCAGCCCCAAAGCAATATTCTCCACTACCACTTCAGCTCCGCCTCTGACCTCGGGTTTATAAATTGAATGAATGATTCCGATTTTCATTTCTTAATTTTGATTTTAATGAATTTAACTGCGGTCTAAAGACCGCAGTATCTGGGTAAATTCAAATGAGAGGTGTCGGCTCCGCCGACGTATTTTTACTCACACTGGCCTTCATCCCCTGGCTTAAAAGCCAGGGGTATTCGGCCAGCAACATTATAAAGACAGACAACCACAAAAGCTCCAACTGCATCCAATAACCAATCGCCAAAATGCATTTCCCGGTCGGGTACAAAAAACTGATGGAATTCATCAATCAAGCCATAGACAATGGCAGCCAAAAAGCCGTAAGCGATAGATTTTTTCTTTTCCAGTCCATAACTCATAAATAATTTGATAAATAAAAAACACAAAATAGCGTACATTATTAAATGGACAATGGAAGAAAGGAAGTCGCTCTGGCTGTCGGCCTGGCCCGGCACTGACGAATAATCGCTTATGGCTGAAGACCAAAAAATAATGCCCAGCCAAAGCAAAGTAACTATTGAATAAAAAATTTTGAGACCGTTGTTTTTCATAGGCCTTGGTAAAGTTTATCTATTTCTTTAATAACGACAGACCAAGAATATTTTTCCCCCACTCGTTTGATTGCCGCCTCGCCCATTTTTTTCATTAAATCGGGATTCTCCAACAAAAAAATCAATTTTTCCGCTAAAGCCCTGGAGTCATTGGGTTTAACCAAAAAACCGGTTACGGTATTTTCAATCGTCAGCCGGCTACCCGGCCAGTTGGAAATAATGGCTGGTAGTCCGCAGGCCTGAGCTTCAGCGATAACAATACCAAAACTTTCAGTTCTTTCGATTGATGGCAAAACAAAAACATCGCCTAAATTATAATAATCAGCTAGATATTCATTATCAATCCAGCCAGTAAATATAACCCAATCTTTAAGATTTAATTCATTAGCTAATTTTTCGTAATACTCTTTTTTATTGCCATCACCGATAATCATCAATCTAGCCTCTTTATTTTTTAGAACAACAGTAGAAAACGATCTGATTAAAACATCAACGCCCTTAAAAAAATGCTGGTCATCCAAACCGCCGGCGAAAATTACCACTCTATTATTTTCAGAAATATTATATTTATTAGCTAACTGAATATTTTTAGGTTTTAATTTAAAAATATCAATTTCAATGCCATTGGGAATTTCTACAAACTTATTTTTATTTTTTTCAAAATATTGATTTATGTAACTGTGTTTGGCATGATCCCATGAAAGAACCACTATTTTATCACTCAACATCACTAGGGATGGTAAAAACAATTTTAAATACAATTTAAAAAAAAATTTCTGAAAACCCAGACCAACGGGATCCATATGATAATGAAGGATTAATTTCTTCTGGTGATGAAAAATTTTAAATAGCATAATAATCAAGTCAGTGCCAAAAAATGGATAATATAAATGAATAACATCAAATTTTTTTAATTCACTAAAAAGAGAAAATAAAAACCCCGCCTTGCCAATAGGAAATATCACTGGCAAAAAACCAACCATTTGATTACTGGGACTTTTGATATTTTTATATTTAGGAGTAAAGGCTCTAGTCAAATAACCAATTTTCTGTAATTGTTTTAAATGGTAAAAAGCATTACCACCAAAACCGCCGCCTTGAGGCGGCCAAGCGCAGACCACGATAGCTACTTTTTTTTCCATTTATTTTTTTCCAAATTTTTGATAAAATATATATAGAAGTATAATCTTAAACTATGTTTTGGTCAAAAGTAAAAAGAGAGAAAAAAATCGGCAACCCCTTAAAATCAGGTTTTAATTTCGGCTTGACTTCAGCGGTCATTACCACCACCGGCTTAATGATTGGCCTGACTGCCGGCACCGGCTCTAAGTTGGCGGTTTTGGGCGGCATTTTAACCATTGCCATTGCCGACGCTTTTTCCGACGCTTTGGGCATCCACATTTCCGAAGAATCAAAAAACGGCGATAAACAAAAAGAGGTTTGGCAAGCAACCTTGGCTACCTTTATATCAAAATTTATTTTTGCCATCACTTTCATCTGGCCGGTGCTTTTTTTTAATCTTAAAATCGCTGTCTTGATAAACTTAATCTGGGGAGCGCTGTTAATTACCATTCTTAGTTTGATGATAGCCAAAGGCCAAAATCGCCGAGTCGGCCGCATTATCGGCGAACATCTTTTAATCGCAACTTTGGTTATCATTTTAAGCTATTACGCCGGCCTGTTTATAAACCGCGTTTTTTCTTAGAAAACGCCTTAGCCCATCTCGACGTCATGTTGGGATGAGATTTTTAAATGAAATGACTTGATTTTTTATAACATTTAAGATAAGATGCTGGTTGTTTAAATGAATCATTCCCACTCCAGAGAACAGGAAATATCGGGCAGAGACGGAGCATGCCCCGTCTCTGCTTTTGTTCAAATATCTTTTAAAAATCATTATGAATGACTTGGTTTGGCTGGAAATTAAGAAAGAAAATTTAATTTCTAACATTAAAACTTTAAAAAATCTAGCCGGCAGTAAGGTCTTGATTTCCCCTTGTGTCAAAGCCAATGCTTATGGCCATGGTTTAATAGAAACCGCCAAAATATTTATTTCAGCCGGAGCCGATTGGCTTTCGGTTAATTCCATTGAGGAAGCCAAAAAAATAAGGGATGTCGGCATCAACCGGCCGATTTTAGTCATTGGCTATGTGGCTGAAAGTGAATTGGAAAAAATTTTGGATTGGGATTTGAAAATATTCATTAGTAATTTTGACTATGCTGAAAAATTATCAATGACAGGAAAAATAAAAAATAAAATAGCCAAGGTACATTTAAAAATAGATACCGGCATGCACCGCTACGGCGTCTTAATGGCAGAGGCAGAGGAGTTAGCTAAAAAAATAAAAAAATTGCCGCATATTACCATAGAAGGACTGGCCACTCATTTTGCCACTTCCGATGAACCTTTAAACCTCTCATATTTTAACCGGCAGTTAGAAAATTTTAAGGAAATAGTGCCAAAAATAAAAAATCTCGTTGGTAATGATTTAATTATTCATTGCGACAAAAGCGCTTCTCTTTTGCTCTGCCGGCACGGCTTGGCTGATTTAGTCAGGCCGGGAATTGCCGCTTACGGCTATTATCCCAGCCAAGACGTGGCTAAATTGGCTCAAGAAAAAAATATCATTCTTCGACCGGCCTTGTCTTTTAAGACCAAAATCGGCCAGATAAAAAAGATACCGGAAAATAGTTGTGTCGGCTATGGCTGCACCTGCTACACTAAGCGCCCGACTGTTTTAGCTACTATACCAGTTGGTTACTATGACGGTTATGACCGAAAATTAAGCAACCAGGGCTATGTTTTGGTTAATGGCCAAAAAGCCCCGATTTTAGGCCGGGTCTGTATGAATATCACTATTATTGATATTACCGATTGCGGCCAGGTTATTGAGGGTGATGAAGTGGTTTTAATCGGAGAGCAAGGTCAAGAGAATATCACGGTAGAACAAATCGCTAACTGGGCTAAGACCATTAATTACGAAGTTATAACCAGATTAAGAGAAAGTTTGCCTAGATATTATATATAAATAAAAAAGGCCGCGCCATTTACTGGTGCGGCTGATTTGATTCTAATCAACGATCAAGAAGACCAAAAGGACTTCTGCCAATAGGAGCATATTTGATCATCCTATCATGGGGTGGCGAAGGCAAAATGGGGCGTTCAGTTCGCTTTGACTTTTTAAGTTCGTCCACTTCCTGCCTCAATTTCTTTAATTCCTCCCACAATTTTTCATTAGTAGGCAACATCTCTTCGGCTGGAGTTTCAGCTGAAGATTTTTCGGTTTCTTTATCACTCATCTGTCTTACCTCCTTGGGCTTCACTTTTGACTGTCCTTAAAAAACAAAACGGTGAACAATTAAACCGGCCTGTCATTGAATATGACTGGGCCTTGCACCCACCTCGACAAACTTCTTTTTCTTGGCACTGCCGGCAGGATAAATTTAAATTTCTCTCATTAAACTGCCGATTATAGGCAAAAAGATTGGGATCATTCCAGATATCTTCAATCGGTTTTTGTCTGATATTACCTTCTGACTGACAACCATTCAAAGATAAACAGCCCCAAACTTCACCCCGGGCGCCGATAGCTATTGAAGACAAGCCGGCGCTGCAACCCAACCAGTGACAATCGCGGATTAATCCTTTTGACGCCCAAGCAAAATCATCAGCCGCCACAATTCTTATTCCCGGAAATAATTTCCTGGCTTTATAAATAAAGACGCAGAGCCGAGCAAATTCCTGCTGATCTAAAACCAAATGGGCTGATTCCTTCATCCGGCCAAAAGGCATAGCCAACTGGATTTGCCAAGCGATAATCTTGTTTTGACAAATAAACTCTAAAATCCAAGGCAAATCTCTGAAATTATTTTTATGAACAGTGGTATTAACCGAAACCGGAATGTCATTCTCCTGTAATAATGAAATGGTTTTTTGCAAACCAGTAAAACTTCCCTGGCCGCGCAGCCGATCATGATTCTCTGGCTGCCCATCAATGCTTAGGCCGATGACATAGGGCTTTATTTCTTTGGCGATAGCGAGTAAACGGCGCGGAAACAATAAGCCATTGCTGATAATTGAATATTCCAGTGATAAATTGCCCAAATGAGCAATTAACTTCTCTAAGCCGGATTTCAAAGTTGGCTCGCCGCCGCTTAAAACCGCTAATTTGAGTCCTAATTTTTTCAAGCGACTAACAACATCCAGCCATTCTTCAATAGTCAGTTCACCAGAACTGGCCTGTTTTTTGGCATCAGAGCCGCAAATTAAGCAGTGAAGATTACACCTTTTGGTTACTTCCAAAAGAGCGACCTCCAACTTATGACCAGACATTCAGCTATCCTCCTTATTTTCACTTATTTTCAAAGTACTTATTTTTTTAACACTCTAATAAAATAAAAAAATTTAGTCAAATTATTAACAAATATTTTTAATAAAAAACCAGGATGTTAAATTAATCCTGGTCTGATATTTAGCCATCAAAAATGGTTAATTCTTTTAGGGATTAACCAATAAAAACATCCCTAAGATCATAATTAAAGCTATTGCAATAGTCATGACAAAAGCCCCTAAAGCCACCCCAATACCATATCCTATTACTGCCAGAGTAAAAACCCCGGCAAAAGGAGAAAAAACCATTAATCCGCCAAGTATCTTTTTAAATATTCTTATTTTCCGCATGGGATTCCTCCTTCATATTGGTTTTCCCTTGTTTAATTAAAGAACATTCTTTCTATAATAACTTAACATAAAAAATTATCAATGTCAACTCGCTCGCTACCAAAAAATAATT